>CAJMSE010000003.1 GCA_905216025.1 uncultured bacterium | reverse complement strand
TCGCCCACACTGGCAACCGGGGAAGGATGACGAAAGTCTTCCTTCCCCTTGGTTACCCCGTGAAGTATGGTATCTCATTCCTATATCTATTCTATATATCTACTAGCCTTTGTCTATAGAAGAGAGTAAATGAAAATAAAAAATGGCTGAAAGCCTTGATACAAGCGGGTTTGAGGTACTTTTTGACACTTAACTATAGTTAGGTGTTCACTTAACAAGTACTTCGTGTTTACTAAAATACAAATTTAGTAAAGTAATTTAAATTTAAGTGATTTTTTTCATTGACTTTCATTTGCACTTAATTTATATTTTAGTAAAGGTGGTGAAAAAATGGACGGCAAAGAATTAAAAAATCAAATTAGAACCAGTTACGATAAGAATACCCAAACATTAATCGGTACAAAAAAACGTGAATTGATTGATGCAGAGACAGGTGAACAAATATGGGTCGATCAAATTACGAAACGGGCATATGGAAGAAAGCAATTCTGGAAATGCTACTTAATGGACTTTCTTACAGTGTTAGGAATCATTGATAATAAACAATTAGACGTGTTTATTTATATCGTCGAAAACACCGATCAGAGCAGCAATCTTTTCATTGGCACTTATAAGAAAATCGCAAAAGATGTGCATGTAAGCGAACCAACCATCAGCAAGATCATGAAGAAATTGCAGGAAAATGATTTTGTCAGAAAGGTCCAGAATGGTGTTTGGATGGTAAATCCAAACTTGCTGATGAAAGGTAATGACAACAAGCGACAGATCCTGCTATCATATTACCAAAGTGAAGAACCGGTAGACGCGATTACTCACAACAGAGTTAAAGCGAACGCTATCCAGCTGCAAGAGCCAGATCAGCAAGAGCAAAAACAGATAGAAGGAGCTGTTAGCGATGACGATAACACAGAGCATTGATTTCGAGGGTGCTGAAATGATCGTCTATTTCAACGGCGAAGAAATCGCTATACCGCTCAGTGACACGCAATTCGCCGTATGTGCTAAGCTTTTAGGGCTAAAACTGCAAAGCAACGGGGATGTATCCTGTTACGCTGATTCGACAATCAAACAATTTTTAACATTGTCCACCAACCCGCTTCGGCTACAGGAACAATAAAAATAAAAAAGCTACTGCCATTGGCGGTAGCTTTTTTATTGCAGCCTATTGGCTGCGGAGGGGTCTAGGGGATCCGTCCCCAGCAAGATAGGCAAAATCTATTTTGCCATATCTTGTTTTAGGGCAGAAAGCTGCTCGGGTAACCAAGAGGGCAGGAGGCCTATTGGCACTCCTGCCCTCTCATTCCAGCATGGCTGCTCAGTCCCGCGTCGTCAAGGCCAAGCCCCATAGGGGTGGCTCCCGTTGGTCGCCAGCCTTGACAACGCTAACTCAGGCACTCTATTCAACGTGCAACTCGTCGAGCAGATCCGGCGTCATCTGTTCTTCAAACCACCATTCAAGGCTGTCGTATGCCAGTTTTTCACCTTTTGTCATGGCGAGGTATTGCAGCTTTTTCTTGGCCTCGCTCAGCCCCGGGGTTGTGGTGTTGTCTTTGATGTGTCCGTTCTTCAGGTAGTCGAGCCACTCTTCGAGCGGAGTCGTCGCCACCTTGTTGAACTCGTTTACGCGTATGATGAAATACTCTGGGTATATCTCCGCCGGGGACTTCATCTTTATGACGTTATTCTCCTTGGAGTTTATGATGAGCGTATCGTTGGTGTGGACGCCTTTGAAGACGGTCTGCCCGTGATACAGATAGTCCGTTCCTTTCCCCAGATCGAAGTACAGTATGTTGATGGAGTATATCTTTTTGACCTTGTCATACTTGTCGCCGAGCGATATGTGCTCGGTGATGGCCTTGGCCACGCCGTACAGTATGCGTTCAAGATAGTACAGCTCGCGCGTCAGCTGTATCTCAACGATGATTATTTCGTCCTTGCTGTTCTTTGCCTTGATGTCTACACGGTTGAACTTGTCATCGGCGGCATCCTGGTTTGCCTCACTCTCGAGAATCTCGATGATGTGTATCTTCTCGTTCAGCAGCACGGTGACAAGTCCTTCGAGCACGCCGAAGTTTGCCTTGTCGCGCAGCATCCGCTTGGCAGCCCAGTCGAAGCGTATGTACTTGTTGTTCTCGTTCATATTGCGGTTCTGTTTTATTCCGGCATCGTTGCCGCCGGTGTTTCCTTTTGCAAATATAGATATTATCTTTCAATTAGCCAATTTTCTTGCTGTGATAATTTTTACATTGCGTTTCTTCCGTGTCGCATCCGTGCCGTTGCTCCGTATGACGGGATGCTTGTGATGGTGCGGGGAGGCCGTTCTGACGGTGTCGCGGAGCCGTTATGAACGCATGAAATGTAGCCCTTTGATGTTGGATGACTGCTGTCAAATGCGTTTTTGAGAGCTGTCAAAAAGGTTTTTGAGCGCTGTGCAAAGTGTTTTTGCCACCTGTCAAAAATGCGGCGGATGACTTTGGGTCATTTTATTGATAATCCTCTTTCATGTGTATAGGCGAAGAAAAGCAAGAGGTGCAGTGTGTAAATGCAATAAAAAAGCGCCCGGACGATGATGTCCGGACGCCGTATTTGTAAGTGATTACTTCTTACTTGCGGTCAATCTACCGTTCTTCTGATATGATTAGAAGTTGTAGTAGAGAGCGAAGTTGATATTGCTGAGGTCGAAGTCGAAGCCGTAAGAGTTAACCTTGTAGGCATCGTAATCGGTGTTCTTATATCCTAAGAAGCCAACTGTGGTGACGAAGTTCAGCTTGTCGTTGAGCGAGATAGAAAGTCCCGGACGAAGACCGATGTTGAAAGTGTTGGTCTTTACATCATCCTCACCATCCTCCTTAACAGTTTTGTTGGTGTATCCAACTACGCCATCAACGAACAGACCTACGTTGTTCCACTTTGCGAAGGTGTAACGTGCATAGGGCTCGATAGTGAAAGCGTCTGTCTTTACTTCGCTTGAGCTCTTAGCGTGGCTGTATCCAAGGCCGATACCTACAGCCCAGTTATCATCAAGATGATATCCGATTTCCGGAGTAATGCTGAATGAAGTTGCGGCCTTTGCACCGTCAGTATCAGCCTTTGAAGACTGGAAACCGATTCCACCACCAACGTAAACCTGTGCACTTGCTGCAACAGAAGCAACAACGAATGCTGCCATCAAAAATAACTTTTTCATAATTTTTTCCCTTTTTGATTAATAATTGAGTTTATAATCGATGGCAAAGGTATTGAAAAGAGTTGACAACGCAAAAGATTTTGCAAAAAAAGTGACATTCGGATAGCATTCTCTTGACATATAGATGAAAATTGGGCAAAAATCGGAAAAAACATCGCCGGTTTTAGGATTATTTGCGTAATTTTGTATAATCATACGCGAACATATCTTAATTATATAGCATGGAGAAAGAGAAAACCGGCGGACGGAGCATGGACTGGAAGACGCTCAGGAGCGAGTATCTCATACGCCGCCCGTGGCTCACGGCGCGCCGCGACACTGTCGAACTGCCCACGGGAGCGGTCAACGATGAGTATTATGTGCTGGAATACCCCGATTGGATAAACGTCATAGCCGTCACGGACGACGGACGGATGGTCTTTGTAAGGCAGTACCGTCACGGCATAGGCCGCACGTGCTTCGAGATTGTGGCTGGAGTGATGGAGGAGGGCGAGGACCCGATGGAGGCCGCGCGCCGCGAACTGCTCGAGGAGACGGGATACTCCGGAGGCGAATGGCGCGAGCTGATGACACTTTCGCCCAACGCAAGCACGTGCACGAACATCACCCACTGCTATCTGGCGACAGGCGTAGCGAAGACTTCCGGACAGCATCTCGACGATACGGAAGACATAGAGGTGTGTCTCTTCAGCCGCGACGAGGTGAAGGAGATGCTCCGCCGCGGCGAGATTGTGCAGGCACTGATGGCAGCTCCGCTGTGGAGATATTTCGGAGAATCGGCCGGATGATTGCGCATTATTATGATTGCGAACGACAATGATATTTTAATTACGGATAATAACGATAAAAAAGACAACGATATGAACAAGAAAAACCTATTCTTATCCTTTGCCCTTGCATTCAGTGCGGCCGCAGCGGCCCAGACGGCGGGCGGGGGAATCTCGCAGCAGATGATGGGCGAGATACGCAAGTCGCAGCAGATGACACCGGCAGACCGTGCATTGGCCAACGCCATAGCGTCGAACTCGATTGACAACCTGGCCAAGAACCATGCCAATGCAGGCGAACTTGACACCTACTTCAGCGTAGAGACGCCGTCGCAGAGCATCACCGACCAGCAGAGCTCGGGCCGTTGCTGGATGTTCAGCGGCATGAACGTGCTCCGCGCCGACTTCGCCAAGCGCACAGACTCGCTCACCGTAGACTTCTCGCAGAGCTACCTCTTCTTCTGGGACCAGCTTGAGAAGGCCAACCTCTTCCTGCAGGGCATCGTAGACACGGGCAAGAAGCCGATAGACGACATCCGCGTGCAGTTCTTCTTCAAGAATCCGCTGAACGACGGAGGCACGTTCTGCGGTGTGGCCGACCTTGCCGAGAAATACGGTCTCGTGCCGAAATCGGTGATGCCGGAGACATTCTCGAGCGACAATACAGCGCGCATGAGCCGGCTGATATCGTCGAAGCTGCGCGAATACGGCCTGCAGCTGCGCAAGATGGTGGCCGATGGCAAGAAGCAGACGGCCATCAACGCCGAGAAGACGAAGATGCTCTCGACGGTATACCGCATGCTCGCGCTGACGATAGGCGAGCCCCCGACGGAGTTCACATACGCATTCAAGAACAAGAATGGCCGCGCCGTGGGCGAGGCAAAGAAATATACGCCGCTGACGTTCTATAAGGAAGTGGTGGGCGGACCGCTCAACGGCACGTTCATCATGGCCATGAACGACCCGCGCCGCGAGTACTACAAGACATACGAGGTGGAATACAACCGCCACACATACGACGGACACAACTGGAAATACATCAACCTGCCGATGGACGACATAGAGAAGATGGCCATAGCGTCGCTGAAGGACGGCCGCAAGCTCTACACGTCGTACGACGTCGGCAAGATGCTCGACCGCAAGCGCGGCTACGGCGATACGGAGAACTTCGACTACGGACTGCTCTTCGGCACGACGTTCGGCATGGATAAGGCTGAGCGCATCAGCACATACGACAGCGGTTCGACACATGCCATGACGCTGACGGCTGTTGACCTCGATGCCGACGGCAAGGCCACGAAATGGAAGGTGGAGAACAGCTGGGGCGCCTCGTGGGGCCAGCAGGGCTGCATGATAATGACCGACCGCTGGATTCGCGAATACATGTTCCGCTTAGTAGTAGACAAGAAATACGTGCCGGAGAACATCCTGAAGATGAACGAGCAGAAGCCGGTGATGGTGATGCCGGAGGATCCGCTGTTCCTGCCGGACGAATAGTTCTTAAATGAAGAATGAAGAGTGAAGAATGAAGAATTTGCTGCCGCGGTGAAACGTCTCTTCCAATTGGACGACTTTAGTCATCGCGGTAGCAAATTCTTCATTCTTCACTCTTCATTCTTCATTTAAATACTCTTCATTCTTCATTTAAATACTCTTCACTCTTCATTAAAAAATATCTTGCGCAGTATTGCGTTGAGCACGGAGAAGAATGTCAGGCACACCGTAGTGGTGACGGCTGTAGACAGGGCAGCCTGTCTTTCATCCGCGTGGTGTTGTAACAAGGTGATGAAACTGTCGGCACATAACCATACGACAGTGCCGATGCCGGCGGCGCACACCATAGCGAGCGATAACGTTGCGACGATGCGTTGCCGGCGGGCCGAGCGTTTGCGTTCAGCCTCGATGCGCCGCATCGTGGTGAAGGCGAAGTTTGAAGGCAACTTTATCCGTATATCTTCCTGTGCGCCGGCTATGGCCTGTCTTAGGGCGGTGTCCTTGCTGTTGCTATCTTTCATTGTCTTTATTTATAATAAGGTATAGCTTCTTTCTTATCCTGTGCAGCCTGGTTGCCACAGAGCCCGGCTCAGTGCCGGTGATGTATGCGATGTCCTTTATCGGGCGTTCGTCGTAGTAGTATAGCGTGATGAGCGTCTTCTCGTCGGGTTTCAGCATGCCTATGGCCCGCCTGAGCTGCTCCGTGCGGCTGTTGTCGGCCATTGCTTCGTCCACATCGGCGTCTGCCACGGGCATGCGCTCGTCAATCTCTACATATCTTATCCGCTTGCGGCGCAGATGGCTCAGCGCACACCGGTAGGCTATCCGGCTTATCCATGTGTGGAATGAGGCGTTGCCGAGAAAGCTGTCGAGATGTCTGAAACCGTTGACGAAAGCATCCTGTACCAGCTCTTCCGCGTCTTCGTGGCTCGTCACGAGCCGCGCCACGAGAGCCGTCACGCTGCCGGCGTAGCGCTCGATGAAGTAGCTGTAGTCTTCATCGTGCCCGTCGAGGATGCGTCTTATCAGTATGCTTTCGTCCTTGTCCATCACGCTTTTTGCTGTTTGCCGTCAGCCGTTTGAGCCTTGTCCGGTGTCAGTCGTTGCCGTTCTCCTTGCGTCGTGCATTATGTTCGATGATATATGAGATGACGAGGGCCAGTCCGCCGAAGAAGCAGATGCACGCTCCGCTCAGCATCTCCCTTACGTAGTGTGGGGCTATTCCGGTGTCTATCCTCGGAAAGGCAACCATGAAGGAAACGATGGAAGCTCCGCATCCGAGTCCCACGCCGAGCGCAAGCAAGCCCATGCGGAGCGGCAGGAACCTGTTGCCCCGTCCGCTTCCCATGTTGAGGTTGGTGCCGGAGAGGTCTACCCCCTTGATATCCTCAATCTTGTCGATAATCATCTTCCGCTCGTCCTTGCGCACGAACAGTTCAAACAGTTTGTAGATAGTGCCGAAAACAATCAGCACGTTTACGGGAATCATAATCCATTCCATAGTCTTGTACGTTTTAAGTTGTTCATTGTCGTTTTGTCGTCTTCTATCTTTATAGACGCGCCAGCGGTGGAAATATTACAGGATCAGGACGTTTTTTTCATTCTAATGGGAAATAATGGCTACCTTTGCACCCCAAAGCAGATAATCAGATATTATGGCAAAGGAAAATAACGGGCAGACAGACACGGCGAAGATTGCGTTTCCCGTGCTCATCGCCCTCGGACTCTCACATTGTTTCAATGACCTGTTGCAGTCGGTGGTGAGCGCCGTCTATCCGATATTGAAGGACGACCTCGCCCTGACGTTCTCCGAGATTGGCCTCATCACGCTGGTCTATCAGCTCGCCTCGTCGGTATTCCAGCCCGTCGTCGGGCTTGTCTTCGACCGCCGGCCGCTGTCGTGGAGCCTGCCTTTCGGCATGTGCTTCTCCACCGCCGGGCTCGTCATGCTGTCGCAGGCCGTCAGCCTGTGGATGGTGCTCGTGTCCGTTGCCTTTGTCGGCATTGGGTCGTCGGTGCTCCATCCCGAGGCGTCGCGCATCACGTCATTAGCCAGCGGCGGGCGCCGCGGACTGGCGCAGTCGCTATTTCAGGTTGGCGGAAATTTCGGCACGTCCGTCGGCCCGTTGCTCGTCGCGCTCGTCGTCGCGCCTTACGGCCGCGGCAATGTGGCGTGGTTTGTCGTCGTCTCCGTGCTCGCCTTCATGGCCATGGTGCCCATCTGCCGGTGGTATGGCGCCTATCTGCGGCGGGTGAAGGCCGTGCCCGCTGCCATGCGACAGCGCGTGAAGCGTCCGCTGACTGTGCGCCGCACGGTGTTCACGATATTCATCATCATGCTTCTGATATTCTCTAAGTATATCTATATGGCCTGCCTGACCAACTACTATACGTTCTACCTCATCCACCGCTTCGGCGTCTCGGTGCAGACGTCGCAGGTTCTCCTCTTCGTCTTCCTCGTGGCCATGGCCGTCGGGACGGTGGCGGGCGGACCTGTCGGCGACCGCTACGGCCGCAAGTTCGTCATCTGGGTGTCCATCCTCGGCTGTGCCCCGTTCAGCCTGCTCATGCCTCATGTCGGTCTCGCGGCCACCGTCGTGTGCAGTTTCGGCGCCGGACTGATGCTCTCGTCGGCCTTTCCTGCCATCCTTCTCTATGCCCAGGAGCTGCTTCCCAACAAGCTCGGCCTCGTCTCCGGCCTGTTTTTCGGCTTCGCTTTCGGTGTTGCCGGCATCGCCAGCGCCATCCTCGGCCTGCTGGCCGACACCTACGGCATCGAAGCCATCTATTCCTTCTGCGCATATACGCCGCTGCTCGGCTTCGTTGCCTTCCTCCTGCCGAGGCTGAACGGGAGATAAAGCCGGCAGATGAGTCCGGCAGATGCGGGCTGTGGAAGTTTCTGCGCGTGCAATTATATTGCTGATGATATGGCTTTTTTGAAAAATACCATTGGTTTTTCACCGGTCTGCTATATAGCACGGCATGGCCGTGGCACGGTCTGGCGTTCGCCGTAAAGGCGGGAATCTTTCATAAAGCCGGCGTATATGGTGTGTATTCTCGCAAGATTTGTGTATTTTTGCGTATCAGAAACAAAATAATGTATCACGATGAATATATTTAAGGCTTTGTTCGGGGGCAGCGAGGAGACTCCCGAAGAGAAACAGAAGGCGGACGAGACCCGCAGGTTTGACATGTTCAAGTACGACGGCATGAGGGCGGCGAAGATGGGGCAGGCGGAGTATGCCGTGAAGTGCTGCCGCGAGGCGCTCGCAATACGCGACGACCTCGAGGTGCGCGACTGCCTGGCGCAGGCGCTCATGCGCACCGGAGCGTTCGACGAGGCCCGCGAGCAGTTGCATGTGCTTGCCGGGGCCGAGCCGGACAATGCCGCCATACACATCCAGCTGGCGCATCTCGAATATATGCAGGAAGACTATGCCGCCATGGCCGAGGCCTGCGGGAAGGCGCTGGCTGCCGACAAGGACAGTGCCGCAGCCCACTATCTCTATGCCCAGGCATACATCGGACAGGGCAACGCGGTGGTGGCCGTGGCTATGCTCACCAAGGCCATCGCCCTGAACGACAGCTATGCCGATGCGTATCTGCTGCGCGGCCGCACGCTGCTCGCCATGGGCGACGTCGACGGAGCCGATGCCGATGCGGCCCATCTGCTGGCCGTCGCCCCCGACAGCGAGGATGTTCACATGCTCAAGGCCCGCATAGAGCACCGTCGCGGCAATGCCGCCGAGGCCATCGCCATATATAATAAGGTGGTGGAGCTAAATCCGTTCTCGGCCGATGCCTTCCGCGAGCGCGGCGCCGTGCGCTATGAGCAGGGCGACATGGACGGGGCAAAGGAAGACATGCAGGCCGCACTCGAGCTGGAGCCCGAAAAGGCTGCCGACATCAGCGGCGAGTATTCGGCCGAGGGCGTCGAGCACAAGGTGCGCCAGGCCTACAGCAACATCAATCCGCTGGGGCTCTGAAGGCTGACGCAACTTCCAACAGATATATAAAAGTATATAAGAGATATGCCTGTAATAGAGATAACATCACTGTCGCATCCCGGCGTCGAAATCTTCGGCACGCTCACCGAGGCACAGCTGCGCAACCGTCTCGAGCCAGACAAGGGACTGTTCATCGCCGAGAGCCCGAAGGTGATACGCGTGGCGCTCGATGCCGGATACGAGCCGCTGGCCCTGCTCTGCGAACAGAAACACATCGTCGGCGACGCGGCCGACATCATCGTCCGCTGCGGCGACATTCCCGTATACACAGGCAGGCGCGAACTGCTGGCCGAGCTGACGGGTTATGTCCTGACGCGCGGCGTGCTCTGTGCGATGCGCCGTCCGCAGCCGCGCAGCGTGGAGGAAGTGTGCCGCGGGGCACGCCGCATCGTAGTAATAAACGGCGTTGTCGACACGACCAACATCGGGGCCATCTTCCGTTCGGCCGCGGCTCTCGGCATCGATGCCGTGCTGCTGACGCGCAACTCGTGCGACCCGCTCAACCGCCGTGCCGTCCGCGTGTCGATGGGCTCCGTCTTCCTCGTGCCGTGGACATGGATCGACGGCTCACTCAATACTCTCAATGCCCTTGGATTCCGCACCGCAGCCATGGCCCTCACCGACGATTCCGTATCCATCAGTGACCCGCAGCTTGCCGCCGAGCCGCGGCTTGCCATCGTCATGGGCACCGAGGGCGACGGACTGCCGCACGACGTCATCGCCGATGCCGACTACGTGGTCCGCATCCCCATGGCCCACGGTGTCGATTCGCTCAACGTCGCCGCCGCCTCGGCCGTCGCTTTCTGGGCTCTGCGGGCGGATAAAACCGGCAATCACCCGGGGTGAGCCGGCATGCAGGCAAGGCGACAGAATCTTCAATCGTCATCTACCGTACAAGGCAACCCGAATGATTATAACCAATCCGCTGCCTTTTAATTATAGTATATTATTAAACAATCCTTATCGCGACGGATATGTAATAGATTCCGGCGATATTAGTTCTAAATCAGAAGTGGCTCGTTAACGCATCAAAAGTGGCTCGTTTACGATGCGTCAATGAGCCACTTTTGATACGTGGATGGCTGGATTGTTGAAGATATCTCATTTGCCAAAATGAGTAAGTAGAGCAATGATTGATTCTTCCACTTTCTTGTAGGGACTTAGCTTGTCTAAGTCATTATTCTGTGAGAGTTCTTTTTACATGAGGACTTAGACAAGCTAAGTCCCTACAACCTCGATGAAACCAATTCATTATTGCACAGCCATAACAAGATTTATAAGATTATATTCACTTTTCTTACATGCCGGATTGTTTTTTGGGGTAAAAAGATTATCTTTGCACGTGTTATTCTACGTGTTGTCCTACAGGAAAGTACTGAGTATTATAATGCAAAATAGCTTGTAGGGCATCCGTTACTATGTAATGATATTAAAAAAGGAGGTCAAGAAAAAAACAAGAACGAAACGCTATCGGGAAACAGTCATCTGGAAAGATGGCATTCCGCAAGTTGGGAAAAGCAGCCGTGACGAGCGGCAAATCATTAACAACTGAAGAAGCGTCTCCATTCGCTGATATTTTGAAAAAGATAAAAAGTATTGAGCTTTTAGCTCTTGTTCTCTTCTGATTGAATACCGCCAAATATTCGCTATATGAGGACAAGTAGACTGAGAGTTCACGCAGATAGGGCGTGGACTGTTCTGTTGCTTGTTATATAGCGGGTCACTTGGCGGTAACCTAATCAGAAATCAAGCAGGCAGAATGGTTACCACGCTTTTTTCGCAAAATAATAACACAATGCATAAAAAAGTATTTTTGATTCAGCTTCTATTGTCGTTATACGCAATAGAAGCCTTAGCGTACCATTTTGAAGTAGATGGTATTTACTACAACTATGATTATTGGGGAGGGGCTGTGACGGATGTATATGTAACGTACAATCAGGAAGATCCGTATGTGGGAAAGGTTACTATACCTTCCAAAGTTACGTATTATGATGCCGTGTATGAAGAAAACGTTACATACAATGTGACTAAAATAGGCCTCAATGCTTTCAAGGATTGCGTGCACTTGACTTCCATCACACTTTCTGAAGGATTGAAAACTATTGAAGCCGGTGCGTTTGCCAATTGCTCTGCACTCAAATCCATTGTTATACCAAATGGGGTGGAGACGCTTGTGGGAGGTTTCCAAGGATGTTCAAGTCTGGAAACCGTCTCTCTTCCAATGGGATTGAAGACAGTGGGAGGTGGTTGCTTTAAAGATTGCGTAAAATTAACCTCAATAACCATCCCAAATACTGTAACAGAAATTGGAATGTCGCTATTTGAAGGCTGCACATCTTTAAAAGATGTTGTCATGGGAGAGGGTATCACCAACTTGCCGTCTTATTGTTTTTATAAGTGTACTTCATTGGAACAAATGTCGTTGCCCATAGGTCTTACCGTGATAGGCGATTATTCTTTTGCTGATTGTGAAAGCCTGCGGAGTGTCACAGCGGCAACCCCGCTAACTCAAATCGGAGTTGCGGCATTCGGCTCATGTTCTATCCTCGAATCGCTGCCGGACCTCACGGAAGTAGTCGAAGTTGGATATTGCGCATTTGGAGATTGCCATAAACTGACATCACTTATCTTTTCGGATAAATTGCAGACCGTCTCGTTAGGGGATAATATAGGTATGGGGCCATGTCCGGGATGTGAATCGCTCGTGGATGTGAATCTCGGCAATAACGTGAAGGTTTTGCCTCGACAAAGTTTCTATGGCTGCCGCTCATTGAAGAGTTTTAAAGTTCCCGAGAATTGCACGGTCATCGGCCCGGGAGTATTTCACTATTGCACATCGTTGGAGACGATAACGATGCCACAGAGGATGGAATCGATAGGTGCACGAGACGACATGGCGACGGGAGAAGTATTCCGGGAGTGCAACTCTTTGAAGTCTCTCCGTATCCCCGAAGGAGTGAAAGTGCTTGAGTACGCTAATATTGTGCGTTGTACGTCTCTGACCCAGCTGACTCTGCCATCGACACTTGAAAGATTGGAGGACTGGGCTATACGCGGCTGCCCGCTTACAGAACTGCATCTGCCAGAGACTGTGACCTATATAGGCGGCTCGGCTATAGACCTGGACGATTTGAAAGAGCTGACCATTCCCGCCAGTGTTGTACAATTCGGTGACAATGGAAGCTGGCTGATATCGGAAAACCTCAAGAAGCTCGTCTTCAGCGACGGCCCTGACAGGATAGAGGACATGAAACATATAAATATAAAGAATATAGAAGAACTGTATATCGGTAGGGATATGGGATGCGATGAAAGTTATCTTGAACCATATTCCGGTTACCGTTGGGAAACCATAAAGACTCTCGGCATCGGTGGTCTTGTGAAGGATATCCGTTACTTGTGCATGCAGTTCAACGAAGGGTTGGAATCTATTACCTGTTCAGCCCTCACGCCTCCTCTTTGCAAGGAATTCTCGCAAGATACATATAATAATGTCACGCCACGAATCGATGCGCAGGCATATGAGGCATACCGCAATGCGCCGGTATGGAAGAACTTTAAGAAATACGAACTTGTAGGAGGGCTGAATGGAATCGGAAGTGTCTTGTCCGGCAATGATGTCGATTATAAAGAACCATTTGCAGTATATAATCTTCAAGGCATGCGTGTGGCGGATAGCTTAGAATCCCTTACCGGTGGAATCTATATCATACGTCAAGGCAATTCAGAAAAGAAAATAGTGATAAGGTAATCTCTGCCGTGCAGTTGATGCTTGAATGATGATACCATGGTAGGTAATGACGATGGAAACAACTAAAAAGTAAGCAAACGGGCGAAAAATATTGCAATTTATTTGCTGGTTTCGTGGAAATGTTATACTTTTGCAAGCAAAGAAACAAAACGAGAGATAAACGATGAAGAAATTTGACGCATACTTTTACAGCTTTTACTTTTACTTTGCAAGGAATTGTGAAGCGGGAAGTTGCGTGTAGATTTCAACTTATGATAAGACAAACATCAAACAGATGAATACAGTCAAGTCCCGCTTCACAACTGATGAGGCGGGACTTTTTAGTTATTAAGAGCATAAAATGAAGAGAATAGCAATACAGGGACTGATAGGGTCGTTCCACGACATAGCGGCCAACCAGTATTTCGACGGGGAGCAGGTGCAGCTGATATGCTGCGCGACGTTCGAGGAAGTGTTTGAAAACATACGGCGCGACCCAACCGTAATCGGCATGATGGCCATCGAGAACACTATCGCCGGAAGCCTGCTGCACAACTATGAGCTGCTGCGCGACTCGGGAACGACGGTCGTCGGGGAGCACAAGCTCCACATCTCGCACTGCATCTGCTGTCTGCCCGACGACGACTGGGACACGATAACCGAGGTGCACTCGCATCCGGTGGCGCTCATGCAGTGCCGCAACTTCCTGTCGGGACATCCGAAGATGAAGGCCGTCGAGAGCGAAGACACCGCCGGTTCGGCAAAGGAGATTGCCGAGGAGCAGCACCGCGGATGGGCGGCGATATGCAGTTCGACCGCCGCCCTGCTCTACGGCATGAAGATATTGGAAGACCATATCGAGGACAACAAGCACAACTTCACCCGCTTTCTCGTGGTGTGCAATCCACGCAAGGCCGACTTCCTGCGCTCACTCGACAGCACTAACAAGTCGAGTCTCGTCTTCTCGCTGCCCCATGAGGAGGGCTCCCTGTCGCAGGTGCTCAGCATACTGTCGTTCTACAAGATCAACATGACGAAGATACAGTCGCTGCCAATCATAGGGCACGAGTGGGAATACATGTTCTACGTGGACGTGACCTACGACAACCTGACCCGCTACCGGCAGAGCATCGACGCGATAGCACCACTTACCAAGGAACTCAAAATATTAGGAGAATATCAAGATGGAAAGCAATATGAATAGCATACAGCCCGCCGAGCGCCTCTCGCTCGTCAGCGAATACTACTTCAGCCGCAAGCTGAAAGAGGTGGCTCGGATGAATGCCGAGGGCCTGGATATCATCAGTCTGGCAATAGGCAGCCCCGACATGCCGCCGTCGGAGAAGACCGTCGAGACGCTCTGCGACGTGGCGCGCCGCGCCGACAGCCACGGATACCAGCCCACATCGGGCACGCCCGAGCTGCGCCGCGCCATGGCCGGATTCTACAAGCGGTGGTACGGCGTGGAGCTTGACGCCGCCACGGAGATACAGCCGCTCATCGGTTCGAAGGAGGGCATACTGCATGTGACGCTCGCTTTCGTCAATCCAGGCGACGAGGTGCTTGTGCCTAACCCCGGATACCCTACGTACACGTCGCTCAGCAAGATTCTCGGTGCGCGGGTGGTGAACTACAACCTGCGTGAGGATAACGGCTGGCAGCCCGACTTTGACGAGCTGGAGCGGATGGACCTGAGCCGCGTCCGCCTGATGTGGACCAACTATCCGAACATGCCCACGGGTGGAAATGCGCGTCGCGAGACCTACGAACGGCTCGTCGGTTTCGCCCGCCGCCACGGCATCGTCGTGGTCAACGACAACCCGTATTCGTTCATCCTCAACGACAATCCCATGTCGCTGCTCCAGATACCGGGGGCGAAAGACTGCTGCATCGAGTTCAACTCGATGTCGAAGAGTCACAACATGCCTGGCTGGCGCGTGGGCATGTGCGCGTCGAACGCCACGTTCATCAGCTGGATACTCAAGATAAAGAGCAACATCGACAGCGGAACGTTCCGCGGCCTGCAGCTCGCCGCCGCCGAGGCGTATGCCAACAGCGACGACTGGCACCGCGAGGCCAACATCGCCACCTACTCGCGCCGCCGCCGCTATGCGGAGGAGATAATGCGCGTGCTGGGCTGCACGTACGACCCGGCGCAGGTGGGAATGTTCCTCTGGGGCCGCATCCCCGACATATATAGTAATGTAGAAGACCTCACCGAGCGCATACTCCACGAGGCCCGCGTGTTCATCACACCCGGCTTCATCTTCGGCAGCAACGGCGAACGCTACATCCGCATCTCGCTCTGCGCCAAGGAGGAGAAGCTGGAGGAGGCTCTTGCAAGGATAAAGGCATTGGGATGAAGGCCCCCTCCAACTCCCCCAAGGGGGAGGGCTGCGGGAGACAGGTGATGGGGAATTGAAGGATTGGTTATGCCCGAAGGTTTTTCGCAATGTCCCATTCCTCCCATAATCTCCCATAAATATCCCATTTCTCCCATAAAAACTTAAAGTAAAGGAAACAATAAAAAACTAAAATAACATGGAACTGCAATTAGAGAACTTACAACTACCGTGCGACAACGTCCGCCCCTACGTGATAGCAGGCCCCTGCTCGGCCGAGACAGAAGAGCAGGTGATGACAACGGCACAGCAGCTTGCCGCCAAGGGCTGCCACATCTTCCGCGCCGGAGTGTGGAAACCGCGCACTAAGCCGGGCGGATTTGAGGGCAACGGCGAGACGGCACTGCCGTGGATGGCCCGCGTGAAGAAAGAGACCGGCATGATCATTGCCACTGAGGTGGCCACGCCCGAGCATGTGGAACTGGCTCTGAAATACGGTATTGACATCCTTTGGGTGGGTGCCCGCACGTCGGCCAATCCCTTTGCAATGCAGGCTTTGGCCGACTCGCTGAAGGGAGTGGACGTGCCCGTGCTCGTGAAGAACCCCGTCAACCCCGACCTCGAACTGTGGATAGGCGCTTTAGAGCGCATCAACCAGGCCGGTATCAAGCGCCTCGGGGCCATACACCGCGGCTTCTCGAGCTACGACAAGAAGATATACCGCAACCTGCCAATGTGGCAGATACCCATCGAACTGCACCGCCGCATACCATCGCTGCCTATTTTCAGCGATCCGAGCCACATCGGAGGCAGCCGCGAACTGGTGGCCCCGCTCTGCCAGCAGGCCATGGACCTCGGTTTCGACGGCCTCATCGTCGAGAGCCACTGCAACCCCGACTGCGCGTGGAGCGATGCCAAGCAGCAGGTGACACCCGATGTGCTCGACTACATTCTGAGCCTGCTCGTCGTTCGCGACAAGGCCGTCACGACCGAAGGCATCGTGCAGCTGCGCAAGCAGATTGACGAACTGGACAACCAGCTGATGGAGCTGCTGGCCAAGCGCATGCGCGTCTGCCGCGAGATAGGCCAGTACAAGAAGGAGCACAACATGACCGTGCTCCAGACAACGCGTTATAACGAGATTCTCGACAAGCGCGGAGCCCAGGGCACACTCTGCGGCATGGACGCCGATTTCATAAAGAAAGTGTTTGAGGAGATACACGAAGAGTCTGTACGCCAGCAGATAGAGATAATAAACAAATAAACGGATTTAATGAAGAATGAAGAGTGAAGAATGAAGAATTTGCTGCCGCAGTGGAAGCCTGTGAAGGGTGCAAAGTATCACCGCGCCAGCCGATTCTTCATTCTTCACTCTTCATTCTTCATTTAACCATTAGGTTTAAATGAGAATATTAGTAATGGGAGCAGGTAAGATGGGCAGTTTCTTCCTCGACCTGCTCAGCTTCGACCACGAGACGGCCGTATATGAGAAAGACCCGAAGCGAATGCGCTTCACGTACAACTGCCGGCGCTTCACCACGCTTGAAGAGATTGACGACTTCTGCCCGGAGCTTGTCATCAACGCCGTGACGGTTAAGTATACCATCCCTGCGTTCGACGAGGTGATGCCGCATCTGCCCGCCGACTGCATCATCAGCGACATTGCGTCGGTGAAGACGGGGCTGAAAGACTATTACGAGCAGAGCGGACACCGCTACGTGTCCACTCATCCGATGTTCGGTCCGACGTTCGCCAATCTGCAGCAGCTAAGCGAGGAGAACGCCATCATCATCAGCGAGGGCGACTATATGGGCCGCATATTCTTCAAGGACCTCTATTCCAAGCTGGGACTGAATATCTACGAGTACACCTTCGACGAGCACGACCGCACCGTGGCCTACTCGCTCAGTATCCCGTTCGTGAGCACTTTCGTCTTCGCGGCGGTGATGAAGCATCAGGACGCGCCCGGCACGACGTTCAAGCGCCACATGAAGATAGCCAAGGGAGTGCTCAGCGAGGACGACTACCTGCTGCAGGAAATTCTCTTCAACCCCTATACCGGCGGACAGGTGGAGCAGATACGCAGCGAGCTTAAAGACCTGCTCGACATCATCGACAGCAAGAACCCGGAAGGAATGAAGGCCTATCTCGAGAAGATAAGGAAGAACGTGGAAGCCAACAAGTAGGCCGTATCATGACGAAGCGCCTGCCGGAATGGCACCGGCAGGCGCGTTTTTTTGTCATTCCCCGCAGCAGCACATCCTGCGCTCCACCACGCTCCAGTCTATTATCTGCCACATGGCGGCCAGATGGTCGGCCCGCCTGTTCTGGAAGTCGAGGTAATAGGCATGTTCCCACACGTCGAACGTCAGCAGCGGCCGCAGGCCGTGCACGATGGGGTTACAGGCGTTGTGCTCCTGTGTGATGATGAGTTTCTTCGAGTTGTCTGCCGACAGCCACACCCATCCCGAGCCGAAGAGCGACGCTCCTTTCTTGACAAACTCGTCCTTGAATGCCTCGAACGAACCGAACTGGCTCTCGATGACGTCGGCCAGACGGCCCGTCGGAGCGTTGCCGTCCTTCGGCGGGCACAGCTGTGTGAAATACAGGTTATGGTTCAATATCTGTCCGGCATTGTTGAACACCGCCCCGTCTGCCGACGTCACGATGTCTTCGAGCGCCATTCCCTCATATTTCGTGCCCGTTATGGCCGCATTCAGATTGTTCAGATACGTCTGCAGGTGCTTCCCGTGGTGCAGGCCGATGGTTGCAGAACTGATTACCGGTTCGAGGCTCTCCTTGCCGTAGGGCAGTGCCACCAATTCAAATTTTCCGTTTACTGGCATTGTTTTCATAATGAATAATTTTAATAAGTTATACAATAGTAAGCTGGTGAGACATCGGTCTCATGCCGCAAAGTTAGCCATATCCGCCTTGCGGCACGGACATGGCGCTGTTAAATAGCACAAAAATGTTTTTAAATTGTCTGCCGCTTATGATTTTTTGTCATCTGTTTGCTAAGCGGCGGCGTTCAGCATATTGATACCATGCCGTCAACCTGGTATATCCTTTCCTCGCTGATGAGGTCTCTGAGTGCCTTGTCTACATAGCTGTAAGGCATCTTTATTGTGTGCAGCTCGGTCACGTGGTGGCTCTTGCCGTCGCCGAGCAGCCTGACAATCTCTTCCGCGGCGGCAGCGACAGACTTCTTGAAGGTGCTGCCACCGTTCTGAAGACACACGTCGCATTGCCCGCAGTCGTGTCCGGCATCTTCTCCGAAGTAGGCCAGGAGCATCCTGCTGCGGCATGTCTCTCCGGCCGTGGCGTATGCCGTCATGGCTTCTATGCGCTTGACAAACTGCTGCTTGCGGTCTTCGTATATCTCTTTCGGTATTGTCATGTGCTCCGTGTCTACACGCCGCTGCGCGTATCTGATGTACGGCGTGCGCTTGCGGGGTATGAAGTTGAGTATGTGCTTGTGGCTGAGCTGTTTCAGCGTGAGGTAGACTTCGGCCTGGGTCATGCCCGTCTGCTGGGCGATGAGGCTCTCGTCGATGAAGCAGTAGTCGCTGAACAGGCCGCCGTAGCAGCGCAGCAGGGTGACGATGACCTTGTCTTCCGTCTCCGAGTTGTTGCTCAGGCGGTAGAGGTCGTTGCGCGATACGGTGAACATCAGCCGCGAACTGTTGTCCTGCTCCTCGGTATATTCGATGTATCCGGCGCGGTCGAGAATCCTCAGTGCCGCGTCGGCCTGTATGGGGAAGTGCCTGAAGTTGTGGCAGAACTTGTCAATGTTGAACTCGAACGACACCCCGAAGCCGTCGCCCGTGGCTATCTGATAGAAGTAGGCGAGGTGCTCGTACACCTCTTTTATATAGTCTTTCTCAGGGAAGTTCTCCGCCGTGCGCCTTGCCAGCTTGGTCTTGTCGCTGTCGTTATAGAGCAGCACGGCGTAAGCCTTCTGCCCGTCGCGGCCCGCCCGGCCCGCCTCCTGGAAGTAAGCCTCTATACTGTCGGGGCAGTCGATGTGCGCCACGACCCTCACGTCTGGCTTGTCTATGCCCATTCCGAAGGCGTTTGTCGCCACCATTATCCTCACCTTGTCGTCCTGCCAGTCTTTCTGCCGGCTGTCTTTCACGGCGTTTTCCAGCCCGGCGTGGTAGAAAGTGGCCGTCAGTCCGCAGGCTTCGAGCATCTCTGCCGTCTCCCTGGCCCTCTTTCTGCTGCGCACGTATACTACGGCGCTGCCATTGACGCTTTGCAGGATGTGGATGAGTTCCTCCTGCTTGTCGGCCGCCCGGCGGACGATGTAGGCGAGGTTTTTCCGCTCGAAGCTCATCCTGAACACCCGCTTCTCCTTGAATCCGAGGCGTTCCTGGATGTCGTCGGCCACTTCGGGCGTGGCCGTGGCCGTGAGGGCCAGCACCGGTGCTTCGGGGTGCAGGCTGCGTATGTCGGATATGCTGAGGTATGACGGGCGGAAGTCGTAGCCCCACTGGCTGATGCAGTGTGCCTCGTCTACGGTGATGAAGCTGACGCGCATGTGGCCCAGCTTGGTCCTGAACAGCTGCGACGCCAGCCGCTCGGGCGATACATACAGGATGCGCACGGCACCGAAGACGCAGTTTTCGAGTATCGTCAGTATCTCGCCGTGTGACAGGCCAGAGTATATGGCCGCTGCGCGGATGCCCCGCCTGCGGAGGTTCATCACCTGGTCTTTCATCAGGGCGATGAGCGGTGTCACCACGATGCACACTCCTTCGGCGGCGAGTGCCGGCACCTGGAATGTCAGCGACTTGCCGCCGCCCGTGGGCATCAGTCCCAGCGTGTCCTTGCCGCTGCCGATGCTCTCGATGATGTCGCGCTGTATGCCTCTGAAGTCGGTGTAGCCCCAGTAGCGGTGCAGTATCTCGCTGTATCTGTCCATAGCCGTCCGGTCTGCCGTCTGCATGTCTTCAGTATGTGCCGCCTATTCCTCCGACGGCTTGATGTCTTCAATCTGCAGCTGCGCCTCGCCCCGTTTGTAGGCGTTCTCCTCAATCGTGTATACGATGTCGAACGAGCGCTTGCTCTTGATATATCTTGCCGATGCGCTCTGTCCGAAGGCGATGCCGTTCATCACGTTGCTCGACTTGCTGTCCACGAGTTCCAGCTTGATGTGCTCCTGATGCCTGCCTACGACCTTGCTCGTGCCGTAGTCGTAGACGTTGCGCGTGCAGAAGAGCGGCTTGGGGTTGCACGGTCCGTGCGGCGCAAACTTCTTCAGGTCTGCGTGCATCTTCTTGGTGATGTCCTTGAAGTCGACGATTTCCTCCACGTCGAGTATGGGCTGCGTCTGCTCTGGCAGGATATGCTCGCCCACATACTTTTGGAAGCGGCGCCTGAACTCGGGTATGTTCTCCGATTTCAGCGACAGGCCGGCGGCATAGGTGTGGCCGCCGAAGTTTTCGAGCAGGTCGCGGCAGCTCTTGATGGCGTCGTAGATGTCGAATCCCGCCACGCTGCGTGCCGACCCTGTGGCCATGCCGTCGCTCATGGTGAGCACCACGGTGGGGCGGAAGTAAATCTCGGTGAGGCGCGATGCCACGATGCCGATGACACCCTTCTTCCAGTTCTCGTCGTAGAGCACGATGGACGAGAGGTGCTTCTGGCTTTCGAGCTTCTCCACGATGGAGTTTGCCTCTTCGGTCATCTGCTTGTCAATGTCCTTGCGCTGCTCGTTGTATTCGTTTATCATCCCTGCCTCGACGAGCGCCTTCATAAAGTCTTTCTCGACGAGCAGCTCCACCGTTTCCTTTCCGTTCTGCATGCGGCCTGACGCGTTTATGCGCGGTCCAATCTTGAAGACGATGTCGCTCATGGTCAGTTCGCGTCCCGTGAGGCCGCATATATCGATGATGGCCTTCAGGCCGGTAGACGGGTTCTGGTTCAGCTGCTTCAGTCCGTGGAAGGCCAGCGTGCGGTTCTCTCCGGTGACGGGGACGATGTCCGACGCGATGCTCACCGCGCACAGGTCGAGCAGCGGTATGAGCCGCGAGAACGGTATGCCGTTGTTCTTGGCGAAGGCTTGCATGAACTTGAAGCCCACGCCGCACCCCGAGAGGTGGTGGAAGGGGTAGGTGGAGTCGGTGCGCTTCGGGTTCAGTATTGCCGCGGCCGGCGGCATCTCCTCGTCTGGCACGTGATGGTCGCAGATGATGAAGTCTATGCCCACGCTCTTGGCATAGGCAATCTCGTCGACTGCCTTGATGCCGCAGTCGAGCACGATAATCAGTTTCACACCAGTCTCCTTGGCATAGTCTATTCCCTTGCGGCTCACGCCGTATCCCTCGTCGTACCTGTCGGGGATGTAATACTCTATATTGGAATAGAACTGCTGCAGAAACTTATACACCAGAGCCACCGCCGTGCATCCGTCCACGTCGTAGTCGCCGTAGACCATGATGCGCTCCTTGCGCCCCATGGCATCGTTCAGCCTGTCCACGGCCACGTCCATGTCGTTCATAAGGAACGGGTCTATCAGTTCGTTGAGCATCGGCCGGAAAAATCTCTTTGCCGCCGACTCCGTCCTGATGCCGCGCCTGATGAGCAGGTTGGCGAGCACGGGGCTCATGCCGATTTTTTCGCCCAGCTCCTTAGCCGCCTTCTGGGTCTCCGGTGTTGGTGGTTCGTAATTCCATTTAAATTGCATTTATGTTGTTTTTTTATTTTATCTTGCCTGTGCAGCTCCTTTCGCGTGTGCGTGCCGCCGGTATATGGGTGTAAAGTTACAAATAAAAAATAAGAACAGGAAATATTGCCCGTTAGTTTTTGTCTTTTTAAGTAAGTCGCTGCCGCCGGCCTGTGTCCGGTGGCGGTGATGGCCGTTCTGTTGCCGCGGATTGATTCCTATGGTAAGGCGAGGCCGCTTTGATGGTGTGACGAGGCCGTTTTGAAGGTGTAATGGGTTGGCTTTGACGGTGCGGCGGGTTGCCCGTCATGGCTGCCTGCCGGCTTTCAAATGCGTTTGTGCCAGCTGTCAAAAGTGTCTTTGAGAGCTGGCAAAAGTGTTTTTGCCGCCTGTCGTGAATCGTGTAGCTGTCTTCATGCACACCTTGTGCCATATAATGCTTTAACGGGCAGCCCTTTCCGGCGGATAAAAAAAGACGGGACTGCACCGTTGCAGGTGCAGTCCCGTCGTCTGTGCGGGAATCCCGTTTGTATGTTCTTACCCGATTGTGTATGCGAAAATGACGGCCGTAGCCATGAGGATAGCCATTATCACCAGGAAAGCGAATGTCAGTTTTTGCATCTTCTTCCTCCGTTCGATGGCTCTCAGGCTGCGCCTTTTGAAGGCGCTTGCGTCGTTCTTGGACGGTTTATGTCTGTGTCTTGAGACTTCGTCTTTTGCCATTGCAATATTTATTATACCTTTGTAATACATGTACTATCAGATACCGAGCTTCTTGCGGATATCCTTCGGGATAGCGTTCTTGTTGACCATGAAGTCCATGGTGTTGGCGATGATGAAGGTCTTTGTCATATACCAGATGCCCTTGTAGTCGCCCCATTCGCCCCATGAGTTCTTCACCATGTAGTATTCCTTGCCGTTCTGGTCTTTGGCAACGCCGTAGATGAGCATGCCGTGGTCGTCGGTAAGTTCCCAGTTGTCGAAGCGCTGCTGGCGCATCTCCTGCGTGGGCACGATCTCGGGAGCGGTGCATCCTAATGAGTCGAACAGTTCGGTGCGCTTTGCCGTGCCGAGGCGGAGCCAGCGTGCGGCGTCGCTTCCCGTGAGGCTCTGCACCTGCTTCATGTCGTATGCGTAGGCGGTTCCCTTGCGGGTGAATCCGTCTTCAGACACGTCGCCGCCCCATGCGATGGTGTATCCGTTATCGACGGCGTTGTCGATGATGCGCTGCATGTCTTCCATGGGCACGTTCCACGACAGCGGGTTGCGCCAGTTGTCCTGCACCTCCACGGGGAATGCCGTGTAGAACGGGTGGTGCGTATAGCTCGTGATGGTCACGTAGTCGTCGAAGTTGAGGCCGAGGCTTGCGGCAAACGACTTCGGGGTGTACTCCTTGCCCTCATACTTGAACTTCTCCGGGCATGCGCCGAGGTAGGCGTCGAGGATGCCCTGCAGGCCAACCTGCCACTGGCTGCTTATCTTCTTCTCCTTGCTCTTCGAGATGGCGGCCACGTAAGGCTCCATCACGCCGAAGAACTCGTTGAAGTTGTGGAGCGAGTCGCCGTAGAGACTGCCGGGGAACGGCATGGCGTCCTCGGGGCAGATGCCGTAGTGCTGGAGCACGTAGAGTACGTCGTAGGCCGAGCCTCCCTGCGAGAACTGGCAGTCGCCGTGCAGCCGCACCACCTGTTTTGCGCGGTCCATGTAGTTCTTGTTGGCCACGAAAGACTCGCAGAGGTCGTATGTCTTGCCGGTCTTCTTCAGTATCTCGCTTTCAAAATACGACAGCGTGGAGTATGCCCAGCATGTGCCGCTGCGGTTCTGGTCCTTGATACTGGTAATCTTGTTCTCCTTGACGGTGGTGAAAACGGGTTTGTTCTTGTTCACCGAGTCCTTCTTCTCCTGTGCGCCTGCGGCCGTTACGGCCATTGCGGCAAGCGCTAAAGCTAAGATCTTCTTCATTTCTAAAAGGTTCTTTATTATTTGTCTTGATTATCTTTCATGAATTCTTCCACGTCTGCGGGGTGATAGGGGATGCGCTCCCTGCCGAGGAAGCGGCATCCGTCTGCCGTTATCAGTATGTCGTCTTCGATGCGTATGCCGCCGAAGTCCTTGTATGTCTCCAGCAGGTCGTAGTTTATCCACTCCTTGCAGTGCCCCTTGGCGCGCCACTCGTCGATGAGCGCCGGTATGAAGTATATTCCCGGTTCGTCCGTCATGACGAAGTTCTCCTCGAGCCGGCGGCCCATGCGCAGGCAGTTGGTGCCGAACTGCTCGGACGGCTGTGTCTCGTCGTCGAATCCCACAAACTGCTGTCCGAGGCCCTCCATGTCGTGCACGTCCATGCCCATCATGTGTCCGAGGCCGTGCGGCAGGAACATCGCGTGCGCTCCGGCGCGCACGGCATCTTCGGTGTTGCCGCGCATCAGGCCTATGTCTTTCAGCCTGTCGGTCATCAGGCGGCACACGTTCATGTGCACGTCATACCACCGGACGCCGGGCTTGGCCACCTCGAGGGTGTAGTCGTGGCATGCCTCGACGATGCTGTAGATGTCGAGCTGGCGCTGGGTGAACTTGCCCGAGACTGGATATGTGCGCGTGTTGTCCGAGCAGTAGTCGTCGAGCTCGCATCCGGCGTCGCAGAGTGCCAGCCTGCCGGCCTCGAGCACGGCTCCCGACGGGCATCCGTGCATTATCTCGCCGTGCTGCGTGAATATGGTAGCGAAGCTCACCTTCGACGACAGCGAGCCGGCGATGCCGTCCACCTGTCCGCCCACGAAGCGCTCCGTCACTCCCGGACGGGTGAGCCTCATGGCCGTGGTGTGCATCCTGTAGCCCACGTCGCATGCCCGCTCTATGGCCTCGATTTCCTGCGGCTCCTTCGTCGAGCGCATCTTCACTACGGCCTTTATCAGCGTGAGCGATGCCTTGGCGCGCTGCTGCGACGGGTGTATTCCGAGCAGGTCCATTATCTGAATCATGGTGTCGTGCCTGTAAGGAGGCAGGAAGTGCACCGTCCTGCCGCCCGCGGCGGCCTTGTCGCAGATGGCTTTCAGCTCGCTTACGGGTGCCGTGCAGCTCACGTCGGCCTGCGCCGCCATGTCGCTAACGCTGTCCACCGAGCCGAACCAGACGATGTCTTCGATGTCGATATCGTTGCCGATGAGCATCTCACGGTCGTTGTCTACGTCGATTACTCCGGCGAGTCCGTCGCGATGCGCCCCGAAATAATAGATGAAAGAGGAGTCCTGCCGGAACGGATGATAAGCGTTTGCCGGATAATTGGCCGGCGAATCATTGTTCCCGAACAATACGATGATGCCGCTTCCGACGAGCTTTTTCAGTTCGGCGCGGCGCTGTATGTAAGTTTCTTTATTGAACATAATCCTGTCAAAAAGTGCTTTTTATTCAATAATACGTTGCAAAGGTAACCTTTTTTACTGAATTTTCGTATCTTTATACGTATTTTTAATACATGCCGTGGAAAAACAGCTGCTGTGCGCTTGCCGGCCGGCGGCTTGTCCGGTGTGAGCCGTTCGCTTGTTTCGGACAGCGATAAAAAACATGTCCGGCGCTATGAAATATTGAAATAAATAGCTATATTTGCAGCGGAAACAATAATAAATGGAGGTGACAACATGACAACGATGCAACTGAATGCCGAGATTTACCGCAGCCTGGGAGTGATAGCCGAAGACGAAAGCCTGATGAAGCGCGCCGCCAGGTATCTGAAGAAGCTGGCAGCGCAGAAGGAAGACGACACGCTGATGACCAAAGAGGAGTTCTTCGCCAAGATAGACCGCTCGCTGCAGCAGGCTCGCGAGGGGAAGGTGCACGAGATGCTGCCAGGCGAAACGCTGGACCAGTTTCTTGAAAGGATAGGGTGATGGTTTATAAGGATTGAGTAATGGAGTATAAAGTAATATTCACTTCGGCGGCCACCGAAGATGCGATGCGCCTGAAACGGGATGAACCATCTGCTTATAAGAAACTTAATAAGTTCATTGAAGAACTGAAAGTAAGTCCCACTTCCGGCACTGGCCATCCCCACCGGCTTACCGGCGACCGTGCCGGACAATGGTCGCGCAGCATAACGAAGAAGCACCGCCTTGTCTATGAGGTGCACGACGACGAGATTATTGTCCTTGTCCTTGCCGCATACGGCCATTACGACGACCATTGATGCCGGCGCTTTGATTTGTTACGCGGCTTGCGTAACGATGTGACGCGTTTCATGTCGCGATGCGACGTGTGGCGGGTAATAGTGTAACGCGTTGCGGGTAACACTGCTACGAGCCTCTCTTTCCCCAAGCTTGATTATACAGAAAGGACATTATCAACCGGTAAGTACCGGGCATGCGGCCTCCCCGTATGCAGCTTCCCGCATGCTTTCAGCTTTTTATTGCACACCCGAAAGTGATGTGCGCAATTTGGACTGCATACGTTTTAAAATAGTTTAAAACACAGATAAGTTATTCGTTTTTTCTGATAATATGGCGTACTTTTGCATGAGAAGTAATAATTAGACAGATAATAAGAATGTTTGAGAACTTAAGCGACAGATTGGACCGCTCGTTCAAAATACTCAAGGGCGAGGGCAAAATCACGGAGATAAACGTAGCCGAGACACTGAAGGACGTGCGCCGGGCACTGCTCGATGCCGACGTAAACTACAAGGTGGCAAAGACTTTTACGGATACGGTGAAGAAGAAAGCGCTCGGAATGAACGTGCTCACAGCCGTAAAGCCGGGTCAGCTGATGGTCAAGATCGTGCACGACGAACTCGCCGAACTGATGGGCGGGCAGGCTGTGGACCTGAAACTGGAAGGAAAGCCGGCCATAATCCTGATGTCCGGTCTGCAAGGCTCCGGTAAGACGACCTTCAGCGGCAAGCTCGCAAACATGCTGAAGACAAAGAACCGCAAGAAGCCGATGCTCGTTGCGTGCGACGTCTACCGTCCGGCCGCCATCGAACAGCTTAAGGTTGTGGGAGAGACCGTAGGCGTCCCGGTATACTCGGAGCCCGACAGCAAGGACGTTGTCAGCATCGCGTCGAACGCCATCCGCGAGGCAAAGGCCAAGGGGCATGACGTGGTAATCATCGATACCGCCGGCCGGTTGGCTGTCGACGAGGAGATGATGAACGAGATAGAGACCCTCAAGAACGCGGTGAACCCCGACGAGACGCTCTTCGTTGTCGACTCGATGACCGGTCAGGATGCCGTGAACACGGCTAAGGAGTTCAACGACAGGCTCGACTTTGACGGCGTGGTGCTTACCAAGCTCGACGGTGATACCCGCGGCGGTGCGGCCCTGTCGATACGCACGGTGGTGACGAAGCCTATCAAGTTTGTCGGTACGGGCGAGAAGATGGAGGCTCTCGACGTGTTCCATCCCGACCGTATGGCCGACCGTATACTCGGCATGGGTGATATTGTCAGCCTTGTGGAGCGTGCCCAGGAGCAGTTTGACGAGAAGCAGGCAAAGGAACTTGAGAAGAAAATCCGCAAGAACCAGTTTGACTTCAACGACTTCATGGGGCAGATACAGCAGATCAAGAAGATGGGAAACATCAAGGACCTGGCTGCCATGATTCCCGGTGTGGGCAAGGCGATAAAGGATGTCGACATCGACGACAACGCCTTCAAAGGCATTGAGGCCATCATCAACAGCATGACTCCGAAGGAGCGTTCCAACCCCGACATCATCAACCAGAGCCGCCGCATGCGCATCGCGAAGGGCTCAGGCACGAACATTCAGGAGGTGAACCGTCTGCTGAAGCAGTTTGACCAGACGCGTAAGATGATGAAGATGGTCACTGGCACGTCGAGCAGCAAGATGATGCAGATGGCCAACGCCATGCGCAAGATGAAGGGAATGCCCGGCATGCCCAAGATGTAACATCTGCCATTTAACATCTAACATTTAACATCTCCCATCTAACATTAGAAAGAAGACTATGCAACTGATAGACGGAAAGGCCACAGCGGCCAAGATAAAGGAAGAGATAGCGGAAGAGGTGAAGGCCATCGTGGCTGCCGGCGGCAAGCGCCCGCACCTCGCCGCGGTGCTCGTGGGTCACGACGGAGGGTCGGAGACTTACGTGAAGAACAAGGTGCTGGCCTGCGAGGCCTGCGGATTCAAGTCGTCACTGATACGCTTTGAAGACGACATCACGGAGGAGGAGCTGCTCGCATGCGTCGACAAGCTCAACCGCGATGCCGATGTCGACGGCTTCATCGTGCAGCTGCCGCTTCCTAAGCACATCGACGAGCAGAAGATAATAGAGGCGATAGACTACCGTAAGGACGTCGACGGCTTCCATCCCATAAACGTGGGGCGGATGGCCATCGGCCTGCCGTGTTTCATCTCGGCCACTCCGCTCGGCATGCTGACGCTCATGCAGCGCTACGGCATCGAGACGAGCGGCAAGAAGTGCGTCATCCTCGGCCGCTCAAACATTGTCGGCAAGCCAATGGCCCAGCTGATGATGCAGAAGCAGTATGGCGATGCAACGGTGACGGTGTGCCACAGCCACTCAGCAAACCTCAAGGAGGAGTGCCGTCAGGCCGACATAATCATCGCCGCGATAGGCCGTCCCGACTTCGTCACGGCCGATATGGTGAAAGAGGGTGCTGTGGTGATAGACGTCGGCACGACACGTGTTCCCGACGCTTCGCGCAAGAGCGGCTTCCGTCTTAACGGCGATGTAAAGTTCGACGAGGTGTCGCCCAAGTGCTCGTTCATCACTCCCGTGCCCGGCGGCGTAGGACCGATGACGATTTGCTCGCTGATGAAGAATACTCTTGCGGCAGGCAAGAAGGAGTATTATAAATGAAGAATTAAGAATGAAGAGTGAAGAATTTGCTGCCGCTGTTCCTGAAGCAGGCTCTGAAGAGGGAGGCTATGAGGCGGATGGCGGTTTGACATCAGATAAAGAAGAGAAGATATTGCGCGGCGATAAGGTAAAAGCCACGCCGCAGGCCGATTCTTCATTTCCTACGCCGCAGGTTGATTCTTCATTCTTCATTCTTCATTCTTCATTAGAATATTACGAGGCTGGCAACCGCTTCCGCCGTGAAGGTAACTGGCAGGAAGCAATCAACAACTACATAGCTGCGATCGAACTCGACCCCGACAGCCCTGCAGTCGAGGCCAAGCAGATGCTCGATGACATATTGGGCTACTATAATAAAGATATGTATAATCCTTGAAAGGAAAAGAAGATGAGTAAGATAAAAGGTGCTGTCGTTGTGGACACCGTACGTTGCAAGGGCTGTGCGCTTTGCGTGGAGGCCTGTCCGAAAGACGTGCTGGCACTGGCAAACAAGGTGAATGTCAGCGGATACCGGTATGTAGAGCCGGTGGATGCAGACGGGTGCATAGGCTGTGCCTCGTGCGGCATAGTATGTCCGGACGGTTGCATCACGGTATATAGAAAGAAAAAGTTGGATTGACAGAGCAATGGCAGAACAGGAAGTGACACTGATGAAAGGCAACGAGGCGATAGCCCGTGCTGCCATCCGCTGCGGAGTGGACGGATATTTCGGTTACCCGATAACTCCGCAGAGTGAGGTTATAGAGACGCTGGCGCTCGACAAGCCGTGGGAGACCACGGGGATGGTAGTGCTGCAGGCCGAGAGCGAGGTGGCATCCATCAACATGGTGTACGGTGCCGCGGGTGCGGGCAAGCGTGCGTTCACGTCTTCTTCGAGTCCCGGAGTGGCGCTGATGCAGGAAGGCATCGCCTACATGGCCGGTGCAGAGATTCCCGGCGTGGTGGTCAACGTGCAGCGCGGAGGTCCTGGCCTCGGCACGATACAGCCGTCGCAGAGCGACTATTTCCAGGCAACCCGCGGCGGCGGAAACGGCGACTACAATGTCATCGTGCTCGCTCCGGCGTCGGTTCAGGAGATGGCCGACTTCGTAGACCTGGCTTTCACGCTGGCATTCAGATACCGGAATCCCGCCATGATACTCAGCGACGGAGTCATCGGACAGATGATGGAGCGCGTGGTGCTCCCCCCGTACAGGCCCCGCCGCACCGAGGAGGAAATCCGCAAGGAGTGTCCGTGGGCCACAATGGGACGCACGAAAGACCGCCGGCCGAACATCATGACATCGCTGGAGCTGAAACCCGAGGTGATGGAGGCCCACAACCGGCATCTTCAGGAGAAGTACAGGCAGATACGCGAGAACGAGGTGAGATATGAGACATGGCTCTGCGATGATGCCGACTACGTGATAGTGGCATTCGGCAGTGCTGCCCGTCTGGCTCAGAAGGCCATCACCATGGCCCGCGAAGAGGGGCTCAAGGTGGGCCTTTTCCGCCCGATAACCCTCTGGCCGTTCCCAGAACGTCAGATAGCAGACATCGTGAAGGGACGCAAGGGCGTGCTCGTCGCGGAGATAAATGCCGGTCAGATGGTGCAGGACGTGCGGCTGGCCGTGAACGGCGAGGTGCCCGTCAGGCATTTCGGACGTCTCGGAGGCATCGTGCCGGAGCCGCATGAGATTCTTGAGGCACTTCGGGAAATAAAGAATTAAGAGTGAAAATGAAGACGTGTTGATGAGCGAAGCGAGTAATTTGCTGCCGCTGTTCACCAGCCGCTGCGCGACCATAATGGCACAGTGATAAAATATTTATGAGCAATGAATAAGGAAATCAACGAAATAATATCTCCGGAGAACATCGTATACAAGAAGCCGGAACTGATGAACGACACCCCGATGCACTACTGCCCGGGATGCAGCCACGGCGTCGTGCACAAGCTCGTGGCCGAGGTCATCGAGGAGATGGGCATGGAGGAGAAGACCGTCGGCGTGTGCCCTGTGGGCTGTGCCGTGTTCGCCTACCGCTATCTCGACATCGACTGGCAGGAAGCCGCACATGGCCGTGCGCCGGCCGTGGCCACCGGCATCAAGCGCCTATGGCCCGACAGGCTCGTGTTCACCTATCAGGGCGACCGCGACCTGGCCTGCATCTGAACAAGCGAGACTATACACGACCTCAACCGCGGCGAGAACATAGTCATCATTTTCATCAATAATGCAATCTACGGAATGACCGGCGGACAGATGGCTCCCACCACGCTGCTCGGCCAAAAGACGGCGACGTGCCCCTACGGACGTGTGCCCGAGCTGCATGGCTATCCGCTAAAGATTACCGAGATAGCCGCCGGCCTTGAGGGCACGTGCTATGTCACCCGGCAGAGCGTCAATACCGTGGCTGCGATAAGGAGCGCGAAGCGGGCCATCCGTAAGGCTTTCGAAGCCTCGATGGCAGGCAAGGGCAGCAGTCTCGTGGAGATAGTGTCCACGTGCAGCAGCGGTTGGAAGCTGTCGCCGGTAAAGGCCAACGAGTGGATGGAGGAACACATGTTCCCCTTCTATCCGAAGGGCGACCTGAAAGATACATTATAATAAAGTCAACTCCTCAAAGGAACATACATCATGGAGAAAGAGATAATAATATCGGGATTCGGCGGTCAGGGCGTGCTGTCTATGGGAAAGATTTTGGCCTACTCGGGTCTGATGGACGACAAGGAGGTCACATGGATGCCGGCATACGGCCCTGAGCAGCGTGGCGGTACGGCCAATGTCACGGTAATCGTCAGTGATGAGAAGATATCGTCTCCCATTCTGAGCACATACGATGTGGCCATCGTGCTGAACCAGCCGTCGCTCGACAAGTTTGAACCGAAGGTAAAGCCGGGCGGCATACTCATATACGACGGCTACGGAATCATCAACCCGCCTGCACGCCGCGACATCACGGTATACAGGATAGACGCCATGGACAAGGCGGCAGAGATGAAAAACGCCAAGATATTCAACATGATAGTGCTCGGCGGATTTCTGAAGGTATGCCCGGTGGTAAGCCGCGGCGGCATAGAGAAGGCTCTTTACAAGACACTTCCCGAACGGCATCACGGCCTCATACCGCTCAACATGCAGGCTCTCGAAGAGGGCGGCAAGATAATACAGGCCGTGTGAATCGGCATTAAACACTTTACAGCAATGAAAAAGCCAGTCACATTTTTATTCGTTTCCTTGTTGTCATGCTTTGCTGCCATGGCGCAGACAACGGTGTTCAGAACCGGTGCCGATACAGTAGACCTGACTCTTGACGGCAAGAAATCGAAGGGAGGGTGGCATGTCGCTCCGGAAATCAATCCCGATATTCTCAAGACAACTGCCGGCAAGGTGGTTTTTGCCTCGGATAGGGACACTCTTGTCATCGACAATCTCAAGGAATGGGAATCTTTCTGCTTTGATATTGTGACGGATTCGGGCGATACATCCCATGTAAAGGTGGACAGGATTCCGGTCAATGTGTTTGAGAATCCCGACCCGCAGTTTATTAAGAAGGCGGCTTCGGGCAGGCTGAGCAAGGCCCAGGCAGTCTTCGATATCGACGCTTTGGTATACGGTCTGAGCCAGGTGCATCCCGATATCTTTTCCGTTTGCAGGCAGGAAGACTTTTTCAGAGCCGTGAACAGGGCGAAAGCATCCTTGCCCGATTCGGTCACGCCGATGCAGCTGTATCAGGCTGCGGCTCCGGTGGTGGCCATGATAGGTGACGGCCATACAAATCTTAACTTCCCGTTCAACAGCGTTTTCACTAAGGAGCTGAAGCGTTTTCCTGTGTTTGTCAAAGTGTTGACCGACCGGTCGATGACGTGCACGGCAAGCCTTGACTCCATCATACCGCGTGGCTCAAAGATATTAAGCATCAACAAGATATCTGCCGACAGCCTCATAAACTCGATGTTGCCTTATGTGAGCGGCGAAAGGGAGCACTTTCGGATTGCCAGAATCAGCACGATGTTCCCGGCATTGTTTCAGATGCTGTATCCTGCCGACGTGTACGAGGTGGTGTATAAGCCGGCCGGTGCAAGGAAAGCTCTGTCCCATGTCTTCCCGGCAGCGACGTTTGAAGAGATAGACAAGCGGTGCGACTTCCCTCGTTCGGGCAAGAAATACGAGAGATATTCATTTGAGATAGACAGCATTAACAATGTGGCGGTGATGGATTTCCGTGAGTTTTCGGATGTCCGGGGTATGGAACAGTTTGCCGACTCCATGTTTACTGAGTTGCGTAACAAGGGCATCGGCAATCTCATCATTGATATCCGCAATAACGGCGGCGGTCAGAGTGCCGTCGGCGACGTGCTGTTGCGTTATTTTTCTCCCGAGCCTTTTGTGCAGATGGATAAGACCGTCGTACGTGTGACGCCGCTTACGGCAAGGCTCGCGGGTGAGGCCGGTGCTGAGCCGAGGTTTGTACTCTATGAGAAAACCCCTTCGGAGTTCATACAGCCGAGAAGTATCGAGGACGGGTTCTACACCGGGCGGGTATACCTGCTTACATCCAATAAGACGTTCTCGTCGGCCGGTTCATTTGCCTGGGCATTCAAGGAGTGCGGCATGGGCAAGGTTATCGGAGAGGAAACAGGCGGCATGAATGTGTGCTATGGCGATATATTGGGCTATAGACTGCCTGTCTCAAAACTGAGTGCGACCATCTCTTTCAAGCGCTTCTGGCAGCTTCGGGCAGATGAGAACGATATTCACGGAACGATGCCTGATGTATCTGTTCCGGCCGAAGAAGCACTTGATGCGGCAATGAAACTTGTCAGAAAGAATAAGAGATAGACGCTGTTGCGTCTTCACGGATAGCCCGTTTCACATTAATGGCATGCCCGCAGCATTTCCGGGCATGCCATTAATCTATATGTATGCATAACATCGCCGATGCGTATACGGCCAGTTCGACGAGCAGGAACAGTGCGCCGCAGCATTCTGCAGTATATCCTCGCAACCTGTTCCATATCAGAAGATACAGCAGATACATCACCGCGCATGGTGCGAAGAGCATCATCTGCCAGTCTGCGCGTGCGTACATTATATATATGTATGCCGCCGGCGGCAGCAGTCCCTGCACCGCAAGCATCGCGGAGGCACGTGTTCCCATCCGCCTGTATGCCGTGCCGTGCTCCTGTCCGCAGCCTGTTCCGGCTTGCGGCATCATCAGAATAATCTGCGATGCAATCATCCTGGCATACGGGTCGGCCGCGGCTACGGTCAGTGCGGCCACGTCCGGCGGCATGAGGAGCAGCGATGTGAAGAGCAAAACCTCGTAGATTGCCGTCCCGATGATGCCGTATATCCCTTTTCCCGTGCCTTTCATTATGGCGAGAATGCGGCCGGAGTCGTTTCCGCCGCCGGTAAATCCGTCGATGAACCGTCTCATGCCGTCCTCATTCGAGGCCCCGGTCAGCAGCATGCGGGCGGCCATGGCGAGAATCACTGCCACGGGGTAGGGGAGTGCAGTGCTGCCTATCCATAGCACGGCGGCCATGGTGCCGCCGGTGAGCCAGCCCGTCAGAGGCCAGTATTCGTAGATGTGGGCGAAGCTGCCGCGCGGTGGATCATACACTTTCCGCAGCGGGAGGCGTGTGAATGAAATAAGCGCGGCCCACAGGTTGTCATGCCATTTCGATGTGTCGATGGGTATCAGCATAGTTGTTTAGAAACTTTCCGGTGGTCGTTCATACTGCACGCAAAGTTAGTTTAAATACCCGTAAAGTGTATGCCGGCCACTGATTATTTTCATATATTTTTGCTTTATAAGTGTAAAAAGCCTATCCTGCAGCAGGCTTAAGTCAAGAATTTTGTTATTTCCGGTGATTGTTTACTAAAAAATTTGGCTGTTCGGGATATTTGTTTTTACTTTGTAAGCGCAAACAAGAGAAGGAGATATGAACATCTCAGAGTATTTACTAAAAAATTAAGACGTATGAAAAAGGTAATTTTTACGCTTGCAGTAGCTGCTATGACAGCACAGACAATGTCTGCTCAGACCGTTGAAGAGAGTAAGCTGACAGACAACTGGTATATTGGTGTGAACGGTGGCATCAATGCCAAGACCACCCATACTGCCATCTTCAAGAACCTCAACCCCTCTGCAGGCCTGCGTATCGGCCGCAACCTGACTCCGGTGTTCGGACTGGCAGCCGAGGGTGAAGTTTACTTCAACAACAAGGGCAGTGAGTATCGTCCGCTCGGTACTTTCGTTAAGGGTCTCAACTTATCTCTGCTCGGTACCACAAACTTCAGCAACTGGTTCGGCGGATACACTGGTGAGCCCCGTGCTTTCGAGATTATCGGTGTATACGGACTCGGCTGGGGACACGCTTTCCACACGGCAAGCAACGGTGACATCGACAAGAATGTGCTGACATCGAAGTTTGGTCTCGATTTCGCATTCAACCTCGGAGCAGCCAAGGCTTGGCAGCTTTACATCGAACCGAACATCACTTACGGCCTGAACGCAGGTGACAAGATTCAGTACAACTCGAACAACTCTGCTCTCGGAGTGCTCGTCGGCCTGAACTACAAGTTCGGAAACAGCAACGGTACGCACAACTTCAAGGTGGCAGAGCTCCGTAACCAGGGTGAGATCGATGCTCTCAACGCAAAGATTAACGAGCTCCGCGCTGACAACAGCAACAAGGACAACACCATCGGAAACAACCAGAGAACTATCGCTGACCTTCAGGCGCAGCTCGCTGCTGCAAAGAACCAGAAGCCGACAGTGGTTGTAAACGAGAACAAGAACGTCCTTCAGCCTACCGTTATCTTCCAGCAGGGCAAGAGCACAATCGACGCTGCACAGTATGCAAGCATCTCGATGATTGCTACTTACATGAAGAATCACAAGAACGCAAAGATCCTCATCAAGGGTTACGCATCTCCGGAGGGAAGCCTTGAACTGAACCAGAAGCTGTCTGAGGCTCGTGCCGAGGCTGTGAAGGCTGCTCTCGTTAAGCGTTACAAGATTTCTTCGAGCCGCCTGTCAACACAGGGTATGGGTGCAACGGACAAGCTGTTCGACGAGGTTGACTTCAACCGCGTGGCTACTTTCACCGACACGACGAAGTAATCTCACCGTAATGACAAAGTAACCTGAGCCTCATTGAGGCATGGACATATAAAAAACATCCCCGCGGAATCTTTCCGCGGGGATGTTTTTTATATGCAGCAAGTTTCTTTTTTCTATGTCGTACGCTTCTTTTTCTATGCGTACGCTTATTGTTGATATAACCGTATGCTTATATCGTCTTAATGTCCAGCAATGCGTTCAGCTTGCGCTGCTTGTCTGTCACCTTCAGCGTCATTGTTCCAGCTGTCTTCGTCGTGCGTACGACAACCACCAGTTGGCCGCCAAAGAGTTTCATACGTGGCTCTGTGAACGGTTCGAGCGATGTGGCGTCGCCGTTGCATGCAGCCTGGTATGTGCCGTCTCCGGTGACCTCGAAGGTCAGCTGGTCGCTGCTTCTGGGAACTATGTTGCCGTCGGCATCGCACAGGCTGACGGTGATGAATGCCATGTCGTCGCCGTCGGCGGCCAGTGTGTTGCGGTCGGCTGTCAGTCTGAGCTGTGCCGGTTTGCCGGCCGTGTGCCTTGTCTGGCGTCCTATCTCCTTGCCGTCGGCGCCGTATGCCACAACTGTTATCTCGCCCGGCTCATACTTCACGTCGTTCCAGCGCAGGCGGTAGCGGTCGAGACGGCCCTCGCTGTTCTTCCTGATGCGTCCCTGACTCTTGCCGTTGATGAACAGTTCGCCCTCCACACCGTCGGTGTAGCAGTAGACGGGGGTCACCTTTCCCTCTCGTCCCGGCCATGTCCAGTGGGGAAGCAGGTGCACTGTGTGCTCCTTTTTGTTCCACTTGCTGCGGTAGAGGTAGTATCTGTCTTTGGGCAGTCCGGCAAGGTCGCAGATGCCGAAATAGCTGCTGCGGCTCGGCCAGTACTCGTCGTAGGGAGTGGGTTCGCCGAGATAGTCGTAGCCCGTCCATACGAATTCGCCGATGACCTGCTTGTAGTCGTCCTGCCAGCGCCAGTCGTCGTCGGGCAGGTTGCTCCATGAGCAGTGCTCCGTGTCGTATCCGCTGCACTGTCCGTCGGCATATTTCCTGTTGCTTGCTATTTCCGCCGGGAACTTGTATACGCCTCGGCTGCTCACCGTCGATGCCGTCTCGCTGCCGAGGAGGAAGCCCTGCGGCAGTTCCTTCAGTCCTTTGTCATACTTGTGCAGCCGGTAGTTGAATCCGGGAACGTCCATCACCTGTGCGAATCCGGTCTTCATCGCGTTGTCCACGCGGTCCATTCCCTGCGTCACGGGGCGTGTCGGGTCGAGACGGTGGCAGATGTCCTGAAGTCTCCTGGCCATGTCCTTGCCGCCTCTCATGCCCTGCTCGGGAATCTCGTTGCCGATGCTCCACATCACTATCGACGGGTGGTTGCGGTGGTTGCGCACGAGGTTCTCGATATCCTTGTCGGCCCATTCGTCGAAGAAGCGTGCATAGCCGTTCTTGCATTTGGCATATTTCCACATGTCGAAGCTCTCCGCCATGACCATCATGCCCAGCGAGTCGCATATGTCCATCTGCATCGTCGACGGCATGTTGTGGGCCGTGCGTATGGCGTCGCATCCCATTTCCTTCATCGTCTCTATCTGCCTGATGAGTGCCGCCTTGCTGATGGCTGCTCCGAGCGGACCGAGGTCGTGGTGCAGGCACACTCCCTTTATCTTGCGTGTCACCCCGTTGAGCTGGAATCCGCCTTCCTTAGATACGCTCACTGTGCGTATTCCCACGTTCACCGTCTGCTCGTCTATCACCTTGCGGTCTTTGTAGAGCTTGGTGACGAGCTTGTATAGATAGGGACTCTCCGGCGACCAGAGCTTCGGCTTCTTCACGTCGAGCACGGTATGGATTTCTCCTGATGCGGTGGTCTCGCAGTGGCTTTCGGCCACTATGAGGCCGCTTTGGTTGTAGAGGGCTATGTTCACGCCTGTGTTCTCACTGCCGACGGTGCCCGTTATCTTTGTGTCAACGGCCACTTCGGCCTCTTTCTTGTCGGCTTTCACCGTGCGGGCGAAGGTCTCGAAGGTGCCTATGCGCGCATCGCCGGTCAGCACGAGCGTCACCGGGCGGTATATTCCTCCTCCCGGATACCATCTGCTGCTCTCCTCGACGTTGTTCAGGTCAACCTCGATGAGGTTCTCCTCACCGTCAAGATACGGGGTGATGTCCACGTTGAAGGCATTGTATCCGTATGCCCAGAAACCTGCCTGCCTGCCGTTCACCTTCACGTTCGGCTCGCTCATGGCACCGTCGAACAGCAGTTCGGCGTGGCTGTAGCCCTTCGGTATGCGCACGGTGGTCTTGTAGTGGCCCTTGCCTATCCATGGCAGCGAGCCCGAGCGGCCCGATTTCTCGGTCTTCTCTTTCTCGCCGTTCTGCTCTATCGCCACTACCTGCAGGTCCCATTTCTTGTCGAACGGACCGCTGATGGCCCAGTCGTGGGGCACTCTCACCTCGCTCCACTGCACCTTGTCGCGCGAGAACAACCATCCTTCGCTGAGCCTTATCTCCTGCCGCGGCTGTGCTGTGGCCGCGGCCGCGGCGGCGAGTGCGAGTCCCAGTGTGATCAGTCTGCTGCTCATAGGCCTCAGAGTGCTTCGCGGAGCTTGTCCGCCATGTCCTTATATTCCTCGTCGGTGAGGTATACGGCCTTCGGGTTCATCTGGAAGACGCCGCCGAAGTCAGGGCCGCCGACGTACTTGGGGATAAGGTGGAAGTGCAGGTGCTCCAGCGTGTCGGCATACGCTCCGTAGTTTATCTTGTCGGGGTTAAACACCTTCTGCATGGCTCTCGTCACCCGTGCGACGTCTGCCATGAATGCGTTGCGGTCGTCGTCGCCCAGCAGGTTCAGGTCGTCCACGTGGTCCTTGTATGCCACGAGGCAGCGGCCGTGGTAGGTCTGCTCCTTGAAGATGAACACTCTGGATACACTCAGCTTTGCAACCTCAATCATAAGGCTGTGCAGTGTCTCATTGTTCTGACAGTAGAGACACTCTTTCGGATCACTTTTCATTTCTGAATTTTGTTTTATTTGGTTAGTTTCAATACTATCGCAAAAGTACGAATAAAATATGTAAATAGCGAATAAAAGGGCTGTGAAGTTGCCCGCGCGGCATAAAGAAAAAGGGAAGCAGGGCACCGTTGCCGGCCGGTCTGCTTCCCTTTATATATTAATGTGTCTCAATTTCAGTCTGCGCTGTTCTCCGGACGGAGCTGGCGCACGGTCTCTGCGGCGCGCCACATCTCCATGTTGCGCATTGCCTCGAGTTCCTTGTTGAGGCCGTCGCGGTAGTCTGCCTTTGAGTTGCTGTCGATGGAGATCTGTGCTTCGTTGCCCGTCTTCACCGAGTAGTAGAGCCACTGCATCACCGGCTTGATGGCGTCGCGGAACCGCGGTGCCCAGTCGAGCGCTCCGCGCTGTGCCGTTGTCGAGCAGTTGGCATACATCCAGTCCATACCTTTCTGTGCGAAGAGCGGCATGAGGCTCTGCGTGAGTTCCTCAACGGTCTCGTTGAAGGCCTCCGAGGGAGAGTGTCCGTTCTCGCGGAGCACCTCATACTGAGCCTCGAGCAGTCCCTCGATGGCGCCCATCAGCGAGCCGCGCTCACCAGTGAGGTCTGAGGTGGCCTCGCGCTGGAATGTCGTCTTGAACAGATAGCCGGCTCCGATGCCGATACCGAATGCTATTGTCTTCTCCTCGGCCTTGCCGGAAGCGTCCTGATATACAGCGTATGAGCAGTTGAGGCCGCGTCCTTCGAGGAACATCGTGCGCAGTGAAGTACCCGAACCCTTCGGCGCAACGAGGATTACGTCGATGTCTGACGGAGGCACTACACCCGTGCGGTCGCTCCAGTTGATTGCAAAACCGTGTGAGTAGTAGAGCGTCTTGCCCGGTGTGAGATACTGTTTGATTGCAGGCCATGCCTGAATCTGTCCGGCATCAGAAAGCAGCATGCAGATGATTGTACCCTTCTGGGCTGCCTCCTCGATAGAGAACAGGGTCTCTCCCGGCACCCATCCGTCAGCCACAGCCTTGTCGTAAGTCTTTCCGGCGCGCTGTCCCACGATGACGTTGAAGCCGTTGTCGCGAAGGTTGCAGGCCTGTCCGGGGCCCTGAATACCGTATCCTATCACGGCGATTGTCTCGTTCTTAAGTACTTCACGTGCTTTCTCCAATGAAAATTCTTTGTTGGTGACAACTGTCTCGATAACGCCACCAAAGTTCATTTCTGCCATAATATATAAGTTTTGTTGTTGTGCGGCCTTGTCTGCCGGCCGCTTATTAATAATTATCCGTTTGTTCTTATATGAGTTGCAAAAGTATAAAATTAAAGCGTAAACACCAAATTTAGTTTCAGATTTTTACGAAAATAACCTTGCATCTGCACACTTCGATAGTCTTGCCGCCTTCTTCCGGGTGCTTTGCGATGCGTATGCACCACTCGTTCTCGCCGGTCTTCTCGCGGTGGAAGTCCAGCTTGTCGCCGCCGTGGCTCTCGGCCACGTAGGCTATCTCGAACCTCTTTATGCGGTATTCGCGGTACCAGCTGAGGTCGAACAGGTCGAAGACATGCTCTATATACTTCACCGAATTGATGTGCCCGTTCACGTCTACGTCATTATAATAGGTGTCGATGGTGCGCACGTGCTCTGCGCCGTCACCCATCTTGACCCGTGAACTCTTTTCTATCGGGCATTCCTTATCCGCCTCTATCCATCCGGTTATCTCTCCGTCGCGTACTGCGAGGATATCCTGCGGCTGCCGTGTGACGGTGTCTATCATTGCCCAGACGCTGCGCCCGTAGCCGAGCGTGCGGCCGTCTTCGGCGGCAATCCTGAAGTTTCGGTTTGTAAAATACTTCATTGCGCTCTCCACCCACGTCTCCACGCTGAACCGCGTGTATTGCAGCGGCATCTCCTCCATCTCCACGGCGAGCCTCGAAAGCACCCATGTCTTGTTGATGGGGTTAAGGTAGTTCATGCCGAAACCGCGGTCGTAGGAGTGGAAGTCGGCTGCGTTCAGCAGGTGGTTGCCGAGGTGTCCCATGAAGAGCCGGTGCGAGAAGTCGCAGTGGAACGGCTCCGCCATGAACATATACTTTCCTGTCTTTTCCATATCCGCCATCTATCTGCCTTCCGTTTCCCTCGATTTCAGATACTCGCACACCTCTTCCTGTATGCTCCTTGTCACGGCGATGCGTCCCGAGCGCGTATACTGCAGCACGCAGCCGAAGGCGTTGAGCGTCTCGTACAGGCTGAGAATCTCCTCCGTCAGACCGCTCTTCACCACGATTACATACGTCGGGTTGACCTCCGTTATCGTGGCGTCGTGCTTCCTTATCGCCCTCGATATCTCGGGATTGCCGAGCACCGTGTCCGTCGCCAGCTTGTAGAGTCCCGTCTCGCGGATGAAGAGTTCCTCGTCGGTGCAGTATATCGCCTTCACCACGTCTATCTTCTTCTCTATCTGCTTGGTTATCTTCGTTATCAGGTCTTCCGTGCTCCACGCCGTGATGGTGTATTTGTGGAGTCCCTTCAGGCTCGAGGCCGACACGTTGAGGCTTTCTATGTTCACCTGCCTGCGTGTGAAGACGGCCGTTATCTGGTTCAGTATACCGGCGATGTTCTCCGAGTATACCAGCAGTGTATACAGTTTTTTCTCTTCCATTTTTGATTGTTTGAATGTCGGATAGCGGGCCGCAGTGGTCTCCGGCACCGCCGATTCGTAATTCGTAACTCCAAATTCGTAATTCCTCAGACTTCCACCGACAGCATCATGTCGTCCACGTTCTTGCCCGGCGGCGTCATCGGCAGCACGTTGTCGTCTTCCTTGATGGCGCATTCGAGCAGGTAGGGGCCGTCCGTGGCGAGCATCTTCTCCACCTCTGCGGCGAGCGCGGCTCTGTCCGTCACTTTCGCGTAGCCGATGCCGTATGCGGCGGCAATCTGTCCGTAGGCCGGGTTCATCATCCTCGTGAACGACTGGCGCCTGTCGAAGAACATGTCCTGCCATTGCCGCACGTTGCCCAGATAGTTGTTGTTGAGCATCACCATCTTCACCGGGGCCTGCTGTTCCATTATCGTTCCCAGCTCCTGTATGCTCATCTGGAATCCGCCGTCGCCCGAGAACATGCACACCGTGCGCTCCGGAGCGCCGAAGGTGGCTCCGATGGCCGCCGGGATGCCGAATCCCATCGTGCCGAGGCCGCCGCTCGTCACTATCGAGCGCCTCCTGTTATACTTGAAGTAGCGGCTGGCGAACAGCTGGTTCTGCCCCACGTCGGTGACGAGGATGGCCTCGCCCTTCGTCGCCTCGGCCACGGCGTTGACCACCTCGCCCATCAGCAGCGGGCCGGCAGCCGGGTGCGTGGCCGGTGTTATGACCTTTTCCACCTCGCGCCGGCGCAGCGGTTCGAAGCTCTCGCGCCACTCGCGGTGGTCTCCTTTGCAGACGAGTGCCGTCAGTGCGGGCAGCGACTCCTTGCAGTCGCCCACCACGGCCACGTCCGTCTTTATGCACTTGTCAATCTCCGATATGTCGATGTCGAGGTGAATCACCTTCGCCTGCCGCGCATATGTGGCGGGATTACCCGTCACGCGGTCGCTGAACCTCATGCCGATGGCAATCATCACGTCGCACTCCTGCTCCTTTATGTTCGGTGCGAAGTTGCCGTGCATGCCGAGCATGCCCACGTTCAGCGGGTGGTCAGAGGGCAGTGCCGACAGTCCGAGCAGCGTGCGTGCCGCCGGTATGTCGGCCTTTTCGAGGAAGTCGGTCAGCTCCTTGTTGGCGTTGCCCAGTTCGACGCCCTGTCCCACGAGTGCCAGCGGGCGCTTGGCGCTGTTTATCAGTGCCGCCGCCTCGGCTATGGCGCCGGCGTCAGGCTTGGGGTTGGGCAGGTAGCTGCGCACGTAGTCCACGTGTGCCGGCTGCCATTCCGTTGTCTCTATCTGCGCGTTCTTCGCGAAGTCGAGCACCACCGGGCCCGGTCTTCCCGAGCGGGCGATGTAGAAAGCCCTGCTCACGGCCCATGCTATGTCTTCGGCACGCCTTATCTGATAGCTCCATTTCGATATCGGCTGCGACACGCCGACGAGGTCTACCTCCTGGAAGGCGTCCGTGCCGAGCACGCCCACGCCCACCTGTCCGGCAATGACCACTATCGGTGTGGAGTCCATCATGGCGTCGGCCACGCCGGTCAGCGTGTTCGTAGCTCCCGGACCGCTCGTCACGAGGCACACGCCCACCTCTCCGCTGACGCGGGCATAGCCCTGCGCCGCATGCGTGGCGGCCTGCTCGTGGCGCACGAGTATGTGGTCGAATGCCTTTCTCTCTCCTCTCGTATAGTCGTACAGCGCATCGTATACGGGCATTATCGAGCCTCCGGGATATCCGAAGATGGTCTTCACTCCCTCGCATTGCAGTGCCCGCATCAGTGCTTCCGCTCCTGAAATCTTCTCTTTTACCATTTGTCTGTCTATTCAATAATCCTTACTCCGCCCTTGTCTGCCGAGCTCACGCTCTTGGCGTATGCCCTCAGTGCCTTCGACACCGTGCGGTCTCGTGTCAGCGGCTGCTGCGGCCTTGAGGCCAGTTCGTCGTCGCTGAGCCGCACGTTGATGGCGCGGTTGGGGATGTCTATCTCTATGATGTCTCCGTCTTTAATCTTTCCTATGTTGCCTCCGGCGGCCGCCTCGGGCGATATGTGGCCTATGCTCAGTCCGCTGGTGCCTCCCGAGAAGCGTCCGTCCGTTATCAGGGCGCACTCCTTGCCGAGGTGCATGCTCTTGATGTACGAGGTGGGGTAGAGCATCTCCTGCATTCCCGGGCCTCCCTTCGGGCCCTCGTGGGTTATCACCACGCAGTCGCCGCTCTTTATCTTCCCGCCCAGGATGCCGTCGCATGCGGCCTCCTGCGAGTCGAACACGCGTGCCGGACCGCTGAAGCGCCACAGGCTCTCGTCCACTCCTGCCGTCTTCACCACGCATCCGTCCTGTGCTATGTTGCCGAAGAGCACCGCCAGTCCGCCGTCTTTGGTGTAGGCGTGCTCCAGGTCGCGTATGCATCCGGCCGTGCGGTCGGTGTCGAGCGTGTCCCAGCGCGTGTCCTGGCTGCCCATCTTCGTGGAGAAGCGTCCGCCCGGCGCGCTGTGGTAGATGCGGTCGGCCTCGGCGTCCACCGTGCTTCCCGTGATGTCATATTTCGCCATGTCCTCGGCCAGTGTCAGTCCGTCGGCGCGCATGGTTCTGCCGTCGATGAGTCCGCCCTTGGCCAGCTCGTTCATGATGCCGAGTATTCCGCCGGCGCGTCCACACTCCTGCACGCTGTATTTCTGCGTGTTCGGCGCCAGCTTGCACAGGCAGGGCACGCGACGGCTCAGTGCGTCGATGTCCTTCATAGTGAACTCGGCTCCTGCCTCCTGCGCCACGGCCAGCAGGTGCAGCACGGTGTTGGTGCTTCCGCCCATGGCGATGTCGAGCGTCATGGCGTTGAGGAACGCCTCGCGCGTGGCTATGGAGCGCGGCAGCACGCTCTCGTCTCCGTCTTCATAGTATGCCATGGCGTTCCTGACGATCTGCCGTGCGGCGTCCTTGAAGAGCTGTATGCGGTTCTTGTGCGTTGCAAGAATCGTTCCGTTGCCCGGCAGGCTCAGTCCGATGGCCTCTGTCAGCGAGTTCATCGAGTTGGCCGTGAACATTCCCGAGCAGCTGCCGCAGCCCGGACAGGCGCATCCCTCAATCTCGGCCATCTCATCGTCGCTTACCGACGGGTCGGCACCCTTTACCATCGCCGTGATGAGGTCGGCGTTCTCGCCGCGCCAGCGGCCGGCCTCCATCGGTCCTCCAGAGCAGAACACCGTCGGGATGTTGAGCCGCATGGCGGCCATCAGCATTCCCGGAGTCACCTTGTCGCAGTTGGATATGCATATCATGGCATCCGCCTTGTGGGCGTTCACCATATATTCCACCGAGTCGGCGATGATGTCGCGCGAGGGCAGCGAGTAGAGCATGCCGTCGTGTCCCATGGCTATGCCGTCGTCGATGGCTATCGTGTTGAACTCGGCCGCATAGCATCCCATGGCTTCTATCTCCTGTTTCACTATCTGCCCGATTTCGTGCAGGTGGGTGTGGCCCGGCACGAACTGCGTGAACGAGTTGACCACGGCGATTATCGGCTTACCGAACTGCTCGCGTTTCATACCCGTGGCCACCCAGAGGGCTCTCGCCCCGGCCATCCTTCTGCCTTCCGTGCACACGGCACTTCTCAACTTATGCTTCATATCCTTAAACTGTTTTCTTGCTTTCTGATTCATCATCGTCCCGCCGCACCGCCGTCGCTACACCTTATTGTATATGCAGGCTGTGACTCGCGGCCGGAGATAATCCACTGCAAAGGTAATCTATTTCCCGTTAACGGCCAATAAATCGCAGTGTAATTTTGCTTTATTCTTTCGATTTAAAGCAAATCGCAGCTGAAGTATGACAATCTGAAACAAAATATTGCACTGTCGGATGAAAAGTGTGCAAAAGTGCGCCGGCTGCCCGTCTGCGTGCCGCTCCGTCCGCGCGGGTAGCCCGTGATGATGCCGCGAGGCCGTTCTGACGGTGCAACGGATAGCCCGCGACGGTGCAACCGGTTGCCCGCCGATGTATGCCGCGCGCTTCCAAATGCGTCTTTGAGAGCTGTCAAAAGCGTTTTTGAGAGCTACCAAAAGTGTTTTTGAGAACTACCGGAAATGCTGCCGTGCTCCGTCGTGCCCATGCCCGTTATGTTAAATATCTGTTAAACTGCTTTACCTCCGTGCCGGCGGTGCATAATTATTAGTACCTTTACAATGATAAAACGCATTCATGCGGTGCTGCGTCTGCCAACAGCCGGCGCCGGAGGAAACATAAAAACATAGTTGAGATGACAGATATGACACAAGTAGGGTGGGTGATAGCCCTCGTTTCGACCGGTATTTTCCTGGTACAGTTCGTCCTGACGCTCTTCTTCGGCGACGTGGATACAGACACGGATGCCGGCATGGACATAGGCAGCATAGTGTCGTTCAAGGGTATCGTGCACTTCTGCATAGGCTTCGGGTGGGCTCTCGTGCTTGACAGCGATGTCCTGGGGAGCGTCCTGCTTACGGCCTTTGTCTGCGGAGCGGTGTTCGTCCTCGTGCTCTGGCGCATCTACGTGCTGGTGTACAGGCTTCAGACGAAGAGCCGCACGGAGAAGCCCGAGACGCTCGTGGGCCGCCACGGCACGGTATACAACAACCGCGGAGGCGGCCGCTACGTCATACAGATAGAGCGCTACGGCTCTATGGGCGAGCTCGACGTCGTGTCGGAGTCGGGCCGCGATGACTATGCCACCGGCGACAGGGTGATTGTCGGGGCATACAGGGACAACGTGTTCTACATCGGATGACGCCCTGCGGCATTGGAAGCATACATTACTAACTTAATAACAATATGGATACAAATATTCTGATACTGGCCGCCATCCTCGTGGTGGTCGTGATGCTCACCCTTGTGGGCATACTCTCGCGCTACCGCAAGTGCAAGAGTGACGAGGTTCTCGTGGTATACGGTAAGACCGGAGGCACAAAGTCGGCCAAGCTCTATCATGGCGGCGCCGCCTTCGTATGGCCCATCATACAGGGCTATGAGTTCCTGTCGATGAAGCCCATGCAGATAGACTGCAAGCTGACGGGCGCCCTCTCGGCACAGAACATCCGCGTAGACGTGCCGACGACCATCACCGTGGCCATCAGCACCGACCCCGAGGTGATGCAGAACGCAGCCGAGCGCATGCTCGGCCTGTCGATAGAAGACAAGCAGAACCTCATCACCGACGTGGTTTACGGACAGATGCGTCTCGTCATCGCAGACATGACGATTGAGGAACTCAACTCCGACCGCGACAAGTTCCTCTCCAAAGTGAAGGACAATATCGACACGGAGCTGCGCAAGTTCGGTCTGTACCTTATGAACATCAACATCAGCGACATACGCGACGCCGCCAACTACATCGTAAACCTCGGTAAGGAAGCCGAGAGCAAGGCGCAGAACGAGGCGCAGGCAAACATCGAGGAGCAGGAGAAGCTCGGAGCGATAAAGATTGCCAACCAGATAAAGGAGCGCGAGACGAAGGTGGCTGAGACACGCAAGGACCAGGAGGTGGCCATCGCTTCGACCAAGAAGGAGCAGGACATCGCCATCGCAGAGACGCTGAAAGACCAGGAGATATCCGTGGCGCAGGCCGACAAGGAGCGTATCTCGCGCGTGGCTCAGGCCAACGCCGAGAAGGAGGCGCAGGTGGCAAAGGCCGAAGCCGAGAAGAACATCAGCATCGAAAAGGCCAACACCGAGAAGGAGAGTCGTATCGCAGAGCTGAACTCTGACATGGAGATAAAGAAGGCCGATGCGACCAAGAAGGCTGCCGTCGGCCGCAACGAGGCGCAGAAGGAGATAGCATGCTCCGACGCCGAGCTGAGCGTGACGCGGGCAAATGCCGACAAGGAGGCCGGAGAGGCCGCCGCACGCTCGGAAGCCGCCATACAGACCGCACGCGAGAAGGCACAGAAAGAGGTCGAGGAGGCTAAGGCGCTGAAGGTAGAGTCGTCGCTGAAGGCAGAGAAGATAGTGCCGGCAGAGGTTGCAAGGCAGGAAGCTATACTGCAGGCGCAGGCACTCGCCGAGAAGATAACGCGTGAGGCCGAGGCACGTGCCAAGGCCACCATGGCGCAGGCTGAGGCCGAGGCCAAGGCCATCAGGATGAAGCTCGAGGCCGAGGCTGAGGGTAAGAAGATGTCGCTGCTGGCCGAGGCCGAGGGTTTCGAGGCCATGGTGAAGGCCGCCGAGCTGAACCCCTCCATCGCCATCCAGTACAAGATGGTGGACCAGTGGAAGGAGATTGCCGGCGAGCAGGTCAAGGCATTCGAGAAGATGCAGCTGGGCAACGTCACCGTGTTCGACGGCGGCAACGGTGCCACAGGCAACTTCCTGAATTCTCTCGTGAAGACCGTGGCCCCGAGTCTCGGCGTGCTCGACAAGCTGCCGATAGGCGAGACGGTGAAGAACATCCTGCATCCTGAAGGCGAAGGCAAGACCGCTGCCGATAAGAAGGACGGCGGGAAATGAGCGTGACTACATTCATTTATACAAGGCGTAAGCGGGTATTTACACATACCTACTTACGTCTTTTTTGCATGTTTACGGACCGGTGACCTTACTTTTAATGGCATGATGATGATTTTTTAACCGTTTCTTACTTAACATCCGCATGCTTTATGCGTATTAAAGACAGGTATGACAACAAACGAGTTCGAACATATAGCCGTGAAACTGCGCCTCAGACTGCTCAAGGTGGGGCGCGACTTCTTTGCCGACGATGACAAATCGGAAGACATCGCGCAGGAAGTGCTGATGCGTCTGTGGGTGATGCGCGGCAGGATAAATGTGGAACTCGGTGTCGAGGCACTCGCCGTGCGGATGGCAAAGAACCTGTGTGTGAGCGAGTGGCGCAGGCAAAGCGCACATAGGTCGGTGCCGATTGACGAGCGGATGGCCGTGGACGACCGGCCGACGGCAAAGGTGGAGATTAGCGACAACGAGGCTGTCCTGAAGCGGGCACTGTCGCAATTGACCAGATCCGAGCAGAGGCTCTATCTCATGAGGCACGAAGCCGATATGGACATAGGGCAGATTTCGGCCGCCACGGGAATAGGAGCGCGCTCCGTAAGTGCGATGCTGAGTGCGGCGCGACGTAAACTTTTTGAAACAATAAAGCGGGGAGGATGCTTATGAAAGATATAGAATTACTTATAAACCGTTTTCTTGCGGGCGAGACAACGAGGGAAGAAGAACTCTGGTTGTACGGTCTTCTGCAAGGAGATGACGCGACGGAAGAGCAAAAGATGCTGCGCGACATAATACGTCCCGCAGCCGGCGAGCTAGACACAGACGCGTGGCTGATGGAAGACATGACGGAGGAGTACGACCGTGTGGTGGCCGGCCGCCGTCGCCGCACGCTGTTCGTGCGTTTCGCCGCCGCTGCCGCCGTTATCGCTTTCGTGTTTATCATGGGAGTGAAATTCGGCAATAAGTCAGGCGAAGACATGCCCGTAGTGGCGAAGGTTGAGATAAGTCATAAAGCAAAAGCCGGGATAACGCCTGTTGAGCGGATTGACAATAAAGAGCCGAAGGCCGTGCAAGAGGCAACGCCGGAGTCTGCCGGAAAAGACGTGAAGGCACCTGCCGCGGTGCGTCCCGATGTGTCTGAGCCTGATTTGCTTGCGTCGGCCACCGCCGAAAAGACACCGGTTGCCGGCATGACGCTGTCCGACAGTCTCACTGATATAATAGAACGGATAGAGCGCGGACTCGAAAACGTGAGCGACAGCGTGTATATGGCGCGCGTGGAAGAGCTTATCGAGAGCGACTCGCGGCTGCAAAAGCTGATGAGAAGAGTGCTTGTGGAAAAGATAACGAGAGACAATCAAAACTACGAAGCATACAAACAGTGGTGAACAGACGTATGCGGAGAGTGATGTTACAATATATAATAATGTATAAGTAAAACCATATTAGGGAGGCAGACGATATGAGAAAGTTGATGATAATGGCGGTGTCGCTGATTGTTTCGGTAGCAGGTATCGCGCAAGGCAATGCGGGAGCGAAGAACATGAAGAAGGAACTGGAACGCTTCAAGGCCGCTCCGGAGTTTAAGGCTGTGCCGCTGCATCGCGGAACGGGACTTTACGAGTGGTTTTTCAAGTATACTTATCCGCAGGGAAAAGCTGCTGCCGGCAAGCTGCCGGCACCGCTGGAGCGCATGGAGAAGGCTTTTACCGACAATGTGCGATACGCCTCTTCGGCGGTTGCTTTCCCGGAAAAGGAAACCGGAAAACCGTTGGACAAGGTGTCTTTCATGTGGCCTGACGAGGCATGGGGGCAGGTTTTCTTCAATTTCAGGATAGGCAATACCGATAATTTCCGTTATATCTGTTTTGATGAAAGCGGCAATGGCAAGACCTCTTACATGCTCACGTGGCACGATACCGAGTATATCGACCACAAGGGAGTGACGTGGCGGATGATAGACGGCAACATTGTGGAGCTGTCGGGAGCTCATTGGCGGATGGTGCAATATGTTGATAATGCGTACGGCGACAGCTCCTATAAAAACTATTTGAACGGAAGCAATCAGTCGGATGAGTATATAAACCTCCGTGAACAGATGGCTTATCTCGGCGGATTGTACACCGACTACGTTAAGAACGGCAAGCAGACAGACTGTGACGCGGTGGCTTATTTCATCAGTAAACTGGCTGCCGACTTCAAGGGAAAGCTCTCCGAGACGCAGTATGAGGCGATGGACAAGGAACTGTCGGCGCTGCTCGGCATCACTCCCGCGGGGGCACGGCACAACGTTATCGCGAATGCAAAGACGGTGTTGGGCGGTAAGACGACACGCATACCGGCCGGAGACCAGCTTTTCGAGACGCGCTCTAAGAAAGATCTGCCTGTTTACGACTATGACAAACTTCTGTTCGAGACTTGCGATATGTCCAGATTCAAGGAGTCGGCAACGTTTACCGTCAGCGGAAGAACGGACAAGGAAAACCGAAGGATATTCATGACCGACAGCAAAAGGATGTTCGCCGACAGGTATTCGGCACAGGTTAAGGATGGCAAATTCTCGTTTTCCGGCTCGGTAAACAAGGATAATCCGGTAACGATAGCCGACGAGCAGGGTAGGAGATGGAGCTTGATAGCCGACAGTATACCCGTGTATCTCGACTTGCGGACGGGCGCCATTGTCGGTTCGGAGACAAACAGGAAGCTGGCAGAGGCCCAAATGCGCTTCAAGAAGATATTTGACGACAAGCGGAAATACATTGTATATATCAACGGCATGAGTCAAATAGTGGATTTCGACGGCTATAACGCGCTCTGCGACAGTCTTAAACGCGTGGAGGTGGAGACAATCCGACGCTGTGACGACGCTGTCGTGGCCGCATGTCTTCTCGCCGACCGTTACGCGGCAATGAGCTATGAGGAACTCGACGGCATATTCAACAGCCTGCGGGAAAACACGTCAAGCGAAGTCTTGCGCCCCGCGAGAGATTACTACGAGGGCCTGAAAAAGCGTCGTCCGGGCATGAAATACGTCGATGTGGAGCTGGAAGACACGACCGGAGTGAAGCGCAGTCTCAGCGAGTTTGTCGGTAAAGGCTATGTGATAGTCAACTTCTGGGAAGAGTGGTTCGGCGGTTCCAGGGAGGATTTCCCTATGTTTAAGCGCCTGATGAAGCAGTATGGAGACAGCGGACTGAACATAATAGGCATCACTGTCGGCGGCGATAAAGACAGCTGGAAGCGTTATGTGAACAAGCGGGGCTTGAAATGGACGCATCTCTACACGCCGTTCGAGTATGACGGCAGGTCGGTTCTCGACATTTACGGTGTACGCTGCATCCCGGAAAACATCCTGATAGGTCCCGACGGGCGCATCATCGCCTCCGACTTATACGGCCCCGGGCTCGAGAAGAAAATCAAAGAGATATTCGAAAAGTAGATCATCGAATAGAAAAGTAATCATATAAAAACGGTATTATGAATAAGGTTTGCAGGTGGATAATCACACTTGCCCCGGTGTTCTGTGCCCTTATGGCAAGTGCTCAGGAGGCAAATGATGTGAAAGTGAAAAAGGAAAAGACCGTGAAACTATACGGAGAAGTGTACGATTCGTTCACAAAGGCGAAGGTAAGGGCTAAAATAATTGTCATGACAGCCGACTCGACGGTGATAAGGGAAGACTCTACCAGATTTTACGGGATGGACTCCGACTTCAACATAACTGTTCCGAAACGCGACGGCAAGTATATCTTCAAATTGGAAAGTGACGATTACGAAACCACGTTCTACGACTATGAGCTGAAGACAAACGGCCGCAAGCAATGGTATGAGATGCCCCGGATACTGATGAAACGCAAGGCGAACGATATATTTAAGGATGTGGAACTCGGCGGAGTGGTCGTAAAAGGCACGAAGATACAGGTGGCATATAAAGGCGATACCATCGTTTATGACGCCTCGGCGTTCAATCTTCCCGAGGGCTCAATGCTCGATGCGCTTGTCCGTCAGCTGCCCGGTGCGGAGCTGAAAGACAACGGCGACATCTATATCAACGGCGAAAAGATAGACTATCTGACGCTCAACGGCTCGGACTTCTTTAAGGGCGACAACAAGGTAATGCTCGAAAACATGCCTTATTTCACCGTCAAGAACGTGCAGGTATATCATAAATCGACGGAGAGGAGCGAGGCTTTGGGGCGCGAGATTGATGAGAAGGAGTTTGTGATGGACGTGAAACTGAAGCGGGAATACTCCCGGGGATACATCCTCAATGCCGAGGCGGGAGCAGGAACGGAAGACAGATACATGTCGAGAGCGTTCGGACTGTATTATGACGACCATACCCGTGTGTCGCTTTTCGGCAATGCCAACAACGTGAATGAGATGAGAAAGCCGGGCAACGACGGCGACTGGACACCGAGCAACATGCCGAAAAGCGTGTATTCCCATAAGCAGACGGGATTTGATTTGCAGGCGGAAGACAAGGACAAACGTGTGAAGGAGCGTTTCTCCACCTCGTTCACGTGGGACGATGAGGATGCCGTGACAAGGAAAAACGCGGAGACTTTCTCTTCCGGAGGCAATATAAACGAACTGAACAATAATGTTTTGAACGATAAACAGTTCAGCTTTTATGCCAATAACAGCCTGTCTTTTCCAAAGATAAACCTATATACTTATATGTCGTTGAACTGCCGTTCCGGCAAGTTTAACAGCGAAACGGACAATACCACGACGCGCGGCGGAGAGCCGGTGAACAGCCGTCGCACACTGTCTTATGGCGAAAACGAGTATATCAGCTTCGCTCCTCAACTCGCTTGGGCCAAGCCTTTGAAGAGCGGTGACGCCTTTTTCGCCAACTTCTACGGCGATTTTTTCAGCAACAAGCCGGTAGACAGGTTTAATAAAGAGCATACTTCATACGCCGTCACGGGCGAGACAGAGACGACAAACAAGTATACCGACCGGCGCAGTAACAATTACATGTATAATATTAACGGCGGTTATATCTACTCGTTGCCTGACTTTTGGAACTTGCAGGCATCCGTTTTATACGAACAAAAGAGGGAGACCAGATACGATTACCTGTACCGTCTTGACCGTCTTGACGATGAGATATACGACCAATTCGGCACGATACCGGTATCGGAAGATGACTATATGGTGGCGTTTGACCGTGAAAACAGTGAGAAAAGCACAGTCTTGTCGCGCAGATACGAGGCCGAACTCGCGCTGTATAAGAATACGAAAGATTATAATATCAGGTTGGGACTGCCGTTAACCCATATCCGTGAAAAGATGAACTATACGCAATCCGCTCTCGATACGTTGGCCAAAAGGTCGGTAACGAAGTTCCATCCGACGTTGAGATTTCGCCGTTTCGGCAGCACTCCGTTGACCCTTACATATTCGTTGTATGTGGATCAGCCCGCTTTCAAGGACCTTATGCCCGTCACGAACGCGGCAGACAACCTCTCGTTGTATATCAACAATCCGGATTTGGCAAACATAATCACCCACAGGGGCAGCGGACAGATAACCTTCAAGAACTCTAAGACGGGCGGAAGTGCATACGTGGGCTTCGACGCAATGGTGAAACAGCATGACATCGGCACCCGTGTCACATACAATTCCGTTACCGGTGCCTATACATATAAGGATGATAACGTGGACGGTAAATGGAGTTGTAGCGTGAAAGGCGGTTTCGACCGGCCGTTGGACAAGGCCAAGCGGCTGCGTCTCGGGGTCAACGGAAGCGTGAAATATGAGCGTAATGTCGATTTTGCAGTGGCATACGATGAGGCCGGCGACGCACTGAGCAAGGTCGATAACATATACACCCGGCTCAACACAAAGCTGACATACAGGTTCAAAACCTTGTCGGCCGGCATCGTGGCAAAATTTACTTACCGTCACGGTACGGGCAATCTGGACAATTTCGTGACCATCGATGTGTATGATTATCAGTATGGCGGCAACTTGCAATACACCATACCGCTGCTGAAGCTCAATGTGTCGACAGACTTAAACATGTTCAGTCGCCGCGGATATGCGAGCAGTATGATGAATACTGACGACCTTATATGGAACGCACAGGTAAGCCGTACGTTCATGAAAGGGCGCATAACGGCGAAAATCACGGCGTTCGATTTGCTGCATAATCTGTCGAACGTGCGTTACAGCATGAGCGCGCAGGGACGCACGGAGACGTGGTATAACAGCATTCCCCGCTATGTGATGCTGAGTTTGGCATATACTTTCAAGCAAAAGCCGAATAAAAACAAATAAGACTATGGTAAATCTGTTGAAAAAAAAGTATCTTATGAAATTTATTATATCATTTTTTCTCATCTTTGTCGCTTACCCGTTGAAAGGTAACAACGTACAACTTATAACAGGTAATCTTACAGACAATGAAAAAAATATCCTTGTAAGTGTCACCATACGCTGTTTTGTTGATGACTCCACCTTTGTGAAAGGCACAATAACAAACTCTAAGGGTGAATTCAAACTGGAAGTACCACAAACGAACAAGGTACAACGACTCGTTTTCAGCTATCTCGGCTACAAAGAACTGGTGATGAACATTCAACCGACCGAAGAGACATCCATACGCTTGGGCGACGTTGTGATGAAGAAGGATATCATGCAGATACACGAAGTGATTGTACTCGGTGAAAGCAGGGTACGAACAGAAGACAAATTGATGGTATATCCCACCAAAGAGGAACTTCGCCATGCCTATGATGGTTACAGCGCATTAGACGCATTGATGGTGCCGGAATTGAACGTGAATACTTCCGACCACTCCATCAGCTATATGAATCAGGCGGTGTTACTCTGCATCAACGGACGTGAAGCCACACAAGACGAGGTGCGCGATCTTGATGCAAAGTACATCAAACGGGTTGACCTTTATCCTATGGGTAAGCCGGAGTACCCACAGGCAGGTACGATAATTGACTATATCATGAAAGAACGCGACTACGCCGGCACTGTGGGACTCAATGCCAACCATTATTTTACAAGCTTAGAGGGAGACGGCCGTGTAAACACACAATACTTTCAAGATAAGTCAGAATTCGCATTGTCATTGTCCGGCCGCTATAAAAACACAGACTTTCATAATAAGGGGCAGACCGTCACCACTTATAATTTCCCCAATGAGTCAGTAACAAGGACAGACCGTTTTATGCCTGCTGATGATAATTCGCATCGTTTGAATGGTTACTTAAATTACATCTATCGTAACAAATTACAAAGCTTTTATGTCTCATTACGTTTAAACCAAAGCGGTTCAGAGACAGACAGTTGGAACAGCTTGCAATACAACACAGCCCCGTCTTTGCTTGTCAAGCAAGAGCAAATACAATCCAACAGCCTTAACCCTTGTTTGAAATTACAATACACCGGCACAATGCCCCATAACCAACGTTTGCGTGTCGAGCTTTATGGTAGTTATGGAGACAACGATTATGACCGATGGTATGAACATCGTGAAGATGAAGACATTACAGACACATATCGCAATAGAACCGATGAGAAAAGCTATTATGCCAGTGGAAAGATTAATTATACCAAAACATTCAAGAACAGATCTTCGCTGAATATAGACCTCGGGCAGGATCTGACGCATACAGACAATCTGAATCTACGTGGTGAGAACACCTATGATGTATCGCTTGACAAAAGCAATACCCGTTTGAATGTGACCTATAACTACCGCATCAAAAATCGCTTTAACATACAAGCAAGGATTGCCGGCCATATATCACATGTAGAAACAGGGAATAATTCAACCACTAATGTATTCTTTACTCCTTCCGTTCGTTTTTCTTATACATACAAAAAGCATTCGTTCTCTTTGCGCGGACAAGCCACCAGTGTAGAAGCCAGCAATGCCAATCGCACAGGAGACGAATACAGGTACAATGAATATGAAATCATACAAGGCAATCCGGAATTGAAAGATTATATGAATTACGACCTACTTTTCACACACACGTGGAACATCAACAAGCGGTTTACATGGATGACATATGCCACATTTTATCTGAACACAAACATGATTTACCGAAAATGTGAATACGACGAAATACGTAATTCACTGCTCTGGAAAGTGCAGAACAGTGGAACTAACTGGCAACAGCATTACGAAGCAGCCATCCAATACAACATACTCCCCAAGCGTTTGTATATTCGCACCGGGTTGCTCTATAACTATGATAAAGTGAACGTATGGAAAACTCTATATCATCACTCGCTTTACGCTATGGGGCACGTTGTTTATCAGCATAAAGGCTGGAGAGCTCGCATTGGCTTTTTGACTCAACCCGAAACTATCAACAATCAAACCGGCCGAATATATCAAGCACAAGTCAATATCGACATGAGTGCATCATATAGCGTTGACAATTGGAATTTCCGAATTTCATATAACAATCCGTATAAAAGAGAATTGCGTGAGAATATTGATTTAGGAATATACAAACAGTATGTGGTCACCCGCATACCTTATCTATATGATAATATAGGAAGAATAAGTATAAGCTACCGCTTCAACTATGGCAAGAAGAAACATAAGTTTGACAATACCGAAGTGATAGACATCAACCAGACAACCATTTCAAAATAAACCATGGACTACAATAATTAATCGTCTTTCCTTTTTCCATAGTTTCCATATTATGGAAAAAGGGAAGACAATCTTTTCATAGGCAAAAAAGGTAAATTCTCGAATACCTGCAAACGAATGTGGTTATGTTCTTTTTTCCTGATTTATCGTTATGCCGTTTTTATAGTCTCGGCTTCTTTATCCATTTTTCCCTTCGAGCAGGTCGGGGCGCAGTTTTGCCGTGCGTGCCATGGCCTGGTCGAGTTCCCACTGCTTTATCTTCGCCTCGTTGCCGCTCAGCAGAATCTCCGGCACTTTCCAACCGTTGTATTCCGCGGGCCTCGTGTATATGGGAGCGGAAAGCATGTCGTCCTGAAAACAGTCGGAAAGGGCGCTCTGCTCGTCGCCGATCACACCGGGAACGATGCGCACGATGGCGTCGGCCATCACCGCGGCGGCAAGCTCTCCGCCCGTCAGCACGTAGTCGCCGATGCTTATCTCGCGGGTTATCAGGTGGTCGCGGACGCGCTGGTCGATGCCCTTGTAGTGGCCGCAGAGTATTATGATGTTGCCTTTCATCGACAGTTCGTTGGCCAAGTGCTGGTCGAACTGCTCCCCGTCGGGCGACGTGTATATTACCTCGTCGTAGTCGCGCTCGGCTTTCAGGGCCGATATGGCCCTGTCGATAGGCTCGCACTGCATCACCATGCCGGCGAAACCGCCGTACGGGTAGTCGTCCACGCGGCGCCATTTGTCGCGCGTGTAGTCGCGGAGGTTATGCAGATGTATCTCGGCGAGGCCCTTCTTCTGCGCCCTTGCCAGTATCGATTCGTTCACGAAGCCCTCTAACATCTCGGGCAGCACGGTGATAATGTCTATTCTCATAATGCGTGCAAAATTACGAAAAATTCATGATTTCGACGAATCAAAGCGCGTCTGATTGTCCGTCGAGGAACTCCTTGATTGCTTCAACGTATCTTTTTCCCGTCTCCACGCCGATGTCGTAGACCCTCTGTATCTCATCCGGGTCGTGTGATATATGGCCTATTGGCAGCGGTCCGTCCGGTCGTATGACCATGCAGCGCCCCTCCTTCTCGGCCTCTCTGACGTATTCGAGCTGGCCGTTATACATCGTGTGCCTGTTTATCATGGCCTCGGCGGCCGCCGGATACTTTCTGAGACTGTACCGTATCAGTGGCATGGCCCTGTTGGGACGCTTCGTATAGCCGGCCGGCTGCGTCAGGATGACAATGTTACGGTCGTATCCGATGCTCTCGAAATATTCCAGCGGGATGGAGTCCGTCATTCCGCCGTCGAGCAGTTTCATGCCCTCCAGCTCCACGACACGCGACACCACCGGCATGGAGGCCGATGCGCGGACCCAGTCGTAGAACTCGTGTCCGCCGCGTTCGCATTTCTTATATACGGCCTTCCCCGTCTCCACGTCGGTGCATACGATGTAGTATTCCATGGGATTGCTTTCAAATGCCTCGTTGTCGAATGCGTCGTATTCCGTCGGTACTGTATGGTAGGCGAAGTCGGCGTTGAACAGGTCGCCCGTCTTCAGCAGCGAACGGATGCCGCTGTAGCGGCTGTCGTGTGCGAAACGCTTGTTGTATCGCAGCACGCGGCCCGGCTGGCGCGACTTGTAGTTGCATCCGAAAGCCGCTCCGGCCGATACTCCTATGATGCCGTCGGGTTCGATGCCGTGTTCCATCATGACGTCCGTTATTCCGGCGGTGAACATCCCGCGCATGGCTCCGCCCTCGAGTATAAGTCCCTTTTTCATTGTCTTGAATGCGTATTTTGTTTTTTCTCGCAGCTGCAAATATACTCAATAAAATCGAGACGGGCAAATAAGAAGCCGGTCCCGGCAGCCGGTGAGGCTGCAATATGCCATGTCTGAGACTGATAATAGCCGGATAATTTGACGGAAAGGATAATTTTTATTAAATTTGCGGGCATAATAACATATATCGGCAGACAGGTAGACGTATATCAATAAGCAAGTCGGCAGAAACCTGATGACAAGGCAGCGAATATATATAAATAATGTAGCGTACATATATTAATAAGGTAACAAACATCTATAAATACCGTATCGATGAATACTGACAGGATTTTCGGATTTCTACGGGATATCATGGCGAACAACAACCGCCAGTGGTTTCAGGAGCATAAGGATGAGTATATGGAGGCGAGGGCAGACTTCGAGCGCGGAGTGGAGCAGGCGATAGCCCGCATCTCGGCATTCGACCCGTCCGTGTCGCACATCACGGTGAAGGACGCCACATACCGCTTCTACCGCGACACGCGCTTCTCGAACGACAAGTCGCCCTATAAAAACCACTTCGGGGCATACATTGCGGCACACGGCAAGAAGGCGCTGCATGGCGGATACTATATCCATCTCGAGCCGGGTCACTGCCTGCTGGCCTGCGGCAACTACTGGCTGCCCACCAATATACTCAATGCGTGCCGCAACGAGATAATGGGAAATATCTCCGAATGGCTGCGCTGCGTCGGCAGTGAGGAGTTCGTCAGATACTTCGGGGCACCCGAGACCGCCGGCTGGGACGACCGTCAGGGCTTCGGCCTGGCGCGTCTGAAGACATGCCCGTCAGGTTTTCCGCGCGACTACGAGCATCTGTCATACCTCCGTATGAAAGACTTTTGCTGCTGGCACGGTGTCGGCGAGGATTTCTTCAGTGGCGACGCATGGCTCGACGAGATGGAAAAGGTGTTCAAGGCGGGCAAGCCCATGCAGGACTTCATCAACTCTGTGATAGACGATTATGAATGAAAACCACGACGATTACGAATGAGAACCGTTGCAGAAACAACCATTTAAACCAATTATAAGTTATTTATTATTATCATGTTAAGAAGATTATTCATTGCTTTATGCTGCCTGTCGGCCGTCGGCTCCAATGCAGCATTCAAGCCGGCGTGGCGCGATCCGGGCACAAACCAGATTAACCGTGAGCCGCGCAGGGCCGCATTCTTCGCTTTCGAGAGCAAGGCTCTTGCGGAAAAGGGAGACAAAAGCGCCTCATCGCGTTATCTGTCGATGGAAGGTAAGTGGAAGTTCAACTTTGCACGTAGCTATGCCGACCGTCCCGTAGAGTTCTACAAGACCGGTTTCGACGATTCCAAATGGGTGGATTTCCCCGTTCCCGGACTCTTCGAAATCAACGGATATGGCGACCGTATATATAAGAATACGGGCTATTCGTGGGCCACTACATTCGAGAGCAATCCCCCGTACATCTCTGAAACGGACAACTACACAGGCTCTTACCGCCGCACGTTCGTCCTGCCCGACGACTGGAAGGGCAGCAGCGTCTACTTCCATGTAGGGTCGGCCACGAGCAACCTGTCGGTGTGGGTCAACGGAAAGTATGTCGGCTACAGCGAGGACAGCAAGATTGCGGCTGAGTTTGACATCACGAAATACCTGCGTCCGGGCCGTAATCTCATAGCCATGCAGGTGATGCGGTGGTGCGACGGCTCCTATCTGGAGGACCAGGACTTCTGGCGCTTCACCGGAATAGCCCGCGAGGTTTATCTCTATTCGCGTCCCAAGGCCCATATCAGCGACCTGCGCGTGACGGCCGACCTGCTCGAATCGACAGGTTTTAAGGACGGTCAGCTCGATGTATCGGTAGACCTGAACGCCAAGGGACTCACAGCCGAATGGACGCTTGAAGATGCCGCCGGGCAGACCGTCTGCTCGCAGGGGGCCGGCGCTCCTGTGGCCACAGACGGCAAGGGAGTGCGTGTGCCGGGCGTAAAGGCATGGACGGCGGAGACACCTAATTTATATACACTGTATGTAACGCTCAAGAAGGGCGGCGAAACCGTAGAGGTGGTAAGGCAGAAAGTGGGTTTCCGCAACGTCTTGATAAAGGGCGGCCAGCTGCTCGTCAACGGCCAGCCGGTGCTCATCAAGGGTGCCGACCGCCACGAACTCGACCCCGACGGAGGCTATGTGGTGAGCGTGGAGCGCATGATTGAGGACATCAAGATAATGAAGAAGCTCAACATCAACGCCGTCCGCACGTGCCATTACCCTGACGATCCGCGCTGGTACGACCTGTGCGACAAGTACGGCCTGTATGTCACGGCTGAGGCAAACATTGAGAGTCACGGCATGGGATACGGCGACAAGACCCTCGCCAAGAGGGCCGACTTCGAGCAGATGCACCTCGAGCGCAACGAAGCTAACGTCAAAGTGCTGAAGAACCACCCGTCGATCATCGTGTGGAGTCTCGGCAACGAGGCCGGCTACGGCCCCAACTTCGAGAAGGCTTACGACTGGGTGAAGGCCTACGACGCCACCCGTCCCGTGCAGTACGAGCAGGCCGGACAGAATGGCAAGACCGATATCTTCTGCCCGATGTACTACGATTACAAGCCGTGCGAGAACTATGCAAAGGGCGACAACCCGCGCCCGCTCATCCAGTGCGAGTATGCCCACGCCATGGGCAACTCCATGGGAGGCTTCAAGGAGTACTGGGACCTCATCCGTAAATACCCCAAATATCAGGGCGGATACATCTGGGATTTCGTCGATCAGGGCCTGCGCGACAAGAGCCGCATCACCGGCAAGGAGATATTCACCTACGGAGGCGACTACGGCCGCTATCCCGCGAGTGACTATAACTTCAACTGCAACGGCATCATAGCCCCCGACCGGCGTCTCAATCCGCATGCCTACGAGGTGCAATACTACTATCAGAACGTGTGGATTGAGGACAAAGGACTGAAGGAAGGACGCTTCGAGGTGTACAACGAAAACTTCTTCAAGACGCTCGACGACCTTAATCTCACGGTTGCGGTCAAGGCGCTCGACACCAAGGAGACAGCCCGGCCGCTGAAGATAGAAGTGAACGGCATACAGCCGCAGGCACGCAAAGCCGTCGGCAACGCCTCGCTGCGCGACAATATAGCAAAGATGAGGGAGCAGTATCCCGGCAAGGAGATTGCCGTGGAGTTCAGTTTTGCTCTCCGCGAGGCCGCTCCGCTGATGGAGAAAGGTCAGGTTGTGGCCCGCCAGCAGTTCATCGTGCAGCCTTATAAGTTCCCCGTTGTAGACCTTGCTAAGTATATCGACGGTGCGGACAAGAATGCCAAGGACGTGAAGAAGGCTAAGAAAGGCAAGGATGCCGCGCCTGCCTTCACCGTGAAGGAGACCGTCTCGCACATCGCCGTCACAGCCGCAGGAACGACGATGACCGTCGGCCGTTGGTCGGGATGGATAGACTATCTCGATGTGGACGGCACTCCGATGCTCCTCGACCGCGAGTCTGTCACCCCGGAGTTCTGGCGTGCGCCCACCGACAACGACTACGGAGCACAGTTCCCCCGCAAGCTCGCCGTATGGAAGAATCCTCAGATGAAGCTCAAGGGCGTGGAACACACCGTCACAGACAGCTGCGTCATTGTGACGGCACTCTTCGATATGCCCGATGTCAAGGCCCTGCTCGGCATGACCTATGCCCTCATGGCCGACGGCAGGGTGGTGGTGAAGCAGCGTCTCAATGCCGACAGCGAGGCCAAGGTACCCGACATGCTGCGCTACGGCATGCAGCTTCAGATGCCTGTAAACTATGATGAGATAGAATACTACGGCCGCGGACCGGTAGAGAACTACTCCGACCGCAAGAGCAGCGAGTTCATCGGAGTGTACAAGGCCAAGGTACGGGATGAGTATTTCCCGTATATCCGCCCGCAGGAGAGCGGCAACCACACCGACGTCAGGACGTTCTGCGTGCTCGACAGCAAGACCGGCAGGGGACTGGAGTTCAGCTCCACTGCTCCGATGGAGTGCAGTGCGCTCAACTATCTCGTGTCCGACCTTGACGACGGGGCTGACAAGGACAAGAAGCACGGCCGCCACAGTGGCGACCTCACCGCCCGCGACCTCACACAGGTGCACATACAGCAGTGCCAGACGGGTCTCGCCTGCGTCAACAGCTGGGGCGCATGGCCGCTCCCCCAGTACCGCATTCCTTACGGAAACCGCGACTTCACCTTCGTCATCCGTCCGGTGAAGCGGTAGGACAGGCTGCCGACAATTGTTTTATGATGAAGAGAACATTTCTTATAGTATTTGCTGCGTTGGTGACATCAGGTGCACCGGCGCAGCATTTTTTCAGCCTCGGGGAAAACCGCCAGCACCATTTCAGCCGCACGGTGCCTCCCGGTAATTACAGCGGCATCGCCTGGCTTGGCGGCGACCGCTATGCCGTTGCCGACGACAAGTCGGCAACCGACGGTTTCAGGATTTTCAGAATAGAGATTGACTCGCTGTCGGGCGATATAAGGAATGTGGAAGACGAGGGCTTCATGTCTTCCGCAGCGCCGAACCGCGACCAGGAGGGGATAGCCTTCGTGCCGTCAACCGGCACGCTGTTCGTGTGCGGCGAGGCCGACGGGCGCATCCTCGAATACAGTATGGACGGCCGTCATACGGGGCGCAGCATCGCGCTGCCCGACTGCTTCGGGCGCGTGGCGGCGGGCTACGGGCTGGAGTCTCTGACCTATAACGCCGTCACCGGGCGCTTCTGGACCACGTCGGAGAGCACCCTTCCTGCCGACGGTCCTGCGGCCACGGCGGGCAGCACGGTGCGCAACAGGCTGCGCCTTCATAGCTTCGGGGCCGACCTGCGTCCGGCAGAGTGGTACTGGTATGAGATGGATGCCCCAACGGCGCGCCGTAAGGCGGCACGCTATGCTTTCGGTGTGAGCGAGCTGTGTGCCCTCGACGACGGCCGCCTGATAGTGCTCGAGCGCGAGTTTTTCGTGCCGCGGCGTAAGATAGGGGCATACGTGAATGTCTCTCTCTATGCCGTAGACCCGTCGTCGGCACGCCCGGGAGAGCGTCTTGATAAGGTGCTGCTCAGTTCGTTCCGCACCCGCCTGTCGCTCTTCGGCCGCAGCCTTGCCAACTATGAGGGCATGTGCCTCGGGCCGTCGCTTGGCAACGGAAACCGCGTACTGATTCTTGTGAGCGACTCTCAGAATCAATATCGCGGCGTATTGAAAGACTGGTTCAAGACTTTCGTCATACGTCCGCAGTAGCGTCGGACACTGCCGGATGTCAGTCCATGTGGAACACCTCGTCCAGCGGTATCGTCACCGGCGAGTTGTCGGGATTCACCTCCATGATGTCGGTCATGGAGTCCCACCACCGTTGCGTTATCGGGTCCACGTTCGTGGTGTCCTGGCTGTTGCCCTCCTTCGAGCATTCCTGGTATGCGAAGAGTATGTTGGTGTCCTTGTCCCAGTATATGCTGTAGTTTCCCACGCCCTGGTCCTTGATCATCTGTCTCAGTTCGGGCCAGATGGCTGCATGCCTTCTGGCATATTCCTCCTCGCATCCCTTTTTCAGGAACATCTTGAAAGCAAATCTCTTCATTGTCATTCTGTTTTGGTTAGTAATATGAAATGGTTGTAGTCATTCGTTTGCGGCGTGGCACATGAAGTATCCTAAGCGGTATATGTCGAACGTGCGCACTCCCGCCTTGCCGTCGACGAGCAGCCTGCGCTCGGCTCTGCCGAACATCCTGTGCCACACCCTGACGGCCCCGGCGATGCGCCAAGAGCGCAGCCGCTCCGCGATGTCGAGCAGATGGGAGTAGCCTTGCAGCTCGTTTCTGAACATGCAGAGCGTCCTCATGGCCTCCTCTGTCTTTGAGATGAACACGTCGTTCGTCTCGAAGTCGGTCAGCACGGTGGGGTTGTCGATGTGCCTGATGGCGAATCCCTGCCGCTCCAGTTCCTTGCCGAAGAGCACGTCCTCATATCCGTAGTGCCTGAAGCGTTCGTCGAAGGGGCATGCGTCCATGGCTTCACGCGATATCATGAAGTTCGTCGTGCGGAAACTGCGGAACGGCCGCCGTGCCCTCTCCGCCGCCGTGTGGTGCGGTTCGGCAGCGTGCTCATATTCAAACCTTATGTTCCGCCCTCCGCTGTCGGGCCTGCTGCCGATGCTTATGCCGCCGTCCACGATGTCGGCACCGCCCTCCGCGGCATATCTCTCTATGAACCTGTCGTCCGGCAGCTCCATGTCGCAGTCGAGAAAGAGAAGCCGGCCGTATCTGCTGCGCCCCGCGAGATAGTTCCGTATGGCGGCGCGGCCCACGTTCACACCTCTTATTATATACGTGCACGATTCGATTCCGTCTATCTGTCTGTTTGCCTCGATGGCGCTTTCATCCGTCGAGCCGTCATCGGCCACGATTATCTCGTGCTCTATTCCGGCCTTCACGGCCAGCCCGTGCAGTCTCCTGACGAGGTCCGTGCAGGCGTAGTTGTATGTCGGTATGAGTATCGACAGTTGCATGCTGTTGTCTTTCTTCACTTTGCGGGTATGTGTCGTTTTAGGTTGCTGCGGGCTGCGGCCGTGTTTCCGTAAGCAGCCCGTACCATGCAAAGATAGCAAATAAAACTGATAAAGACGGGGAAACGTGACAAATAAAATGGTGGAAACATTATTGACGGCGGACCGCCGCGTTCCCGCTGCCGCAAAAACAGGTTTTGCTTAGCGCTCAAAAACACTTTTGACAGCTCTCAAAAACACTTTTGATAGCGGGCACAAACGCATTTGGAAGCGCGCACGATACATCAGCGGGCAACCCGTCGCACCGTCAAACGCACTCCGTCGCACCGTCAGAAGGCCTCCGTTGCATGCTCACGGGGGGCTCCTTGCGCCGGTGCCGGCATGCGGCACCGTTTCCGCGGCCTTTCCGTCGCCGTCCGTGCCGTCCGTTTCCACGTTTCCGCGGATTTTCTGCTGTAATTATTTGGACAGGTAAACGCAAAATGCTAACTTTGCTCCCGTTTTACAACAAATTGCAAAAGAAATGAAAAAAGCAGTATTAAAGTCAATAGCATTGATATTCATGCTAACGTGTTCAGTGTCTGTAAACGCCCAGGTTGACCTCGGGAGCATCCTCGGCGGCCTCACCGGCGGCGGTTCGTCAGACTCTGGCAGCGACCTCGTCTCAAACCTGACGTCGGTGTTCTCCGGCAAGAAGCAGGCTTCTACGAAGAGCCTTGTCGGCACGTGGGTATACTCCGAGCCGGCAATAGTGTTCCAGTCGGACAACATCCTCGCCAAGGCAGGCTCGAAGATTGCCGCCGGCAAGATAGAGAAGTCGCTCCAGCAGCAGCTGACGAAGTACGGGATAAAGCCCGGCGCCTTCTCGCTGACGTTCAATTCTGACGGCACTTTCACAGAGGTCATGGGGAAAAAGACGCTCAAGGGCAAGTGGACCGTGAAGGATTCTAAGCTCAACCTCACCTTCGCCGGCAAGCGCTCCATCGCCATCACGACGCAGCTTGAGAGCAAGCAGCTGATGCTCGTCACCGACGCCACGAAGCTGCTGAACCTCGTCAAGACCGTGGCCGGAAGTTCGAGCAATGCACAGCTTCAGACCGTCACGGCGCTGATGAAGAGCGTCAACGGCATGCAGGCAGGACTCACACTTGTTAAAAAATAATAAATAGAGCCCTTTTAAGGGGCTGTGTGTGTAGGTATCACACTGAAAAAGAGTACCTTTGCACCCGTCATTACGAGTTAGTGACATGAATTCAAACCTAATTTAAACAAACAAACAGAATGGCAACAAAAATCAGATTGCAGCGCGGCGGTCGTAAAGGCTATGCTTTCTACAGCATCGTGATCGCAGACGCTCGTGCACCACGTGATGGTAAATTTACTGAAAAGATTGGTACTTACAACCCCAACACCAATCCCGCCACAGTAGATTTGAATTTCGAACGTGCCCTCTATTGGGTGAATGTAGGCGCACAGCCTACCGATACCGTACGCAACATCCTCGGTCATGAGGGCGTTTACCTGATGAAGCACCTCCTCGGCGGTGTCAAGAAGGGTGCTTTCGACGAGGCTACGGCACAGAAGAAGTTTGACGCCTGGAAGGCCGACAAGGTAAAGGGCGCTGACTCAGTACGTGCTACGGAGGAGAAGGCAAAGAAGGAGGCTTACAACAAGGAACTCGAGGCAGAGAAGAAGATCAACGAGGCTATCGCCAAGAAGGTAGCCGAGAAGAAGGCTGCAAAGGCTGAGGAAGAGGCTGCAAAGGCCGCTGAAGCCGCTGCCGAGACCGCTGCTGAGGAAGCTCCGGCTACCGAAGCTCCCGCAGAGGCATAAGCCGGGCGTTCTTATTGAAATCAGGGAGGACCGTATCCGTGTCCTCCTTTTTTATTCTTACAGCCCGCATGCACATCGTCGAGATACCCTCTTTCTTCCCGCCGTATGGCGGAGAGTTCTGTTTAGAGCAGGCCAAGGCCCTGAAGGCCCTGGGCCATGAGGTGCGTATAGTGAGCAACGTGCAGCTGTCGGTGCGCAAGAGCATAAGCAAGTTCGTCTCGTTGCCCTACGGCCGCCGCCACATCGAGCTCGACGGCATACCCGTGCTCATGTCATACATGCGCGGCATACCGAAGACGGTGCGCCCGAACGTGCGGCGTTGGATATCCACGGTGCGCTCGATGTTCGCCGGATACGTCCGCGAATATGGCCTGCCGGACGTCATCCACGCCCATTGTGCCAAGTGGGCAGGCTATGCGGCCTATCTGATAAGCCGCGAATACGGCATCCCGTTCGTGATAACCGAACACCTCTCGCGCATGCTTCAGGAGCAGGAGTTCGGCCGCGACTATGCCGGTGTGTGGCAGATTGAGCTGCTGAAAGAGGCTTATTACAATGCAGACATGGTGGTCCCGGTGTCTGAGGAGCTCGTCGACGACCTTGCACCGATGTTCGGCAAGGGCTACAGGTGGACGAGCATATCGAACGTTATCGACACCGCTTTCTTCCGTTATGCCGACCGGCGGCGTGAGGAGGGCTGTCCTTACCGCTTCTGCTGTCTGGCAAACTTCATCTACTGGAAAGGCTATGACGTGCTTTTCGAGGCTTTCGACCGGCTTTACGGCAGTGTAGGCAACGTGGAACTGCATATTGCCGGCCGAGGCACGGACAGCGAAGAGTGCCGCGCCATGTTCGGGCGGTATGCCTCGGCGGGTGCCGTGCATGTGCACGGACAGCTCGGAAGGGAAGAGGTGAGGAGTCTGCTTTACGGCTGCGACGCACTGGCGCTGGCCACACGGAGCGAGGCTCAGGTGCTGGTGGTGATGGAAGCCATGAGCACGGGCATGCCCGTGGTCTCCACCGAGTGCGTAGCGGAATGCCTGCGCGTGGACGGCGGCGTCACCATCGTGCCCGTAGACGACGCTGCCGCCTTTGCCGATGCCATGAGAAAAAGGGTTGAAGAGAAGTTTTGCGACGGGCGCAGGCTCTCTGAGCATATCGCCGCGCTTGCCTCGCCGGAGAGCGTAGGGCGGCAGTTAGAGGAGCTTTTTCTTAGTCTTGAGAAAAAGCCTGCGCGCCCATAAGGCCATGCGCCACAGCGGACGGAAGCCCGTAATGATATATATGATGCGTGTCTTCACATTCATCCGCACATCCCAATCTTTTCTGTAGCTCCGCGTCATGTCCATGAGAGCCTTGTCTCCGGCTCTGAACGCGTGCATGCAGAGATCATGCAGCTTGCCGCTGAAAAACTTTCGGGTTGCCGGTGTGCAGATGCCGTACAGCTCCGCAAGGTCATGGCTCTGCCCCGTCACCTTGCTGACGAAGGCAAACTGTTTCCTGTCGTCTTTGTTGCTGGACACCGAGTCGTGGGCGCAGCTGTAGTTCAGCATGACCTCCGGCAGGTATCCGATGCGTCCTTTCGCTGCCATGATGAAGCAGAGCGGCAGGTCCTCGCACCCTATGCCGTCGCCGCGGAACAGCTGCGGGGTGGCATGTAGCGCCTCGATGGCCACGCTCCTGCGGTACATTGCGGTGCAGAGGTGTATCACCGGGCGCGAGGTCTGCGTCACGATGGCCTCCAGCATCGTCCGCCCGTCAGTCACCGGGGCGCTGAACGCCTGACTGCCGGAGCTCTCCGTCTCTCCCGTGTCTTCGTAGTAGCGGTCCCATGCCGTGTGCACGAGCGTCATGCCGCTGTCTCCGTCCAATATGGCGGCCTCTTTCTCGAGTTTCAGCGGGTCGGTCCAGAAGTCGTCTCCGGCGCAGTCTGCGACGTATTCGCCGCGGCATGCCACGATGCAGTCGAAGTAGTTGTCGGTCAGTCCCTTGTTGGCCGCGTTGCATATCAGCCTTATCACGCCGGGATACCTTTCCGCATAGCTCCTGCATACGGCCCGCGTGCCGTCTGTGGAGCAGTCTTCGCCGATGACAATCTCTACCGGCCGGCTGCACTTCTGCGCCAGTATGGAGTCGAGAGTGCGGCCGATGGTCTGCTCCTGGTTGTATGTCACCACGATGACGGATATCATATCGGCGTGCATCATGACTTTCTTAGCAGGTAAAGCAGCAGGTTGCGGGTGGCTCCGTACTTGGTCAGCATCCTGAACGCGCTGTATTTGGCGGTGTAGTTTCTTGCCGGCAGCGGGAAGAGGGCCATCTTTCTGAGCCGTTCGATGCGGCTGTCGAGCTGTTCCTTGGAGTGCGTCAGCACGATGATGTTGTAGATATAGTCCATCGCCAGCTGGTGCACGCGCCGCTGGAGGGCAATCCGTTCGTCGTGCGGCATCTTGTCTGCCAGTTCCCGCAGGTGGGCTATGACGCGTTCCTTATCATCGAGCCGCCTGACGATATGCTGCCCGTCCCGGCTGTTTACGATGGATTCTTCGCGCTTGCGGTAAAGGTAAGCCTTGGCATTCGTGCTGACGATTCGTTCGGCGCGGAGCATCAGTTGCGGGGTGAACTCCTCGTCCTCGTGCAGCAGTCCGGGCGTGAAGCGCAGGTTGCCGAGCAGCGACCGCCTGAAGATATAGCCGCATGCGCTTGCCCGCAGGTTGTTGTTGTGCATGTATACGGTGCCGCTGTCGTGTCCCGTGGTCTTTATATCGTGCTGCGGGGGAACCTTGTCGCTGGCCTCGAAGAGCACCATGTCCGCCTCCTTGTCCTGCCTGAGGGTGTCTATGCAGTGGGCGTAGGCCTGGTTTATGAGGGCGTCGTCGCCGTCGACGAACTGTATATAGCGGCCCTTGCTCATCCCGATGCCGGTGTTTCTGGCGGCGCTCAGTCCCTGATTCTTCTGCCTGATGTAGACAATCGAGTCTATCCATTCGCTCAGGCAGGGCAGGGGAGAGCGCTCCGAACCGTCGTCGACGAGGATTATCTCCCGCTCGCTGCTGTCCAGCGGGAGGCTGACGATGCTTCCGATGCACTCGCGTATCATCTCTTCCGGCAGGTTGAAGTATGTCACGATGAAACTTATCATCGGGCTTCCGGTTGCCGGCTGTGTGCTGTTGGCTGTGTTGTCTGTCATTATGGGGCGGTGTTATATGTCGTTGTCAGGCCTGCCTGATGAGTTTCTTGACTTTCATTCTCGTCTCCCACGGCAGCGCCTGGGCAACGAATTGTATGGCGTTGAACTTCCAGTAGCGGCAGCGCGACCTCACGGCATGACCGATAGACGATGTTTGCATCGTCTGCATGATGAGCTCCTCGCAGAGCCGCCGCTTGTCGTCGCGGTCTCCGGTGAGGTGCGGCGGCACGCCGGCCGTCTTCGTTATCACGGCGATGACGTTGCCTCCGGCGCTCCGCGACACCCTGATGTCGGCGAAGTCCTTTATCATATCGTTGATGTCGGCGCGCTCGTTCCTGTTCCAGATAATCAGTTTCCCCTCCTCGTCGATGATGTTGTACTGGTGGAAACCCTTGTAGTTCTCCATCTCTCCCTCGTTGGGATGGTGGTTAAGGTAGAGCGTTCCGCCGGTCTTCAGCGTGGCGAGGGCCTCCATGATGCCCTTCACGGGGTTGGCGGAGTGGTCGAGCGCGTTCTGTATTATCACGAGGTCGGCATCCTGTCCGGGATAGAACGCCGACAGGTATTCCATCATTCCGAACGTAATCTCGGGCAGTCCGCGCCTGTATCGTCTGAGGATGCGGTTGAAGTAAGGGGCCAGCGGGTCTACGTATCTGATGTCGGCAGGCACCGTCTTCCCGTCCTTCGATATGAGGTTGCCCGTGGCGTAGCTCATGCCGCACCCCACGTCGAGCACCACCGGCGACTCCCTTGATGCGAGAAAGCCGTTTGCGTCGAACATCTCAAGCTCGATGACAGAGCCGTAGTGCGACCAGCCCATCATGCCGCGGAAGGTCCGTTTCCAGCGGTAGACGTTGTTCCAGAATGCCACTTCGTAAGAAATGCCCTTCATCCACTTGTCTGTAAAGATATCGTTCATTATATATAGGTGTAGTTAATATCATTCTTATTGGCGGAGTTCAGAACCTCACGCACAGCTCGACGTCGGCCATGCTGTAGTTGTGCTTCGCCATGCTGCGGTCGTTTATCAGTGCATACTCGGCCTGAATCTCCACGTTTTTATGTATCAGCCAGTTCAGTCCGGCCTCGTATTGCGTCCTGCTGCTGCCCCAGCCGGCCGATTTCCGGTAGACGTCGTAGCGGGCCTTGCCCCTCAGTTTGCCGCTCACTATCGGGGCGATGCACAGTGCGTAGAATCCGTCGGCCTTGTTTCCCTGCGCCCTGTTGACGGTGATGTCGCTCTTGTCGTCGTCCGTCTGGCAGGCTTTTGAGAAGCCGTAGCCCGTGGAGTGGATATACTCGGAGCGTATCTGCCAGTCGGCCTTCTTGTATTCGGCACTCAGCGCATACCTGTATTGCCCGAGGCTGACCGTTGCCGGCACGGCGTTTCCCGCCCCGTCGTCGACGGTGCCTTTGCGGGCGTGCGACCCGGCCCATCCGAATGCGCCTATGCGGACACCCGCTGCCGGGGCAATCCAAACGCCGCCGATGATGTCCTTGCGGCTGTCTGCATCCTTGGTGTTTATTCCCTGTCCGTTGAAGACGCCTATCTGATAGTGGAGCAGGCAGCGCCCGGAACTGCCGGGGAGAAGGTCTCCCTGCACCTGAAGGCCTATGTCGCGGCCGTTGCTCGCCTGTTCACCCGTGCGGTCGTTGAATCCCGACAGTTTGTTGACTGCCTGTCCGTAGCCCATGAAGCCCTGGTCGATGGGGTTCATGGGATTCTCGAAGGTGAAGGGACGCTTGAACTGGCCCGCTTTCACCTTGAAATACCTGTGCTTCTGCCACTCGGCGTATGCGTCGACGATGCGCGGACTGCTGCCCAGGGTGGCCGTGTTGCCGTTTATCTGTCCCTGCACGCGGTATTCAAAGTCGCCGATGTGCCCCGAAAGGGATACGCGCGCCATCCTTATCTCGAACGAGTTGCTGCCGCCAGTCTCCCTGAAGTCGGCCTGATAGCGCCCCATGACGTATCCGCTGACGGCCGGCACAGCCTTTGCCGCGGCCTTGTCCGTCTGTGCTGAGGCGCCGGCAGACATGGCGGCCAGCACTATAGTCATTGCAGTCTTTCTCATCTCGCTTCGCTTTCGGTCCTTCTTTCGAGCAGCACCACGTTCTCGACGTGCGGCGTGTGTGGGAACATGTCGACCGGCTGCACGGCCATGACCTTGTAATCGGCGTCGAGGTCGGCCAGGTCGCGGGCCTGTGTGGCCGGGTTGCAGCTCACGTAGACGATGCGCCGCGGCGCCGCCCGCAATATTGTCTTCACCACGTCGGAGTGCATTCCGGCACGCGGCGGGTCGGTGATGATGACGTCCGGCCGCCCGTGCGCTGCGATGAAGTCGTCTGTCAGTATGTCCTTCATGTCGCCGGCATAGAACAGCGTGTTGCCGATGCCGTTGACCTCGGAGTTTATCTTTGCGTCCTCGATGGCCTCGGGCACATACTCTATGCCGATGACCTTGCGTGCGCTGCGTGCCACGAAGTTGGCAATCGTTCCCGTGCCGGTATACAGGTCGTAGACGAGCTCGTTGCCGGTGAGCCCAGCAAACTCGCGCGCCACGGAGTAGAGGTGGTATGCCTGCTCGGTGTTGGTCTGGTAGAAGCTCTTTGGCCCGACCTTGAAGCGGAGATCTTCCATTGTCTCGAAGATGTGGCCGTTGCCCTTGAAGGTGAATATCTCCTGGTCGCCGATGGTGTCGTTGCACTTCTGGTTGTCGAGATACATCAGCGAGGTAATCTCCGGGAAGGTATCCGCCACGTGCCGGAGCAGTGCCTGTGCGCGCTCCTCATCGCCCTCCTCGTCGTAGTGGAACTGTATTATCACCATCCATTCGCCAGTGTTTGAGTTGCGTATGATGATGTCGCGGAGCAGTCCGTGCTGGGCCCTGAGGTCGAAGAACGTCATTCCCGATGCCAGCGCATAGTCGCGGATGCTGTTCCGTATCCTGTTGTGCAGGTCGTCCATGAGCCAGCATTTCTCTATCGGCAGTATCTTGTCGAAGGCTCCTGTGATGTGGAATCCGATGGCATTGCGCTCCGTGCATGCCCCCTCCTCGCCCTCCTTGGGCAATGTCTGTATCTCCTCCTTCGTCATCCAGCGCCTGTTTGAGCATCCGAACTCGAGCTTGTTGCGGTATTCGAAGGTCTTTACCGACCCGAGGATGGGGCGGAATTCCGGCAGCTCCACCTTGCCGATGCGGCGCAGCTGGTCGTGCACCTGCTTCTGCTTGGCCTTAAGCTGCTCGCTGTAGGGCAGGTTCTGCCACTTGCATCCGCCGCACGTTCCGAAGTGAGCGCACTTCGGAGTCTCGCGCACCTTGCTGTATTCAATGAAGCGGACGACCTCCGCCTCGCAGTAGCTGTGCTTCTTTTTCTTCACCTGCAGGTCCACCACATCACCCGGAACGGTGAACGGCACGAACACCACCATATCGTCAACTCTTGCCAGCGACTTGCCCTCGGCGGCCACGTCGGTGATGGTCACGTTCTCAAGTATAGGCAACGGTTTCTTCTTTCTACTCATTTTGCTTTCTTCTTAGTTGTATACCTTATTTATATTATTATAATACGGCGAAGCCTCACCTTTATTATAATGGCATATCTGCATGCAAAATTACTAATTTCCTGTCAGATAATCCGTCTGTTGCGGCGCTTTTGTTCAGCCCCGGCACAAATAAACCGCCATGCGGCGGGCATGCGGTTCCGTGCCGGCTGTTTTCCTGCCGCATAGCCTGCGGTTGTCAAAGATATTCCGCCGGCTCTCAAAGACACTTGGCTCAGCTCTCAAAAACACTTTGTCGGGTTGAATCAGGCATCCCATAGGAAATGTAACATCGACATTGCAGTTTTTCCATGATTTTCTTGCAGAAAAGTAAGAAAAAGATTATATTTGCAAAATATAAAAAGAACAATAAAGTGTTAATCGTAAATAAAACAACTAACTTATGAGTGAAAAGAGAGTTTATACCTTCGGAAACGGTAAGGCCGAGGGTAGAGCTGACATGCGAAACCTTCTCGGAGGTAAAGGTGCCAATCTTGCAGAGATGAACCTTATCGGAGTGCCCGTTCCCCCGGGATTCACAATCACTACCGATGTATGCAACGAGTACTTTGAGAAAGGAAAGGAAGACGTTGTCGCTTTGCTTAAGGAAGATGTGGCAAATGCAGTTCAGCATATTGAGAATCTGATGAACAGCAAGTTCGGCGACGTGGAGAATCCGTTGCTCGTCAGCGTCCGTTCAGGTGCCCGCGCGTCGATGCCCGGCATGATGGACACCATCCTTAACCTCGGTCTCAACGACGAAGTGGCAGAGGGAATGGTGAAAAAGACAGGTAACGAGCGCTTCGTATACGACAGCTATCGCCGCTTCGTGCAGATGTACGGCGACGTGGTGCTCGGCATGAAGCCCGTGAACAAGGAAGACATAGACCCGTTCGAGGCCATCATCGAGAAGGTGAAGGAACAGCGCGGCATCAAGCTCGACAACGAACTGAACATCGATGAGTTGAAGCAGCTCGTCGCAGAGTTCAAGGCCGCCATCAAGGAGCAGACCGGCAAGGACTTCCCCAACAGCCCGATGGAGCAGTTGTGGGGTGCCATCTGTGCCGTGTTCGACTCTTGGATGAACGAGCGCGCCATCCTCTACCGCAAGATGGAGGGCATTCCCGCAGAGTGGGGAACGGCCGTGAACGTTCAGGCAATGGTGTTCGGAAACATGGGCGACACATCGGCAACGGGCGTATGCTTCAGCCGTGACGCAGCAACGGGTGAAAACCTGTTCAACGGCGAGTACCTCGTGAACGCACAGGGTGAGGACGTTGTGGCCGGTATCCGCACTCCGCAGCAGATTACTAAGGAAGGCTCGCGCCGCTGGGCAGCCCTTCAGGGCATCAGCGAGGAAGAGCGCGCAAGCAAGTATCCCTCTATGGAGGAGGCCATGCCCGAGATTTACAAGACTCTCGACGCATTGCAGGACAAGCTCGAGAAGCACTATCACGACATGCAGGACATGGAGTTCACCGTGCAGGAGGGCAAGCTCTGGTTCCTCCAGACACGTAACGGAAAGCGCACGGGAACGGCTATGGTGAAGATTGCCATGGACCTGCTCCGCGAAGGCGAGATAGATGAGAAGACGGCGCTGACACGCTGCGAGCCCCAGAAGCTCGACGAACTGCTCCACCCGGTGTTCGATAAGGACGCCCTGAAGAAGGCAAAGGTCATCACACAGGGTCTCCCCGCATCTCCGGGAGCAGCCTGCGGACAGATTGTCTTCCATGCAGACGACGCACAGAAGTGGCGTGAGGACGGCCACCGCGTAATCATGGTGCGCATCGAGACCTCACCCGAAGACCTCGCCGGAATGTCGGCAGCCGAGGGTATCCTCACCGCACGCGGCGGTATGACATCGCATGCAGCCGTCGTTGCCCGCGGTATGGGCAAGTGCTGCGTTTCCGGTGCAGGTGCAATCAACGTGAACTATAAGAACAAGACCGTAGAGGTTGAGGGCGTGGTATACAAGGAAGGCGACTTCTTCTCGCTCAACGGATCGACCGGACAGGTATATGCCGGCGAGATTCCGACAAAGGCAGCCGAGCTGTCGGGCGACTTCAAGGCTCTCATGGACCTCTGCGACAAATACACAAAGCTGCAGGTACGCACCAATGCAGACACCCCGCACGACGCTCAGGTGGCACGCGCCTTCGGAGCAAAGGGTATCGGTCTGACCCGTACGGAGCACATGTTCTTCGAAGATCAGAAGATAGTCGCAATGCGTGAGATGATTCTTGCAGACACAGTGGAAGGCCGTGAGAAGGCGCTGGCCAAGCTGCTGCCTTACCAGAAGGCCGACTTCAAGGGCATCCTCGATGCCATGGACGGCTGTCCGGTCAACATCCGACTGCTCGACCCGCCACTCCATGAGTTCGTTCCCCACGATCTGAAGGGTCAGCAGACCATGGCAGACGAGATGGGCGTGAGCGTGGAGGAAATCCAGAAGCGCGTGGCAAGCCTCGCAGAGAACAACCCGATGCTCGGTCACCGTGGCTGCCGTCTCGGCATCACGTTCCCCGAAATCACGGCAATGCAGACCCGTGCCATCCTCGGCGCAGCCTGCGAGCTGAAGAAGGAGGGCAAGAACCCGATACCGGAAATCATGGTTCCGCTGATTGGTATCCTCTATGAGTTCAAGCAGCAGAAGGAGATTATCATGAAGACCGCCAAGGAAGTGTTTGCCGAAGAGGGCGTTGAGGTTGAGTTTGAGGTAGGTACGATGATAGAGATACCGCGTGCAGCCCTGACCGCCGACCGCATCGCATCGGAGGCCGAGTACTTCTCGTTCGGAACGAACGACCTTACTCAGATGACATTCGGCTACTCGCGCGACGACATTGCCAGCTTCCTGCCCGCTTATCTCGACAAGAAGATTCTGAAGGTAGACCCGTTCCAGGTTCTCGATCAGAACGGCGTAGGCCAGCTTATCAAGATGGCTGTGGAGAAAGGACGTGCCGTGCGTCCGGGCATGCGTACCGGTATTTGCGGCGAGCACGGCGGCGAGCCCAGCTCAGTGAAGTTCTGCGCAAAGGTAGGCATGGACTACGCATCATGTTCTCCGTTCAGAGTGCCGATTGCACGCCTTGCCGCAGCCCAAGCCGCAGTAGAGGATTAAGCGATGTTAAGATAAGTATCTTATAGACAGAATAGTTTGTGCTGTAATGCCCATAAGTTATAATGGCATTGCAGCACAAATTTTATTATGTCCCGATTACACGTTGTTGTATGTGGGAGAGGTTAATCGTGCGGTGCCGTGCAGGCCTGCATATATAAATAATGTATATCTGAAAAAATCTTTGCGCTATGGCAGACGGACAGACATCAGTAAGGGAAAGGCAGCGCACCGGCCTGCGCGAGCCGCGCAGATACAAGGTAATCATGCACAACGACGACTTCACGACGATGGAGTTCGTCGTCATGGTGCTTCAGACCGTGTTCTTCAAGGATGCGGCTGAGGCCGAGACGATAATGCTGGCGGTGCACCACAGCGGCAAGGCAGTCGTCGGGGTGTACTCCTACGACATAGCCGTCTCAAAGATAAAGAAAGCCATGGATATGGCACGCAGGAACGGGTTTCCGTTCCGTCTCACTTACGAACCGGAATAAACAGAAGCTATATTATGGATACAAGATTCTCGGATGACGTGACTGCGGTTTTCGATCGTATGCACGCCGTATGCCGGCGGCTCAGGAATGAGTTTCTGATGCCGGAGCATCTGCTTGGTGCCTTGCTCGACGAGCGGCACTTCGCGGAGACTCTCGAATACTTCGGGTGCAGGAAAAGCGTTATTATCAGAGACCTGCTTACCTGTCTCGCGGATGTGGAGAAAGTGCCGGAGGGTGTAGATTATGAGCCAGAATGCTCCGTCCAGTTCAACGAGTTGATGGGCTTTGCGGTCAGCATTGCGGCCGGTTCGTCCGCTGAGTGCATCGGCATCCCCCATCTTGTGAACGGCCTGTTTGACCTCGAGGAGTCGCATGCGGCATATATCATGCGGCATAGGATCGGCAACAAGCAGTCTTTCATGGCTCATCTCATCTCATTATGTGAGATTGATGAGCTATATGAGTATGGCTCAGATTTATATAATGAAGGGGCGACAGGACATGACGGCGGGGCTGAGGATGAGCCGGAGGCATGGCGTGGCATGGTCACGTGCGTCAATGAGAACCTCAGCGGGCATAACCCGCTGATAGGGCGGGAACGCGAACTGGAGCGCACTATACAGGTGTTGTGCCGCAAGGACAAGAACAATCCGCTCCATGTGGGCGAGCCCGGGGTGGGGAAGACGGCTCTTGTCTACGGACTGGCACAGCGGATAAACGACGGCCGTGTGCCGGATAAGTTGCAGGGATGCCGCATCTATCAGCTCGACCTCGGGTCGCTGCTGGCAGGGGCGCAGTTCCGGGGAGACTTCGAGCAGCGGATAAAGACGGTGATGGAAGGCGTAGGCACGGAGCCGGGAGCCATAGTGTATATCGACGAGATACACAACATCGTGGGAGCCGGGGCCTCCGGAGACCGTTCCATGGATGCGTCGAACCTGCTCAAGCCATATCTTGAGGGCGGAAACATACGCTTCATCGGTTCCACCACGTACGAGGAATACAACCGATACTTCTCCCGCAGCAAGGGACTCGTGCGCCGTTTCCAGCAGATAGACATCGCCGAGCCGTCCGTCGATGAGGCGGTGAACATCGTGCGGCAGCTGAAGAAAGGCTATGAGCAGTTTCATGGCGTCACATACACCGACAAGGTGATAGACTTCGCCGTGCGGGCAAGCGCCCGTTATGTCACCGACCGCTTCCTGCCGGACAAGGCCCTCGACCTCATCGACGAGGCCGGGGCTTACCGCGAGATGCACCCATTGGAGGCAAGGAAGCGCCAGACGGTCGACAAGGTGCTCATCTCGGAGGTGCTTGCGAAGATGTGCAAGGTGGAATCCCTTGCCATCAAGGACGACGACGGGCAGACTCTCGAGACGCTCGGAAAGCGTATATCAGCTGCCATCTACGGGCAGGATGAGGCCGTGCGGCAGGTCACCGAGGCCGTGCAGATGGCCAAGGCCGGGCTCACCGATGACGGGAAGCCGCTGGCAAGCCTGCTCTTCGTGGGGCCGACGGGCGTCGGCAAGACCGAGGTGGCCCGTGTGCTTGCCGCCGAACTGGGCATCGAGCTGGTGCGTTTCGACATGAGCGAGTATACCGAGAAGCACACCGTGGCCAAGCTGATAGGCTCGCCGGCGGGATATGTAGGCTATGAAGACGGCGGATTGCTCACCGATGCGATCCGCAAGACGCCCAACTGCGTGCTCCTTCTCGACGAGATTGAGAAGGCTCACCCCGACATTTACAACATCCTTCTCCAGGTCATGGACTATGCGCGCCTTACCGACAGCAAGGGGCGCAAGGCCGATTTCCGCAACGTGATACTCATAATGACGTCGAATGCAGGTGCCCAGCATGCGGCTCAGGCCAAGGTAGGGTTTACCGGGAGCATCACCGCGGGCGAGGCAATGATGGGTCAGGTGAAGAAAATCTTTAAGCCGGAGTTCATCAACCGCCTCTCCGGGACGGTCGTGTTCCACGATATGGACCGCGCGATGGCCTCGCTCATTCTCGACAAGAAGTTGCGCATCCTTCAGGAAAGGCTCACCGCCCGCAAGGTCGTGATGACCCTGACGGCCGATGCCCGCGCCTTCCTGCTCGACCGCGGCTTCACCGCCGAGTACGGTGCGCGTGAGATTGACCGCGTGATATCCTCCCTGCTGAAGCCCCTTCTCATGCACGAGATACTCTTCGGACGCCTCCGCAAGGGTGGGGAGGTAACCGTATGTCTCACCGATAACCGCCTTGCCATAGCATGATATTCCGTCTTGACGATAGCATCTCCTTTCCCGACCCGCGGCTCGGCGAGCCCGACGGCCTCTTTGCCGTAGGCGGCGACCTGAGCACGGACCGCCTGCTGCTGGCCTACAGCAACGGCATCTTTCCCTGGTATCCGTTCCATTACTCGGCCGAACCGATGTGGTACTGCCCTATGGAGCGCTTCGTAATCTTCCCCGAGGAAATCCATGTGTCGCACTCCATGCGCGCGCTGATGAACAAGGGGCGCTACCGCGTGAGTTTTAATGAAAACTTTGAGGGTGTGATAAACGCGTGCAGCAGCCTGCGTATAGAGGAGGAGGGAGCGTGGCTGGGCGGCGACATGATGGAAGCATACATCCGCCTGCACGGCCAGAACCTTGCCGCGAGCGTTGAGGTATGGGACGGCGACCGCCTTGTGGGCGGCCTTTACGGCGTCGCCATAGGCCGTTCGTTCTTCGGAGAGAGCATGTTCTCGCTCGTCCCGAGTGCGAGCAAGCTCGCCCTGATACACCTCGCGCGGTTCTTCGCAGCCCATGGCGGACAGCTGATAGACTGCCAGTTTGAGACCCCGCACCTGAAAAGCATGGGCGGACGGAATATCAGTTATGATGAGTATATGAAGATAATATCTTCGGATTAGCGGCTGACAATCATTCTATAGACAAGAGAATATCGTCAGACAGACTGTTGCCGTGAAGACAATAAACAGTCTGTCTGACGATATTTCCGTTTCTGCCGCCGGTCAGCGGTATTGCCGCAGTGCGGCGAGCAGTTCGTTGTTTTCGCTTCTTGTGCCCACCGTTATGCGCAGGCAGTTGTCGCATAGGGTGACGCGCGTGCGGTTGCGCACTATTATCCCCTTGCCCACGAGATAGTCGTAAATGGCCTGTGCGCCGGTCATGCGTGCGAGGAAGAAGTTTGAATCCGTGGGGAACACCTTGTCACAGATAGGCAGCAGGCGGAAAGCGTCCATCACGCGGGCCCGCTCCGTGAGTATAGTCTTCACCCAGCGGTCTGTCTCGAACGGGTCTTTCAGCGCCTCGAGAGCCTGCCGCTGCGTGAGCAGGTTCACGTTGTAGGGATATTTCACCTTGTTGAAGATGCCTATGATCTCTTTCGATGCGAAGGCCATGCCGAGCCTTATGGCCGCGCATCCCCATGCCTTGCTCATCGTGTTGAGTACTATCAGGTTGGGAAATTCGGCCAGGCGGTGGCGGAACGGCCTGTTGCGCGAGAAGTCGCTGTAGGCCTCGTCGATGATGACGATGCCCTCGAACGCCGTTATCACCCTGACGATCTCGTCCTGGTCGAGACTGTTTCCCGTGGGGTTGTTGGGGGTGCAGAGCCATATCAGCTTCGTGTCGGCGTCGCAAGCGTCGAGAATCCGGCCGGCGTTCAGCCGGTAGCCGTCGTCTAACGTCACCGCCCTGTACTCCACATCGTTGATGTCTGCGCACACCTTGTACATGCCGTAGGTAGGCTCTATGGCCACGACGTTGTCCTTTCCGGGGCGCGTGAAGCACCTGTAGGGCAGGTCGATGGCCTCGTCGCTTCCGTTGCCGAGAAAGATATTCTCTGCCGGCACGCCCTTCACCTTCGCCATTTCGGCTTTCAGTTCCTTCTGCAGCGGGTCGGGATACCTGTTGTACGGGCTGTTGTATGGGTTCTCGTTGGCATCGAGAAACACCTTAGCCTCATGTCCGCTGTATTCATCCCTTGCGCTGCTGTACGGTGCAAGGCTCCATATATTCGGTCTTGTGAGTTCTTCTAAGCTTTTCATTTTCTTCGTCATTCAATGCTTTTCAGGCGTATGCTCATCGCGTTCCTGTGGGCGTCGAGCTGCTCGGCGGCCGCCATCGTCTCCACCGCCGGGCCTATGTTGCGCACCCCTTCCTCGGTGATGTGCTGGAAAGTAATCTTCCGGCAGTAGCTGTCGAGGTTCACCCCGCTGTATGCCGTGGCATATCCGTGGGTCGGCAGGGTATGGTTCGTGCCGCTCGCATAGTCACCCGCACTCTCGCAGGCATACTTGCCGAGGAACACGCTGCCAGCGTTCACCACCTTCTCCGCCAGCCTTTCGTAGTCTTCCGTCTGTATTATGAGATGCTCCGGGGCGTATGCGTTGCTCAGCGCCATGGCCTCGTCCATGTCTTTCACGAGCACGAGCACGCTGTTTCCGACAGCCTCCGCCGCGATGTCCCTGCGCGGAAGGGCCTCGAGCTGCCTGCCTATCTCTTCCTCAACGCGGCTCAGAGTCTCCTCCGACGTGGTGATGAGAATGGCCTGCGAGTCTCTGCCGTGCTCGGCCTGCGACAGCATGTCGGCGGCGATGAATGCCGCGTCGGCCTTTCCGTCGGCGATGACGCACACCTCGGAGGGTCCTGCCGGCATGTCGATGGCCACGTCGTGCAGGCTCACGTGCTGCTTCGCCGCCATGACATACTGGTTTCCCGGTCCGAAAATCTTGTACACCTTGGGCACCGTCTCCGTGCCGTAGGCCATGGCTCCGATGGCCTGCACGCCTCCGGCCTTGAATATCCGGCTTACTCCGGCCGTCCCGGCGGCCACGAGTATGGCCGGGTTTATCTTTCCGTTACGGTCGGGTGGTGTGCACAGCACTATCTCGCTGCATCCCGCTATCCTTGCCGGCGTGGCGAGCATGAGCACCGTGCTGAACAGCGGCGCCGTGCCGCCGGGGATGTACAGGCCCACGCGCTCTATCGGAACGCTCCTCTGCCAGCAGCTGACGCCCGGCATCGTCTCTGTCTTCACGCCCTCGAAGCGCTGCGCGCTGTGGAAGGCACGGATGTTCTCGTATGCCAGCCGTATGGCGCCCTTCAGCTCCTCGCTGACGCTCTGCCATGCCTCTGCCATCTCTCCGTCGCTTACGGCGAGGCTCCCGAGGCTGACGTGGTCGAACTTCTCCTCATATTCGGCGACGGCACGGTCGCCCCGCTCCCTCACGTCGGCGAGCACCTGCGCCACCGTCGCGTTGAGGGCGGTCATGTCTGCCGTGGGGCGTCTCACTATTTCGGCCCACTGGTCAGCGGCCGGATATCTGACGATTCTCATTCTCTTAGTATATCATCTTCTCGATGGGAGTGACGAGTATGCCCTGCGCGCCCATCTCCTTCAGTTTTCCTATTATCTCCCAGAACCGCTTTTGGTCGAGTACCGTGTGCACCGAGCACCACTCCTCGTCGGCCAGCGGGATGATGGTCGGGCTCTTCAGACCCGGCAGCACGCTGACGATGTCGTCCAGACGGCTTTTCGGCGCGTTCATGCGCACATACTTCTTGTCCTCCGCATTGCGTACGGCCTCGAAGCGGAAGAGCATCTCTCCCAGCGTCTTCCTCTTCTCACTGCTCATCCCTCGGTTCGCAATGAGCACGGCCTCGCTGCGCATTACGACCTCCACTTCCTTGAGATTATTGCTCACAAGGGTCGACCCGCTGCTGACGATGTCGAATATTCCGTCGGCCAGTCCGATGCCGGGAGAAATCTCGACGCTGCCCGTGATGACGTGTATCTCGGCGCTGATGCCTTGCTCTTCGAGGTATTTCCTAAGTATGTTGGGGTATGATGTGGCTATCTTCTTTCCGTCAAACCATGCCGGTCCGTCGTAGTCGGCTTCCTTCGGGATGGCCAGCGACAGGCGGCAGGCGCTGAATCCCAGCGGCGACACCGTCTCGACGTCCTCGCCGCTTTCGGCCAGTTCGTTCTCGCCCACGATGCCGATGTCTGCCACTCCGGCGGCCACGCTCTGCGGAATATCGTCGTCGCGCAGGTAGAGCACCTCGAGCGGAAAGTTTGTAGACTGCACCAGGAGGGTGCGCTTGCTCTGTCCCACCTTGATGTCGGCTTCCGAGAGAAGGTTCATCGTGTCGTCGGAGAGACGGCCTTTCGATTGTACTGCGATACGTAACATAATTGCTTTATTATCTTAAAATCGTTTGCAAAAGTACTTAAAAATACGTTATTATGCAAGAAAATGACTACTTTTGCATTTAAATTGTAATGGTTTGGATATTTAAACGATACATCGGTGTATTACAGAATGACATCTGCCGCCGTGGCCGCGGCCCTCGTTCTCGGGGCGTGCACGGCGCAGAAGGAAGACAAAACGGTGGCGCCGTGGGGCGAGACAGCCTGCGATGAGGCCCTGTCGGAAGATTTCGACCTTGATAATATTGTGGCGGCGGGCGAGCTGATAGCTCTCACGCTCAGCGGTCCGGAGTCGTACTACGACTACCGCGGGCGCAAGCTCGGCGTGCAGTATCTGCTCTGCCAGAAACTGGCGGACAGGCTGGGAGTAAGTCTCAGGATGGAGGTGTGCCGCGACACGTCGGAGATGCTGTCGCGGCTGGCCGCCGGCGATGCCGACCTCATTGCCTACTGCCTTTCCCGCAAGGCTCTTGCGGCAGGGAAAGACAGTCTCGGACAGATGATTTTCATGGGCGACTCCGTAGGCGGAAGGCCGCTGGGGTGGGTCGTCGGCGAGGGTAAGGACGATTTGGCCGCCGAGCTGCGCTCGTGGTACGGGGCGAAGGTGCTCGACGGGGTGCGCCGCGAGGAGGCCTTCCTGCTCAGCTCGCGCAGTGTCCGCCGCCATGTCTACTCGCCCATGCTGAACCGCAGCGGCGGGGTGATATCGCGCTACGACGGACTTTTCATGACCTACTGCCGGCCCATCCGCTGGGACTGGAGGCTCATGGCGGCGCAGTGCTATCAGGAGTCGACCTTCGACCCGCGGGCCCGTTCGTGGGCCGGAGCCTGCGGACTGATGCAGATAATGCCATCCACGGCCGAACGGCTCGGACTGCCGCAGTCAAAGATTTACGACCCGGAGAGCAACATCGCCGCCGCCGCGAGATATATAGGACAGCTTGAAGGCAAGTTCACCGACATAAAAGACCGCAGCGAGCGGACCAACTTCGTGCTCGCATGCTATAACGGCGGCTACCACCACATACGCGACGCTATGGCCCTCGCCGCTCGCGACGGCCGCAACCCGCACCGCTGGGACGAGGTGTCGCGCTACGTGCTCCTGCTCAGCGAGCCGCGCTACTACCGCGACCCGATTGTGAAATACGGATACATGAGGGGCTCGGAGACCGTCGGTTACGTGGACAATATCCGCCGCCGCTGGCAGTCTTACCGCGGCGTGGGAGGCCCGAAGGGCGGTCATGGCGGCTTCATGGAACCGCGCAAGGCCCTGCGTGAAAAGAAGAAATATAAGATTTAGAATAGTAACGGGCAGCCCGCCATATCGTAGCGGGCTGCCCGTTATTTTGTTATGTGCCGCCCGTCACACTGTTACGTGCCACGCGTCACACTGTTACGTGCCGCAGGTCACACTGTTACGTGCCATTCGTTACACTGTTACGTGCCGCAGGTAACAATCCTGTGTCACAGCATTCCCTTCGAACTGGGCAGCTCATAGTGGAACACGTCGCGGCGCACGGCCATGCGCAGGCTGCGGGCCAGTGCCTTGAAGATTCCCTCTATCTTGTGATGCTCGTTGTCGCCGCGTGCTCGGATGTTGAGGTTCATGCGCGCGCTGTCGCTCAGACTCTTGAAGAAATGCAAGAACATCTCGGTCGGCATGTCGCCTATGCGCTCGCGATGGAACTCCGCATCCCACACAAGCCACGGGCGCCCGCCGAAGTCGAGGGCCACCGAGCACAGGCTGTCGTCCATGGGAAGGCAGAACCCGTAGCGCTCTATGCCGCGCTTGCTGCCGAGTGCCTTGAGGATGCACTCGCCCAAAGCGATGGCCGTATCCTCGATGGTGTGGTGCTCATCCACGTGCAGGTCGCCCGCCGTGTGTACGGTGAGGTCCATCATTCCGTGGTGGGCAATCTGCTCGAGCATGTGATCGAAGAAGCCGAGGCCCGTGGCGATGTCGCACTGTCCCGTGCCGTCGATGTTCAGACGGACGGTGATGTCGGTCTCCTTCGTCGTGCGGACGACCTCCGCTGTGCGCTCTCCGGCAAAGATGATGTCCTTTATCCTGTCCCACGTCATGCCGTCGCGGCCGAGAATCAGGGCCTTGCAGCCGATGTTTTCGGCAAACTGCCGGTCGGTGTCCCTGTCTCCTATGACGTAGCTTCCGGCCATGTCGTAGCCGGGGTCGTCCATATATTTGCGCACGAGGGCAGTCCCAGGCTTGCGCGTCGGGGCGTTGTCTTCGGGGAAGTGGCGGTCTATGAGCACGTCGTCGAACGTGATTCCCTCGCCCGCAAGCGTCTGCATGATGAAGTTGTGCACCGGCCAGAACGTGTCTTCCGGAAACGATGCCGTGCCCAGTCCGTCCTGGTTGGACACCATGACGAACTCGAAGTCGCCCTTCGAGCGCAGGAACGCGAGGTTCCTGAACATGCCCTCGGTGAACTTCAGTTTGTCGAACGAGTCTATCTGTTCGTCTGCGGGCTCCTCAATCAGCGTCCCGTCCCTGTCGATGAATAAAACCTTTTTCATTTGTTGCTTTCCTTTTGTGTTGTTTCGTCTTTTTCCTTAGCCTGTGTCCTGCACTCGATAGAGCCGTAAAGATAATATGTGGTGAAGACCAGCGGCATCCTTACGTATGCCTGTATGAATCCAGTGATGGCGAAAGTGGTGGCTGTGAGCACAGTCATATATCCCGGCATTCCGAGCGGGTCGCCGTTGACGGTTCCGAGATAGGCCATCCAGTTTGCCGTCACGAGAGTCTGTGCGGGCAGTGACAGGAGGGCACCGGACAGAGCGATGAGGCAAAGGCTGACGAACACCACGCCCGTTATGAGCGGTATCCGGGCTATCCCCTTGCCGTATCCGTATCTTACCGCATCTGTCAGTCTTACGCCGTCTTCGAGCATGTATCTCATAGCTCCTATGGTCATAGGCATCATCAGCAGGCATACGGCCACGTATCCGCACAGGATTACGGCCGCAGTAGCCGCCGATGCCGGGTTACCTCCGATCATGGCCGCCAGACGGGGGCATGCTAATGTGACGGCGGCAATGCCTGCAATTACAACCAGACAGCAGGGAATCTGTATCTTGAGCGTGCGCCATGCAGCCTTGAGGTCGAATGAAAGCCACTTTCCGGCCTTGCTTATTTCCGCCTTTTCCTTATGGAAGCGCAGCAGCGACACTCCGCAGGAATAGAACAGGAGTTCGGCAATGCCGCCGGTGACGATGAGCAATATTATGGTCCACATGGTGGCGTACAGCTCCGTAGGGGCTTCAGGTATTCCGCCCATCATGCCGGCGGTAATGCGCGGCATGTGCATGACGCATAGCGTGCCGAGGGCAGAGGATATCAGTGAATATGCAGCGGCGGCAAGCCACGACGCCTTGAACACGCTCTTGAAGTTGCCGGCAAGAAGCAGGATGCCGTCCTTGATACATTCGCCTGCATTGCGCGGTTTCATCAGCGCTTTGCTGTCAATGTTATTTTCCATTATTTTTTGCTATTAATCCTTTTACATTATTGCAAAGGTAGCGTTTTTTTCGTATCTTTGCCACATAATTAATACTTATTATGAAAATAATAAAGTGGGGATTCATAGGCTGCGGAGAGGTCACCGAGAAAAAGAGCGGACCGGCTTTCAGCGAGGTCGAAGGCTCGCTCGTGGAGGCCGTGATGAGCCGCGGGCGCGACAAGGCACGCAGCTATGCCGAGCGTCACGGTGTCGGCAAGTGGTATACCGACCCACAGGAGCTCATAGATGACCCGGAAGTCAACGCGATATACATTGCCACGCCGCCGTCGAGCCACGCCACGTTTGCCATCATGGCCATGCGTGCCGGCAAGCCGGTATATGTGGAGAAGCCCCTCGCCGCATGCTACGACGACTGTGCGAGGGTGAACAGGGTGAGCGAGCAGACGGGCGTGCCGTGCTTCGTGGCATACTACCGACGCTACCTCCCATATTTCCAAAAAGTGAAAAGCATCATCGACAGCGGGACGATAGGTAAGGTGATGAGTGTGCAGATACGCTTCGCCGTGCCGCCGCGCGACCTCGACTACAAGAGCGGTGCCGAGATGCCGTGGCGCCTGCGCCCCGACATTGCAGGCGGCGGATATTTCTATGACCTTGCCTCCCACCAGCTCGACATGCTCCAGCATCTCTTCGGTGTCATCACCGAAGCATCGGGAATATGCGCCAACAGGGGCGGGCTTTACGATGCCGAGGACACCGTGAGCGCATGCTTCCGCTTCGAGACCGGGCTGCCGGGCAGCGGCTCGTGGTGCTTTGCGGCGCATGAGTCGGCTAAGGAAGACAGGATAGACGTCATCGGAGATATAGGACAGGTGAGCTTCTCGGTGTTCAACTACGACCCGATAAAGCTCTACACCACAGGCGAGGAGCAACGCATCACGGTGCCTAACCCGCCGTGCGTGCAGCATCCGCTGATAAAGAATGTTGTGGAGCACCTTCAGGGCACGAGCGTATGCACGTGCACGGCCGTCTCCGCAACGCCTGTCAACTGGGTCATGGACCGCATCCTTGGTAAAATCTGATACGCAGTCCGATGAGAATGACGCTGATTGCCATGACCACAGCCATGCTGCTGACCGTCTTTGCGGCCGTGCCGGCTGCGGGAAGGAAGCATGAGATAGGCAAGCTGCGCAAGACGATAAGGGGACTCAGCTCCATAGACACCAACTATATAGAGCCGCAGCACTTCAACTACACCATCATGTTGCAGACCACGTATAACTACGACATCTACCAGATACGCAGCAACACGGGACAGGAACTGACCTTCGCGCCGGACGTCAGGATGAAGATCGGGCCGTATGTGGGCTGGCGGTGGTTTTTCCTCGGATATACCTTCGACCTGAAAAATATTTCCTTCGGCGGCTCGAAGCAGAAGCGTGAGCTCGACTTCAGCATATACAGCTCGAAGATAGGCATAGACCTTTTCTACCGGCGGACAGGCAGCGACTATAAGATAAGGTCGGCAGACCTCGGCAGCGACGTCGATGTGAGCAGGCTCAACGGCGTGCCCTTCGACGGCATAAGCGTTGGCATAACAGGCGCAAGCCTATACTACATATTCAATCACCGCAGGTTTTCATATCCAGCCGCATTCTCGCAGAGCACATGCCAAAAGCTGAGCTGCGGCTCGTGGATGGCCGGGGTGGGCTATACGATGAACAGCATGGACCTCGACCACGGCAAGCTGGAGCAGGTTGTGGCGGAGAACTGTAGCCCGGCGCCTGTGGAGATAGACAGCAGCCTGATGTTCAACGGTGTCAGATATTATAACCTGAACGTGTCGGCAGGCTACGCCTACAACTGGGTTTTCGCGAAGAACTGGCTCTTCTGCGCCAGCGGTGCCCTCGCCGTGGCATACAAGCACTCGAAGGGAGACATGGAGAATGAGGCCGATGCGGGCTTCGATTTCAACAACGTCAACCTTGACGGCATAGGCCGTTTCGGCATCGTTTACAACAACACCCGCGTCTATGCGGGCTTCAGTGCGATAGTGCGCACGAACAATTACCATAAGCCCCGTTTCTCGTCAAACGAGGTTTTCGGCAATCTTAATATATATATGGGATACAATTTCGGCAAGAAATCCCGTTATAGAAAGAACAGGAGGTGAGATAGTGAGAAAGATACTGATTGCAGTGTGCATGCTGCTGTGCACCGGGGCGTCCGCGCAGGAATGTCTGTATGAGGCTGAAGACAGCATCTTCATAGTGAAGCTGCTCGACGAGGCGCGCCGGACGGATGCGCCGGAGAGCAGGGAGCTGTTTTTCGCGCGCCGGTTTATCGGGCGGCCCTACGTGGCCCACACGCTCGAGGTGGCCGACAGGGAGAGCCTCATAGTGAACACGAGGCAGCTCGACTGCACCACGCTCGTGGAGACGGTGGCCGCGCTGACGCTCTGTGCCGATGCCCGCCGCTACACGTTTGCCGACTATAAGGCCGCCCTGCAGCGGCTCCGATACCGGCGCGGGGTGCTCGACGGCTATACGAGCCGACTGCATTACTTCAGCGACTGGATAGCAGACAAGGCCGCGATGGGTATCGTCACGGAGGTGCAGCGCCCCAATCCGCCGTTCACGGCCGTGCAGCGGCTGAACATCTACTACATGAGCACGCACCCGAAGGCATACAAGGCGCTTGTCGCCGAACCGGGGCTCGTGCCCGAGATAGCCGCCCAGGAGAAGGCGCTGACGGGAAAGACGTGGCGATACATACCCAAGTCGGGCGTGAGGAACACCCGGCTGATGCGCAGCACGGTGAAGGACGGCGACATAATAGCGATAACCTGCAACAAGAAAGGGCTCGACATAGCACATCTCGGGTTTGCTGTGTGGCGGGCGGACGGGCTCCATCTGCTCAACGCCTCGATGCTGCACAAGCGTGTAGTGGAAGAGCCGATGACGCTGTACCGCTATCTGAGCAAGCACCCGAGCCACACGGGGATACGCATTATACGGATAAACAAGAAATGAACATAAACAATAAAAGATTATGGAACTACCTGATTTTATGAGTTATGCCGGCAAATTCACGGCAAACGATTTCGTTGAGAAAATCTCACGGATAGCCAAAAGGGCGGGAGCAAAGCTGGTATATGCGGCTCTCATACTGTATTATACGCTGCAGAGCGATAAGGTATCGACCAAGGACAAGGCCATGATAATAGGTGCTTTGGGGTATATGATAAGTCCGCTCGACGCCGTTCCCGATGCCATACCAATCATCGGATTGACCGACGACCTCGCTGTGCTCATCTTTGTGCTTAAGAAAGTGTGGACGGATGTGGAGCCGGAGATAAAGGCCAAGGCCAAGGCTAAGCTGGAGAAATGGTTTGACGACGACGAGATAAGCGAGATAGACGACCTCTTTAAGGAATAAAACTAAAGGCTGACAGATTGCTCTGTCAGCCTTTTCTCTTTGGAGGTACCTAGCAGAGTCGAACTGCTCTACACGGTTTTGCAGACCGTTACCTAACCGATCGGCCAAGGTACCATTGCTTATTTGCGGTTGCAAAGGTAATGATTTAATTTCAACCGGCCAAATTTTTCTGCTTGTTTTTTGTGTGGCATGCCGGTTTCTGCCGTTTGCCTGCCTGTCTGTCGGCTTTTGCCTTGAGCATCTGCTCCTTTATCCGGCATCCGTCGCATCCGTCGCAGGGGTCGCCTGCCGATTTCACGGTGCGGTAGGCGGAGCGGATGGCGTAGGCCACGGCTGCGGCTATGATGATGACAGCTGCTATTGTCTGCATGGGGTAGGGTGGTTGTTGGGTTGTGAGGTGGGTGGTTGTGGGGCTTTTTGTAGGGAATTGTAGGGGGTGGGTAGGGTTTTGTAGGGTGGGAGTAGGGGGCGTCAGAGCTTTGTCAGCTTGCGCAGCAGGTTCTTGTTGATGGCCTGTATGCGTCTTCCCTGCTTCTCGATGTCGCCTCTCACATTATTAATATTATTATAGAGGCCGGAGAAGGCGTTGAGGAAGAAGTTGGGCTGGCAGGCATCTTCGGTGATGTCGGGGTTGGTGACAATCTTTATCCCGCGCTCCTCGATGTGCACGTCGATGTCGCTTCCCGTGATTATCGGGTCGCCGTCATAGTGTATTGCGCCCGGTCCCTTCCGGTGTATGTGTATCCGCTTGGCCTTGAAAGTCTTTATCTTGGAGTTCTTGTCAAGCGTCTTGTTGAACATGTCAATGCTTATCTGCGGCGCATCGAACACGTCGAAAGGCTCCATAATGATTACATCCATGAGTCCGTCGGTCATTGTGGCCTTCGGGGCGATGTAGGCATTGTTGCCGTATTGCGAGGCATTGGCGCAGGCAATGAGAAACGCCTCATATTTCCTCGCTCCCGTCTCGTCTTCCACCTCGTATGTCTCGGGCTCGTATTTCAATCCCTCCTTGAGCACGTTCTCCACGTAGGTGATGGGGCCGCGCTTCCCTGCTTCGGCAAACTTCAGGCTTATGAACGCGTCGAATCCCATTCCGCAGGTGCAGAAGAATGGGAGGTCGTTGATGACACCGTAGTCGAGACTCTCTATCTTGCAGCTGTTTATAATCCCGACAGCCTTGCTGGCATCCATGGGGATGCACAGATGGCGGGCCAGTCCGTTGCCCGAGCCGCACGGGATGATGCCCAGTGCCGTGTCGGAATGCACGAGCGACCTTGCAACCTCGTTGATGGTGCCGTCTCCGCCGACGGCAACGACGATGTCGATACCGGCTCCCACGCATTCACGGGCTATCTCTGCGGCATGTCCGGCATATTCGGTCAGCCTCAGTTCATAGTCAAACAGCTCTTTATCCAGCTTCTCTTCTATTATGCCGGGTATATCGTTCTTGCTGTGTGAGCCGGAGATGGGATTTAAAATAAATACAATGCGTCTTCTGTTAGCCATACAGATGCAAAAATACAAAATCCGTTCAGAAATCTGATAACTGGGGACGCAAAAAACAATAAAAGTTGCATTTATTGCTAAAAGATAACATGGATTAATAAAAAATGTGTATCTTTGCAGCCTGTAAAAAATACAAATAATTACCTGTTAATTCTAAAATGGGACAATTACAAGAAAGATATAAGAATTATCGTGAGCCTCAGAAGTTCATGGAGGCTGACGTATATCCTTATTTCCGCGCCATCACGAGCAAGCAGGGCACGGAAGTCGAGATGGGTGGACATAATGTTTTGATGTTCGGTTCCAATGCCTATACAGGCCTTACGGGAGACCAGCGTGTTATAGATGCAGCCAAGGCTGCTCTCGACAAATACGGCTCCGGCTGTGCCGGCAGCCGTTTTTTGAACGGTACGATAGACCTGCATGTGCAGCTTGAGAAGGAGCTGGCCGAGTTTGAAGGTAAGGACGACAGCCTCTGCTTCTCCACCGGATTCTCCGTTAATGCCGGAGTCATCGCCATGGTGGTGGGCCGCGGAGACTATATCATCTGTGACGACAGGGACCACGCAAGCATCATAGACGGCCGCCGCCTCTCGTTCGCAAAGCAGCTGCACTACAAGCACAACGACATGGAAGACCTGGAGAACATCCTCAAGACACTGCCGCACGAGGCTGTAAAGCTGATTGTGGTGGACGGAGTGTTCTCGATGGAGGGTGACCTGTGCAAGTTGCCGGAGATTGTAGAGCTCAAGCATAAGTACAACTGCTCGATAATGGTTGACGAGGCGCATGGTCTCGGAGTATTCGGAAAGGAAGGCCGCGGCGTATGCGACCATTTCGGACTCACCGACGAGGTGGACCTCATCATGGGAACATTCTCCAAGTCGCTTGCAAGTATCGGAGGATTCATCGCTTCAGACAGTGACACGATAAACTTTCTGCGCCACACCTGCCGCACCTATATATTCAGTGCGTCCAACTCTCCCGCTGCAACGGCGGCTGCCATGGAGGCCCTGCATATCCTCAGGAGCGAGCCGGAGAGAATCGAAGCCCTTTGGAAGGTTACGCGCTATGCGCTCCGCCGTTTCCGCGAGGAAGGTTTCGAGATAGGCGAGACGGAGAGCCCCATCATCCCGCTGTATGTGCATGACATCGACAAGACATTCCTCATCACCAAGCTCGCATACGATGCAGGAGTGTTCATCAACCCTGTCATCCCGCCCGCATGCGCCCCGCAGGATACCCTCGTGCGCTTTGCCCTGATGGCAACGCATACGGAAGAGCAGGTTGAGCGTGGCGTCCAGATTCTCAAGAAGATATTTACGGAGCAGGGAATAATAAAATAACGGATTAAAAACTTGCATGGCTCGGCAAAAGTTGCTACCTTTGCAGCCGCAAAAAGAACGGCTTTTGCCGGGCCATTGCATCGGGGTGTAGCGCAGCCCGGTAGCGCTCCTGGTTTGGGACCAGGCGGCCGCAGGTTCGAATCCTGTCGCCCCGACAGTTTTGATAGTAATGATATATAAGGTAAAAGGAAGTACGGCCAGCGGCTGAACTTCCTTTTATTGTTTTAATTTCAATCTTCATTTACTCTGTCTACGGCTTGAATTCTATCTGCCTGTAGCCTACGAGGCGCCATGTGCGTTCGCCCGTGCCCTTGAAGTAGATGTATGCCTGATATCTGTTCTCCGTCTGATAGAAGCTCCCTTCAGTGGGCATCGTTCCCGTCGTTCCGTCGTCTTTCAGTGCCAGATACTGGTAAGAGTAGTATCCTTGCTTCTGCATTACGGTGGCGTTATAGCTGTTGTCCGTGTCGTCATACTCCATGATATACGGCGCTTTGTTGCTGTCCGTTGTCCAATGGCCGTCTATTATGGGGCGCAGCGATTCGTAGCGCGGAGATTTCAGCTTGTAGTGCACGAAGACGTAGTCGCTCGTATGGTCGTTCTCGAAGTTGTCGCTGTTGCGTATGTAGAACGCCCCGTCGGCATCGACGTCATACAGATAGTTCGGCCGTGGCTCGTCGGTGAAGGGATATGCGTTGTAGTTATGCCCGTCCCAGGTTATCCTGTCTATTCCCATGGTAGGGTGCGACACGTCAAGGACCTCGAATTTGTGGTATTCATTGCCGGCCTCGAATATCAGGTCGCGGTTGTGCTGCCATTGCAGTCCCTTGCCGTTGATGAAGTTCGGCTTTGCGTTGGTCTTTGCGTTGTCGTCCCTTCCGTTTTGTGTGACGACGGTATATATCTGCTCCTCGTGGTTTGTTATTTGGGTGCTGCCGTATCCCACGCTCATCGACACCTGCTGGTGGCTTCTGTTCACCCCGATGTCGGTGTTTGCCGAGGCTTCCAGTGCGACGGTCATAAGCGGCTCGACAACCATGAACCGCGATGTGAACATCTTTTCTCCGTCTTCGTCGAGCACGGTCAGCATGTAGTTGCCGCTCATCTTCAGCCTGCATTTCTCGTTCGGCAGTGTCATCGTGTAGTGTGTGTACATCACCGTTGTGTTTATCGAGTTGCCGTAGTCTTCGATGGGATTATCGTTGAATCCTATGAGAAAGTCGCTCTCGAAGATATCTTCCGAGATGCTCCAGTCGGCCTCGCAGTGGTCTATGTGGTATGTGAAGCGCCGGTATTCGTGCGACAGTTCGTCGAAGCTGACGGTCAGGCGGTCGCCGCTGTTCAGCTTCATCACCGGCGGCGAGAGCCAGTCGTTGTTCACGACGGTCTGCACGGTCTTTATCTCCGGGCTGTAGATGACGTCTTTGGCCTGCATGGTGCAGCATGCCGTGCATAGTATGATGATGGGCAGATATATCCTTTTCATTTGCTAAACAAAAAGCCTCCTGCAATCATAGTAATCGCAGGAGGCATATAGTCACTGTCTTTGTTTCGATTATTTTCCGTTCAGTGCGAGCGAAACCTCAACGGCGATAGAAACGGTTGCGCCTACCATCGGGTTGTTTCCGATGCCGAGGAATCCCATCATCTCAACGTGTGCGGGAACTGATGAGCTGCCTGCAAACTGTGCGTCGCTGTGCATACGGCCGAGAGTATCGGTCATTCCGTATGAAGCAGGTCCTGCTGCCATGTTGTCCGGGTGGAGCGTACGGCCGGTACCGCCACCTGAAGCAACTGAGAAGTAGGGCTTGCCGGCGAGCACGCGCTCCTTCTTGTATGTGCCGGCAACGGGGTGCTGGAAGCGTGTCGGGTTGGTAGAGTTACCCGTGATGGACACGTCTACGTTCTCCTTCCAGAGGATGGCAACGCCTTCGCGTACATCGTCTGCGCCGTAGCACTTAACCTTTGCGCGCGGTCCGTCAGAGTAGGGAGTTTCCTTTACCACGCTGACCTCGCCCGTATAGTAGTCGAACTTGGTCTGTACGTATGTGAATCCGTTGATGCGGCTGATGATCATGGCTGCGTCCTTGCCCAGTCCGTTGAGGATGACGCGCAGCGGCTTCTGGCGAACCTTGTTGGCCTTCTCGGCAATCTTGATGGCTCCCTCTGCGGCTGCGAAGCTCTCGTGACCTGCGAGGAAAGCGAAGCACTCAGTCTCGTCGCGGAGCAGACGGGCTGCGAGGTTTCCGTGTCCGAGTCCCACCTTACGGTCGTCGGCAACAGAACCGGGGATGCAGAAGCTCTGCAGACCGATACCGATGGCCTCGGCAGCCTCGGCAGCGTTCTTCACGCCCTTCTTGATGGCGATGGCAGCACCGCAAACGTATGCCCATTTAGCATTCTCGAAGCAGATGCGCTGTGTGTCTTCGCACATCTGATAAGGATCAACACCGGCCTTCTCGCATATTTCGTTGGCTTCCTCGATGCTCTCGATGCCGTTTTCCTTCAGAGCGGCCAGCACCTGGTTGATGCGACGCTCGTAGCTCTCGAATGATACTTTTCTTATCATAGTCTTGTGTCCTCCTTATTCTTTACGTGGGTCAATAGTCTTAACAATTCCCTGCTCGGCGGTCGTGCGGCCGTAAGAGCCTGTAAACTTCGTCACAGCCTCGTTGGCGTCCATGCCGTTCTTGATGGCTTCCATCATCTTGCCGAGGTGTACATACTCGTAACCGCATACCTGATCGTCCTTGTCGAGGAACATCTTTGTGATGTAACCCTCGGTCAGTTCGAGGTAGCGTGTACCCTTGGCAACCGTGCCGTACAGTGTACCTGTCTGGCTGCGCAGACCCTTTCCAAGGTCTTCCAGTCCGGCTCCGATGACAAGTCCGCCCTCAGAGAATGCGCTCTGTGAACGTCCGTATACAATCTGGAGGAAGAGCTCGCGCATGGCCGTGTTGATGGCATCGCACACGAGGTCTGTGTTCAGGGCCTCAAGGATTGTCTTTCCCGGGAGAATCTCCGATGCCATGGCGGCAGAGTGGGTCATACCGGTGCATCCGATGGTCTCTACGAGACACTCCTGGATGATTCCCTCTTTGATGTTCAGCGAGAGCTTGCAGGCTCCCTGCTGCGGGGCGCACCAGCCGATACCGTGAGTATAACCGGAGATGTCCTTTATCTCCTTAGCCTGAATCCACTTGCCCTCTTCTGGAATGGGGGCCGGTCCGTGATTGGGACCTTTCGCAACAACGCACATGTTGTTGACTTCGTTGGAATAAGTCATATTCGTTATTAGTTTTATAAAAATGAATGAATCTTATTTTTGCTGCAAATTTACTAATAAAATCCGATATAAATATCAAAAAAGACGGTTATTTATCTTAATAAGGGTAAAATAATTACAATCCGGCGGCTTGCCGGTGAAAATGTAAATAAGGTATCTTTTCCCGTAATAAGGATAACGGGCGGTCTGTATATTATATGTAATTTTGCAGCCGTATGAAACGTCCTGGATTGAACCGGATATCCGGCAGGAAGACAAATGATGTCCGATGATAAAACGACAGATATTCAATAAAGATAAGACAGATGTTAAATGACAAAATGGAAAAGGATATAAGAAGGATGAAAAGAATAAGGATGACAATGGCGGTGGCGGCTGCATGCACGGCGTTTGGTCAGGCGATGGCGCAAAACGACAGCATCGTCGGTCTTGATGATATAGTAGTTACGGGAGTGCGCGGTGCTGCGGACGTCCGCCACCTGCCCATGACGGTCAGCGTAGTGGGGCGCGAGGCGTTGGAGGTTGGGCACAGGCAGTCGGTCCTTCCGGCCGTGGTACAGTCTGTTCCGGGCCTGTTCGTCACCGGACGCGGTATGATGGGATATGGCGTCAGCGGCGGTGCGGCCGGCAATATAAGCCTGCGCGGTGTCAGCGGGGGTGCTGGTCAGACGCTCGTGCTCATCGACGGACACCCTCAGTATCAGGGCATATACGGACATTCCATCAGCGACAGCTATCAGACGATGATGGCAGAGCGTATCGAGGTGCTCCGCGGACCGGCTTCGGTGCTCTATGGCTCGAATGCCATGGGCGGCGTCATGAATATCGTCACGCGCGGCATGCGCGGCGACGGGGCTTCTACAGATGTGGTCGTCGGTGCAGGAAGCTACGGCACGTTCCAGGCCGATGCCTCGACACGTGTGCGCAGCGGCCGCTTCTCGGCCACGGTTGCCGGTCAGTACGGCCGCTCGGACAATCATCGCCCGCGTATGGGTTTCGAGCAGTATGGCGGTTATCTGAAGCTCGCTTATGATATCAACAGCCACTGGTCTGCCAGCGTGAATGCCGACATCACCCGCTTCAGTGCATCCAATCCCGGCGAGGAAGACTCGCCGCTGTGGGGTGCTGACCAGTGGATTACGCGCGGGGTGGCTTCTGCCGCGCTGGAAAACCATTACAGCCGGACAAGCGGTTCACTCAGCGTGTATTCCAGTTTCGGGCGTCATAAGGTTGACGACGGCTCCGATTCGCCTGACAATCCGACCCAGCGCTATTTCCGTTCGAAGGACGCGCTCACCGGAGTGTCGTGGTATCAGAGCGTAAACCTGTTCAAGGGAAACCGTATCACCGTCGGCGCCGACTACCAGCACATCTATGGCCGCGCCTATTACACGTCGAAGGCGACGGGTGAGGTGATGGACACGCCCAACAAGCAGAGCGGCCGTTCGTACCGCAACGAGGTCGCGGTGTATGCCGATTTCAGGCAGGACATCACCGGATGGCTCACCGTCGATGCCGGCCTGCGTGCCGACCACCATTCCGTCACCGGCACGGAGCTTGTCCCCCAAGGCGGCATCGTCGTGCGCCCTGTCGTCTCCGGCGAGCTGAAAGCCATGGTCAGCAAGGGCTTCCGCAATCCGTCCATGCGTGAGATGTATCTCTATCCGCCGTCAAACACCGACCTTGAGCCTGAGCGTTTGGTCAATTACGAACTCTCGTGGAAGCACCGTCCGTCGGGCGGGGCTGTCGGCTACGGCGTCAACATATTCTATATAAAAGGTGACAACATCATCGAGACGGTGCGCATAGACGGCCGTCCGAGGAATGTGAACAGCGGCCGGATAGAGAATCACGGCGTTGAGGCTGAGGCCTCATGGCGCGTTGACCGCCATCTGATGCTGACCACGAACCACAGCTGGCTGCACATGGATAACCCCGTGGTCGCTGCTCCTGAGTATAAGGGCTTCCTCGGAGCCGATTATAAGAATGCCGGATGGACGCTTCATGCCGGTCTCCAGTATGTCAGCGGCCTGTACACAGCTGTCGGCGAGGACGCATCAAAGGAAAGTTTCTGCCTGCTCGACATAGCCGTGAGCAAGCAGATAACGGGCTGTCTCAGCCTGTGGGCGCGCGGCGACAACCTTCTTGCCCAGCGCTATGAGATAAATGCAGGCTTTCCCATGCCGCGCGCCACGGTCACGGGAGGCGTCAGCATGAAGTTCTGACAGATTTTTATTGTTGTTGATAATATTGTTGCGGCAGATGACGGACAGGGAATACTAATGTCCTTTATCTGCCGTAACGATTATATTATAATGTCTTGTTTGCATGTAGCCATATAGAAAAAGCTGTATGGATAGAGTGGATACATGTATTTTGAAGCTAAATTATTTGAGGGTTTGTTTCTTTTTTCGTATATTTGCAGCGCAAATCCTACGCCGGAATCCCTGTATTGAAATCGGGAAGGAAGGGTGGGCATGCACTATAAATAGTAGAAAACGTTTGCTAAGCGTTTTATCTGTGACGTGCTAAACTCGCAATTTAACTTACTGTCACACGGTAAAGCAACAGCAGATGTTCATGGGTATGTTTTGTACATCCTGTATTGTGTCCTGTTTGGGCATGATATGGGTTCATTACATATCGGCGTGGGCTTCTTGCGTTGCTTATCCTTGACAGTAAGGCAATGCGAGGCCGAGCACGTGGGATAAGTGACAGGCATAGATTCCCGCGTCTTTTTATTATATTATAGTTAACACAGAACAAATAGATAACGGTCCGGTTCGGGAGTCGCGGGCACTATATTTATTTCATAAATGAAAAAGCTTCTTTTATTATTGGCGTTTCTTGCCGGCTGTACATGGATGGTTTCATGCAGCAGTGATGATGGTGATGACGACGGTTCATCTTCACAAAGCACCCTCACGGTTGACGTTGCGGAAATCAATATCCCGGCTGACGGCGCCAGCAAGACGTTCCGTATTACGAGTAATGGCAAATGGACGGTTTCCGGTAATCAGGCATGGCTTCAGGTGACACCTTCCGTCGGTAGCGGTAATGCGGTGGTTGTAGTGGCTGCTACGGAGAATACCTCTGTTAACGGACGTGAGTGTCTGCTGTCTGTTGAAACGGTGGATGGTATTAAACAGACCGTGCGTGTGAGCCAGGCAGGCAATAAGGCGAGCGATTGTGTCGTGGCGCCGAATACTATTGTCGTGCTCAGCGACGGCTTCGCTTTTGACTATACGTATGGCAAGAATGTGTCTTACTATTATACCAAGGCTTTCACGCCATCCAAAGTAGACCGTATGACGGAGGAGGAGATTGTCAGGGCAATCAGTGAGGACGACTCAAACCGTAACACTCCGAACGACGGATATGTGACATCATGGCAGGAACTGCCGGCAAATCTGGATGTTGCTGTTTTCACTTTGGCATACGATAAGACAGGTAAGCGCGGCGAATTGGTAAGGACTGACATAAAAACGAAGTCTGACAGGAATCAGCCTGTTGCGTATATATCAGATGTCAAGTACAGTGATACATCGTGGATGTGGTCTACCCAGCCGAACGGATACACCAAGATGTATTACATGTGGCTTATCACAAACGTGAATCTGCTCAATAGCACGGATGCAGCCGTTGCATGGTTCTTTAATGATACTATGTCAAAATCCGCATCGGATGCATCTATAAACACTCCCATTTCAGGTCCGGACAGCTGGACTGCCACGCGGAACTCAAACATTTTCCATGCTGTAACGTGGGCAGTTGACGTTAACAATGAGTTCTCCGGATTGATAGAGAGGGTGAGAGGAACAGCTAATTCTTCGTCGAAGACAATCCGCCGGTCTGCGGATAAGCCGGGAGAAGGCGGACTCGAGCGATTCTACATAACTCCGAATGTTGATTATCTGTCACGGTAAAGATTAATAATATTGCGGTAACGGCCTTTTTCTGCATGTTCAGGAACAGGCTGTTATGACACGGAAATGCAGAGCAGGCTGTACTCTCTGTATTTCCGTGTTTCTTTTGTGGCAACCGGAAGTGTTGCCGTGCCGTACATGTTCTGTTCCGGCTATAAATCCATTCCATTATGTTTCCCTTTCTAGAACAGTATGGTATAAAACCCCTCAATAACCCTCCGCAAACAAATAAAATCGCAGCAAACTACCGCGTTTTCGTTATAAATACTTATCTTTGCATTGATTATGAAAGAAGTGACAGTCAGAGACTCCGACCTGCGCCGTGCGGCGGGGGAGGGGATGGATGCCTTTCTCAAGGTGTTCATAGATGGAATAAACGGTGCCGTCGGCGGAACGCTTACGGCGGAGACGATGCAGGAGCTTAATGCGGACCAGATAACACTGCTCGCATACAGCATGCTGCGCGACGAGGTGATGGACGGCGGCTTCGTGCAGCTGATACATAACGGCTACGGCGGGTTCATCTTCCTCAACCCCTTTGCCAAGGCTCTGAAGCAGTGGGGGCTCCGTGACCTTTCCCGCCTGATATACGACGCCCACACCCTGTATAACGCCCATAAGGTGGAGATAGAGCGCGAGTGCTCCGACGAGGAGTTCATGGCCCTCTTCGAGCAGCACGCGGAGTTCGACGACCTCGACGATCACTTCGTGGAAAATGAGGAGGAGTATACCTCTGCCATCGCACGCTACGTGGATGAGCACATCGATAAATTCGCAACGGTAAGCAATGAATAAGGAAGAAGAACTGCTAAGGAAGAAGAGTCCCGTAAACATAAGAAACAAGAAAGCCTCGTTCGAGTATTTTTTCATAGAGACATACACGGCGGGCATCGTGCTCACGGGAACGGAGATAAAATCCATCAGGCTCGGCAAGGCCAGTCTGGTGGATACGTTTTGTTTTATACACAACGGCGAGATATGGGTCAAGGGCATGAACATAAGCCCCTATTTCTACGGCTCATACAACAACCATGAGATGAAACGCGACCGCAAGCTGCTGCTCAACCGCAAGGAGATACAGAAGCTCGAGAGCGCCACGAAGCAGACAGGATATACCATCGTGCCGCTCCTCGTCTTCATAGACGACAAGGGACGGGCGAAGATGGACATCGCCCTGTGCAAGGGAAAGAAGGAGTTTGACAAGCGTCAGACGCTCAAGGAAAAGGAAGACAGGCGCGACATGGACCGCGCCATCAAGCATTATTGACACAGACTAAAGACCGGACGATGGGCAGACTGGAAGAGATTGTAAGAGAGAGGATACTCGTGCTTGACGGCGCCATGGGCACGATGATACAGCAGTATGGACTGGAAGAGGCCGACTTCCGCGGCGAGCGGTTCGCATCTGCCGCCGGAATGCAGCGCGGCAACAACGATATGCTGAACATAACGCGCCCCGACGTCATAGCAGACATACACCGGAAGTATCTTGAGGCGGGCGCAGACATCATCACGACAAACACGTTCAGCAGCCAGCGGATATCGCAGGCAGACTATGGCCTTGAGGCCGTCAGCCGCGAGATGGCCCTTGAGGGCACGAGGATTGCCCGCCGCGAGGCAGATGCCTTCTCCACGGCAGGTAAGCCACGGTTTGTCGCCGGCTCCGTAGGGCCCACGAACAAGACCTGCTCGATGAGTCCCGACGTGAGCAATCCCGCCGCCCGCGACCTCACCTACGATGCTTTGTTTGAAGCATACTACGAGCAGATGGATGCCATCATTGAGGGCGGTGCGGACCTGATACTCATAGAGACGATTTTCGATACGCTCAATGCTAAGGCGGCAATCGACGCCGCCCTCTCGGCGATGGACTGCCGGGGGCGCGAGCTTCCCATAATGCTCTCCGTCACGGTGAGCGACCTTGCCGGTCGCACGCTCAGCGGCCAGACGCTTGGAGCCTTCCTCGCAAGCGTCAGCGGATACCCCAATATTTTTTCAGTAGGACTTAACTGCTCTTTCGGCGCAAGCCAGATGAAACCCTATCTGAGGGAGCTTTCGGCGAAAGCGCCTTACTATATCAGTGCACATCCCAATGCCGGACTGCCCAACAGCATGGGCCTCTACGACGAGACACCCGACACGATGGCCCCGCAGATAGGCGAGTTCATCGACGAGGGACTTGTGAACATCGTCGGAGGGTGCTGCGGAACGACCGAGAAATTCATCGCGCGGTATCTGCCGCTCGTAGCCGGGAAGCAGCCGCACAGGCCCGCCCCGCCCGCGGCGACGATGCGGCTGAGCGGTCTCGACCTGCTCGACGTCACCCCAGACGTGCGTTTCGTGAACGTCGGCGAGCGCTGCAATGTGGCCGGGTCGCGAAAGTTTTTGCGGCTCATAAAGGAACGTAAGTACGACGAGGCGCTGGGCATTGCCCGCAAGCAGGTGGCCGACGGTGCTCTCGTGATAGACATAAACATGGACGACGGCCTGCTCGACGCCGGTGCCGAGATGTGCAATTTTCTCAACTTGATAGCCTCCGAGCCCGACATCGCCCGTGTGCCCGTGATGATAGACTCGTCCGACTGGAACGTGATAAGGGCCGGACTGAAGTGCGTGCAGGGCAAGTGCATCGTCAACTCGATATCGCTCAAGGAGGGCGAGGACGTCTTCGTGGAGCGTGCCCGCGAGGTGCGGCGCTTCGGTGCGGCCGTGGTGGTGATGTGCTTCGACGAGGAGGGGCAGGCCACAACCTACGAGCGGCGCATCGCCATCGCCGCCCGCGCCTACCGCCTACTGACGGAGCGCGTGGGTATGAACCCGCTCGATATCATCTTCGATCCCAACGTGCTGGCCATCGCCACAGGCATGGAAGAGCATGCCGCCTATGCCGCCGACTTCATCCGTGCCGCTGAGTGGATAAAGACAAACCTGCCGGGGGCGCACGTCAGCGGCGGAGTGAGCAATCTCTCGTTCTCGTTCCGCGGCAACAACTACGTGCGCGAGGCCATGCACGCCGTGTTCCTCTACCATGCGATAAACTGCGGCATGGACTTCGGCATCGTCAACCCAGCCACGGCTGTGACATACAGCGACATACCGGCCGACCGGCTTGAAATCATCGAGGATGCCGTACTCAACCGGCGGGCCGACGCCGCCGACCGCCTGACGGCGCTTGCCGGCAGTATAATGGCCGAGGCCGACGCTGCAAAGGCGGCGGGAGGCACGGCTGTGAAAGCCGGCCCTGCGGCAGGCGGCAGCGAGTGGAGAGACCGGCCGGTGGCCGAGCGGCTGGCATACGCGATGATTAAGGGCGTGGGCGACTGGCTTGAGACAGACATCCGCGAGGCCCTCGACGTATATCCGAAGGCCGTCAGCATAATAGAAGGGCCGCTCATGGACGGGATGAACACCGTGGGGCAGCTTTTCGGATGCGGCAAGATGTTCCTGCCGCAGGTGGTGAAGACGGCCCGCACCATGAAACAGGCCGTCGCAATACTGCAGCCGCACATCGAAGCGGAGAACGCTGGCGGCGGGGCGAAGGCCGGGAAGGTGCTCCTCGCCACGGTGAAGGGTGACGTGCACGACATCGGAAAGAACATCGTGGGCGTGGTCATGGCGTGCAACAACTACGAGGTGATAGACATGGGAGTGATGGTTCCGGCCGAGCAGATAGTGAGGAAGGCGAAGGAGGAGAACGTCGACATCATCGGACTGAGCGGACTCATCACCCCGAGCCTTGAGGAGATGGTGGGCGTGGCGCGCGAGCTGGAGCGGGCCGGGCTTGACATCCCGATAATGATAGGCGGCGCGACGACGAGCGAGCTGCACGTGGCACTGAAGGTGGCGCCGGTATACGGCGGGCCCGTGGTGTGGATGAAGGATGCCTCGCAGAATGCCCTCGTGGCCGCGCGGCTCGTCGATGCCGGCGAGAAATGCCGGCTGAAGAGCGAGCTTGACAGCCGCTATGAAGGCATGCGGGCCGACTACAGCCGCGGGCAGGAAGAGCTGCGGTCGCTCGAGGAGGCACGCCGCAACAGGCTGAACCTCTTTGACTGAGCGGCGGTGCACCGGAGATACAGCAAAACGACATTAACAATCTGAATATGGGAAAGATAAGAAACATACTGTTCGACCTCGGCGGCGTGATAATAACGCTCGACCAGAAGCAGGCCATAAGCCGGTTCAGGGAGATCGGGCTTGCCGATGCGGAGAGGCGCCTCGACGCCTACACGCAGACGGGCATCTTCGGCGACCTTGAACTCGGGAAGATAGACGAGGAGGGATTCCGTGCCGGACTGAGCGAGGCTGCCGGCCGCGAGGTGACCATGGAGCAGTGTCTCTATGGCTGGCTGGGATATGTGGCAGAGCTGCCCGCCCGCAACCTCGAGGCGCTACGCCGCCTGCGCGGCGAGGGCTACCGCCTGATACTCCTGTCGAACACCAACCCGTTCATGATGAGCTGGGTGATGAGCGACAGTTTCGACGGCGCGGGGCATCCGCTGTCTGACTATATGGACGCGGCATACATGAGTTACAAGTGCGGAGTGATGAAGCCCGACGAGCGGTTCTTCCGCCATGTGCTCGCCACCGAGGGCATAGAGCCCGGTGAGACGCTGTTCGTCGACGACGGCCCGCGTAATGTCGAGGCCGCCGCACGGCTCGGGATAAACACTTTCTGCCCCGCGAACGGAGCAGACTGGACATCGGAAATATATAAGTATCTGAAGTAATGACAAGACTGATAATAACCGCCTTATTGGCAATGGCATGCGCCGCGTCGTCCCTCGGACAGCAGAAGCGCGAGTTCCGCGGCGCATGGATACAGTGCGTCAACGGCCAGTTCCTCGGCATGTCGACGGAGACGATGCAGAGCACGCTCACCCATCAGCTCGACGAACTGCAGAAAGACGGGGTGAACGCGATAATCTTTCAGGTGCGTCCGGAGTGCGACGCCCTCTACGCCAGTCCCTACGAGCCGTGGAGCCGCTTCCTGACGGGGGCGCAGGGCAAGGCCCCGCAGCCTTACTGGGACCCCCTGGCGTGGATGACGGAGCAGTGCCACCGCCGCGGAATGGAAATCCACGCATGGATAAACCCGTACAGGGCGAAGACCAAGAACACCACGGACCTCGCGCCGAACCATATCGCCGTCACCGCTCCCGGGCGTGTGTTTGCCTACGACGGACAGCTGATAATGAATCCCGGCATGGCCGAGAACCGCGAATATATATGTAAGGTGGTGGGCGACATTGTGCGGCGCTACGACATAGACGGCCTGCACATGGACGACTACTTCTATCCCTATCCGGCTCCGGGCGAGACGATACCCGACGGCGAGCTCTTCCGCCGCGAGTCGAACGGCATCGCCGGCATCGGCGACTGGCGCCGTTACAACGTTAACATGTTCGTGAAGCAGCTTCACGACTCCATCGCCGCCATCAAGCCGTGGGTCAAGTTCGGCGTGTCGCCATTCGGAATATACCGCAACAAGGCCAACGACGCCAACGGAAGCGACACCCGCGGCCTGCAGAACTACGACGACTTGTATGCCGACGTGCTGCTGTGGGTCAACAACGGGTGGGTAGACTACTGCGTGCCGCAGCTCTACTGGCAGATAGGGCATCCCACGGCCGACTACGCCACGCTCATAGAGTGGTGGAACAAGCATGCCGGCCGCCGGCCGCTGTATATCGGCGAGGACGTGGAGCGCACGGTGAAGCATGCTGACGTGAACGACAAGAGCCGCAACCAGATGCCTGCCAAGTATGCGCTGCACAGCCGGATGCACAACGTCCGCGGCACGGTGCTGTGGTATGCCAAGGCCGCTGTCGACAACATAGGGAACTACGGCACGATGCTGCGCAATGTATACTGGAAATATCCGGCCCTACAGCCCTCGATGCCGTTCATCGACGGCAAGGCGCCGAAGAAGGTGCGCCGGCTGAAACCGGTATGGACGAAAGACGGATACATGCTGTTTTGGACAGCCCCGAAGGGCCGGGGATGGAAAGATGAGGCCGTGAAGTATGTGGTATACCGCTTCGCACACGGCGAGAAGGCGGACGTGAACGACGCTTCGAAGATTGTGGCGGTGACTCCGGACACGTTCTGCAAGCTGCCCTATGAGGACGGTCGGACGAAGTATACATACCTCGTGACGGCTCTCGACCGCATGCAGAACGAGAGCAAGGCGAAGAAAGCATCGGTCAAGCTGTAGCGGCCGCGCTTCCAACGGGGAGCCCGTGACGGTGCGACGAGGCCGTTCTGACGGTGCGGCGGGTAGGGTTTGACGGTGCAACCGGTTGCCCGCCATGACCGTGTGCCCGCTTTCAAACGCGTTTTTGAGAGCTGTCAAAAGTGTTTTTGAGAGCTGAGCCAAGTGCTTTTGGCTGCTGGCGGAAATGTGAACGATTAAAGAAGATAGTCACAGTATATCATGTTTTCTGATAGTTATGGATAGATTCTTTTGTTTCCTGCAACTCGCGATAGGAGAGCATGGCGCTCTTCAGCTGCCGCTCACCGACGGAGAGTGGCGCCGGATGTTCACGCTCTGCACCGAGCATGCGCTCGTAGGCATCGGTTTCTCGGCCGTGGAGAGGCTGCACGGGCAGGGGGCGGAATGCCCCAAGGCGCTGATGATGCGTTGGATGGCACTTGCCATGCAGATAGAGCGGCGCAACAGGCAGCTGGACAGCGCGTGTGCCGAGGTGACGGAAAGGTTCGCGAAGGACGGATTCGCTACCTGCGTGCTGAAAGGGCAGGGGAATGCGGCCATATATCCGGAGCATCTTGCCATGCGCAGGCAGCCCGGAGACATTGATATATGGGTGCGGCCGGAAGACGGCGCCGACCCCGTTAGCAGGGTGATAGAGTATGTCAGGAGCCGGTCGGAAGGCAAGCGGATGATACGCTACCACCATACGGACATGGAAATGATACCGGGCGTGGAGCTTGAGGTGCACTACCGTGTGGGCTTCCTGTGCTCGCCGCTGCGCAATATAAGGATGCAGCGGTGGTTCGGGGCTGTGGCCGACGAGTGTATGAAGAACCGCACGGCGGGCGGATTCTCGATGCCCGTGCCGTCGGTGAACGTCGTCTACCAGATGATGCACATCTTCGGACATTATTTTGACGAAGGGGTGGGGCTGCGCCAGCTGCTCGACTATTACTATGTGCTTAGGAAATGGCACGGCGCGCTCGTGGCCGGACCGCAGGCTTCGCAGGGCATGTGGGCCGAAGGGATCGGCAGCCGCGCGATGACCGCCGGCGAGATAATGCGCGTGATGCGGCGTCTCGGCATGGCGAAGTTTGCCGGTGCCGTGATGTACGTGCTCCGCAGGGTGCTCGATATGCCTGCAGAGTGGATGATATGCGGTGAGGATGAGAAAGCAGGCCGCAGGCTTCTGGAAGAGATAATGCAGTCGGGTAACTTCGGACAGTACGACCGCCGTGGCGCCGCACAGAAGAGTGCGGGCGTGCTCAGCCATGCCGTGTGGAAGCTGCGGCGCAACATGCGCTTTGCGGCCGGATATCCGGAGGAAGTGCTCTGCGAACCGGTGTTCAGGCTGTGGCATTGGTGCTGGCGTGTCGCCCATGGCAGCAGATAGAGTCGCGGGCCGGCTGGCAGACGGTGCCGGACAACTTTCTGCCGCCGATGTGCAGCCTGTCAGTCGTCGCTTAGCAGCTTGTCGATGAAGTCGTTGAGGTCGCTGTCGAGCCCGGCCATCAGTTCGGTGTCTATTATCACCGTGTCGTCGTCGACCACATAGAGCTCGGCAATGTTTTCCTTGTCGTCGTTTTCAAGCACGAAAGAGTATGGCTTGAGAATCGACATGTTGTCTGCAATATCCTTGTTGCTTTCCAGGCATCTGCGTATCACGGACGGGATGGCGCTGTAGAAGTCGTCGTCGCGGTTTCCTATCCACTGCTCGATGATGCAGCGGGTTATCTCCTTGTCGTCATCATCGAAGGCGACGAATTCTCCAGTCTCCTGGTTTACACGGAAGTGGATGTCCGTGAGGAGTGACGGCTCTTCCGTCTTGGGAAACTTGTCGGCCACCTTTGCGATGGCCCGCTCAATCTGCTGCAGTGTCAGGTCCGTTGCTTTCATAATCAATCAGATGTTAAATGGCCCTCCATGGGAGGGAAAAAGTATGCTGATACAAAAGTATAAAAAGATTTGAAGAGCCGCAAACGATTACGGATAAATTTGCGAATAATCTTGATTTTATTTGTTTATTCAGAAAGATAGTGTTACCTTTGCATTGTAAACTACGGTTTGCAAATCGGATGCTTATACGTAATGAATAACATGAACGGAAGGGTCAGACATTCGGGTATAGTCGAGACGGTGGATGGAGAGTGCGTGAAGGTGCGCATACTCCAGGCTTCTGCGTGTGCTCACTGCAAGATTTCCGGCCACTGCAATGCCTCCGACAGTAAGGAAAAGATTGTCGACGTGCGCGGCGTTGCCGATGCGTCGCGGTTCAAGGCCGGCGACGAGGTCGTCGTCTACGCTTCCATGAACACGGCTTCACAGGCCCTCATGCTTGGCTTCGGTCTCCCGTTCGTCGTCCTCGTGGGCGTGCTGTTCTGTGTTTACGCGCTTACGGCAGACGAGGCGCTTTCTGCTCTCTCCGGCATAGCGGCCCTTATACCTTATTATATATTGCTCTGGCTGTTCAGGGAACGGCTTGCCGGGCGGATGAGGTTCGGGATAGAGTGACGCATCCGGCTTACAGAAGAACTTAAATATAAACTAAAACAAATAAAAAGAAAGCTATGAATGTAATTTTGGTCGCGGTTATTGTGCTTGGCGCTATAGGACTGGTGGCAGCCGTCGTGCTGTATGTCTGCTCCAAGAAGTTTGCCGTGAAAGAAGATCCACGTGTGTCTGAGGTCGCAGCGGTTCTGCCACAAGCCAATTGCGGCGGATGCGGTTACCCCGGTTGCAGCGGCTTTGCCGATGCTGTGGTGAAGGGCTCGGACAGCGGTTCCATCGAAGGCTTCTTCTGCCCGGTGGGCGGTCAGGCCGTGATGGGCAAGGTGGCTGACCTGCTCGGTATGGCTGTTGCCAATACAGAGCCGATGGTGGCTGTGGTGAGATGTAACGGAACATGTGCCAACCGTCCTAAGATTGTGGAGTATTCCGGTCTCCGTACCTGTAAGGCTATGCATGCCTGCGGAGCAGGAGAGACGGGATGCGGGTTCGGATGTCTCGGTTGTGGCGACTGCGTGAGCGCCTGCCAGTTCGGTGCCATCACCATGAACGAGGAGACAGGACTGCCCGAGGTTGACGAGGAGAAGTGTACATCGTGCGGCGCTTGCGTGAAGGCTTGCCCGCGCGGGATTATCGAACTCCGTAAGAAAGGCCCCAAGAACCGCCGCGTTTACGTCAGCTGCGTGAACAAGGACAAGGGTCCTGTGGCGATGAAGGCATGCAAGGCCGCATGTATCGGTTGCGGAAAGTGTGCCAAGGAGTGCCCGTTCGAGGCGATAACAATAGCCAACAACCTGTCATATATCGACCCGGACAAGTGCCGTTTGTGCCGCAAGTGTGAGAAAGTGTGCCCGACGCACGCTATCGTGGCCGTTAACTTCCCCGCTCCGAAGGCTGCCCCGCAGCCCGAAGCGCAGGCAGAAAAGCCGGCCGGCAATGTTGAATCTGTAAAAACGGAGGCATAACCAATGAACATAAGAACATTCAGAATAGGAGGTATACACCCCGAAGAGAACAAGATAACGGCAGAGGTGGCAACCAAGGTGGCGCCGCTTCCCAAGCAGGCCATATACCCGTTGTCTCAGCATATCGGCGCGCCGGCAAAACCGGTGGTCAAGAAAGGCGATAAGGTGAAGGTCGGAACGATGATTGCCGAGGCCGGCGGTTTCGTCTCTGCACCTATATTCTCGGCCGTATCGGGAACGGTGTTCAAGGTCGACACGGCAATAGATGCGACAGGATATCGCGTGCCCGCCATTATCATTAATGTGGAAGGCGACGAGTGGGAGGAGACCATCGACCGCTCGGAGCAGCTCGAGACCGTGGCTGCGCACCCCGAACTGACGCCCGAAGAAATCGTGAACCGCATAAAGGCAGCCGGTGTCACCGGTATGGGCGGCGCAGGATTCCCGACGTTCATCAAGCTCTGTCCTCCTCCGGGAGCAAAGGCCGAGTGCGTCATCATCAACGCTGTGGAGTGCGAGCCGTATATCACATCAGACTACCGCCTTATGATGGAGCACCCTGACGAGATTCTCGTGGGTCTCGAACTGCTGATGAAGGCGGCCAAGGTAGACAAGGCTTACATCGGAATAGAGACCAACAAGCCGCAGGCTATAGAGCTTCTTGCAAAGAAGACGGCCGGCGACGACAGGATAGAGGTGGTGCCGCTGAAGCAGCGCTACCCGCAGGGTGGAGAGAAACAGCTGGTAGACGCAGTCATCCGGCGTCAGGTTCCGGCTCCTCCGGCAATCCCCGTGAACGTCGGCGCCATCGTCCAGAACGTCGGTACGGCCTTCGCCGTATATCAGGCAGTGATGAAGAACAAGCCGCTCTTCGAGCGCTATACCACCGTCACGGGCAAGCGGCTGGCCAAGCCGGGCAACTATCTCGTGCGCATGGGAACGCCGATGGCCGACCTTATAGAGCTTTGCGGCGGTATGCCGGAGGGCGACAACAAGGTTCTCGCCGGCGGTCCGATGATGGGTAAGGCACTCACTTCGATCGAAGTGCCCGTATGCAAGGGTACCAACAGCGTCACCGTCATAAGCGACGACGAGGCAAAGCGCAAGCCCGCGCAGCCTTGTATACGGTGCGGCAAGTGCGTCGGCGTGTGCCCGATGGGCCTGGAGCCGTTCCTGCTCGCCACCGCATCGTCACTGCACAACTGGGAGAAGGTCGAGGCAGAGGGTATCACTTCATGTATCGAATGCGGCTCGTGCCAGTTCACTTGCCCGTCGCACAGGCCGATGCTCGACAACATCCGTCTTGGAAAGTCTACTGTAATGGGTATCATCAGAGCCCGCAATGCTAAAAAGTAAATAATCATGGGAAAATTAATAGTATCATTATCACCGCACGCGCATGGCACGGACAGCGTTGAGCGCAATATGTACGGAGTGGTCATCGCTCTGATACCGGCTCTGCTGGCCTCCTTCTATTTCTTCGGTCTCGGCTCTGCCGTGGTGTGCGCAGCAAGTGTTGCCGCCTGCGTCTTCTTTGAATGGGCGATAACCAAATTCATCCTCAAGAGAGAAAACACTACCATAACGGATGGCTCGGCCGTGCTGACGGGTCTGCTTCTCGGATTCAACCTTCCGTCAAACCTTCCGATATGGATCATCGTCATAGGCGCGCTCATCGCCATCGGCTTGGGCAAGATGCCTTTCGGAGGTCTCGGATGCAACCTGTTCAACCCCGCTTTGGTGGGCCGTTGCTTCCTCCTCGTCTCTTTCCCGACGCAGATGACGTCGTGGCCGGTTGCCGGTCAGCTTTCGGTCTATACCGATGCGACCACCGGAGCCACTCCGCTCAGCGTGATGAAGTATGCCATCAAGACGGGCGACGCTTCGCTGCTGAACGAGCTTCCCGATGCTTTCTCACTGCTGTTGGGCAACGCCGGCACTGAAGGCGGTGCCGGATGTATCGGTGAGGTGTGTGCCTTGGCCCTTCTTCTCGGTCTTGCCTTCATGCTCTGGAAGAAGATAATAACATGGCATATACCCGTCAGCATCATCGCAACGGTGTTTGTTGTCAGCGGTCTCATGCACCTGATAAGTCCTGCTTACGCCGATCCTTTCACCGTGATATTCAGCGGCGGTCTCATGCTTGGTGCCATTTTCATGGCCACCGACTATGTCACATCGCCGATGAACGCACGCGGACAGCTCATCTACGGTATCTGCATAGGTCTGCTTACGATTGTGATACGTAACTGGGGAGCTTATCCGGAGGGAATGTCATTCGCCATTCTGATCATGAATGCGTTTACTCCGCTCATCAATACATATGTTAAACCAAAACGTTTCGGGGAGGTATTGAAGAAATGAAAAAGTTAGAATCATCACTGATTAATATGGTTATCGTGCTCGTTGCGGTGGCCATTGTCTCCAGCGCGCTCCTCGCTTCGGTGAACAAAGCCACCGAAGGACCGATAAAGGAGCAGGACGAGCTTGCTCTTGCGAACGGTATCAAGAGCGTGATGGGAGTTGAAAACCTCACGGTTGCGTCGGAGGAGACGCTGATAAAGAATATTGACGGCAAGGACTATACATTCGTCATATACAAGACCGACGACCAGAACGGCGACTTTCTCGGTGCTGCCGTGAAGAGCACGACCATGGGATTCGGCGGTGCTCTCGAGGTCCTTGTAGGCTTTGACGCTACGGGAAAGGTGCTCGGATATACCATATTGCAGCATGCCGAGACTCCCGGACTCGGTGCAAAGGCCGACAAATGGTTCCAAAAGGACGGTAAGGGAAGCATCATCGGACGTACTCTTACATCCGATAAGCCCCTCGTTGTCAGCAAGGATGGCGGCGATGTGGATGCCATCACAGCCTCCACAATCACCTCGCGTGCATTCCTCAAGGCCGTAAACCAGGCCTATGCAGTGTATGCTGGCCAGGATGTTGACGGTAACAGCGGTGCCACGAAGCAGAACAAGACAGCTTGTGAGCAAGGTCCTGCCTGCGGGAAAGATTGCAATACGCCTTGTGGCAAGAGCTGCGAGACACCTTGCGGAAAGGCTGCCGGCTGCGAGAAAGCATGTGACAGACCTTGCGGAAAGGCTGCCGGCTGCATGAAAGACTGCAAGAAACCTTGCGGCAAGGCTGCAAACTGCAGGAAAGAATGCAATGATGTGAAATGCCCCGGACCGGCAGCATGTGCTGAAAGTAAAACAACGGACTAATCAAAGAGAGACAGATTATGAACTACATAAAGATATTATTTAATGGAATAGTCAAGGAGAACCCGACGTTCGTGCTTCTTCTTGGTATGTGTCCGACGCTGGCCACCACCACATCCGCCCAAAACGGCATGTCGATGGGACTGGCAACAATGTTTGTACTCATCTGCTCGAACATCGCGATATCGCTGATTAAGAGCCTGACACCGGACAAGGTGCGCATCCCGGTCTTCGTGGTGGTCATCGCCTCGTTCGTGACAATACTCCAGATGTGTCTGAAGGCATATCTGCCTGAGGTCAACAAGTCGCTGGGTCTCTTCATCCCGCTTATCGTCGTGAACTGCATTATCCTCGGACGTGCCGAGGCTTTCGCCTGCAAGAACAATCCTCTGGCAAGCCTTTTCGACGGCGTGGGCATCGGATTGGGATTCACTCTCGGCCTCACTCTGCTTGGAATCGTGCGCGAGGTGCTCGGAGCCGGTTCGGTGTTCGGCGTCACTCTCCTTCCGGAGACCTACAACATGCTGTTGTTCATCTTGCCTCCGGGAGCGTTCATCTCGCTCGGATTCCTCATTGCAATCGTTAACAAACTGAAGAAAGATTAGTCATAATATGGAATACATACTTATATTTATATCGGCCATCTTCGTGAACAACATCGTGTTGTCACAGTTTCTGGGCATCTGTCCGTTCCTGGGAGTTTCCAAGAAGATAGACACCGCCCTCGGAATGAGTGCCGCCGTGGCGTTCGTGCTCACGCTTGCCACCATCGTTACCTATCTGGTCCAGAAGTTCGTGCTCGACCAGTTCGGCCTTCAGTACCTTCAGACGATAGCCTTCATCCTCGTCATAGCATCACTGGTGCAGATGGTCGAGATAGTGCTCAAGAAGGTTTCGCCGGCACTTTATCAGGCTCTCGGCATCTTCCTGCCGCTGATTACGACTAACTGCGCCGTGCTCGGAGTTGCCATCCTGGTGATTCAGAAAGACTACGACCTCATCTCGAGCATCGTCTACGCCTTCTCCACGGCCATAGGCTTCGGCCTTGCGCTTACGGTTTTCGCCGGAATGCGCGAGCATCTTGAGATGGTCAACGTGCCGAAGGGCATGCGCGGAGTGGCCATCGTGCTTGTTTCGGCCGGTCTGCTGAGCCTTGCTTTCATGGGCTTCTCCGGTGTAGACGGAGGTTTGAAGCAGCTTTTCGGTATCGGATAACCTGCATACGGAGCGGGGGAAGGCCAGTAACGGCCTTCTCCCGCTTCTTGCTTTATAGGCAACATTGTCCGTGTGAGGCATCGCGGCAGGGTTCTGCAACGTTTGGAACATCAATTATTCATAAACATATTAACTTATAGAAAAACAATGAAGAAGACGATTTTAGTGACCGGAGGAACGGGATTTATCGGCTCTCACACCACCGTTGAGCTGCAGAATGCCGGCTATGACGTGGTTATCGTGGACAACCTCTCCAACTCGCAGGCAAACGTAGTGGACGGCATCGAGCAGATAACGGGTATCCGTCCGGCTTTCGAGGAGGCCGACTGCTGCGACAAGGCCGCCATGGAGAGAATCTTTGCCAAGTATCCCGGAATACAGGGAATAATCCACTTCGCGGCGAGCAAGGCCGTGGGAGAGAGCGTCGAGAAGCCCCTGCTGTACTACAGGAACAATATTCTCAGCCTCGTGAACCTGCTCGAGCTGATGCCGGCCCACGGAGTGAAGGGCATCATCTTCTCTTCGAGCTGCACGGTATACGGCCAGCCCGACCCGGAGCACCTGCCCGTGACGGAAGACACGCCCGTGAAGCCGGCCGAGAGTCCTTACGGAAACACGAAGCAGATAAACGAAGAGATCATCCGCGACTATATCAAGAGCGGTGCCGACATCAAGGCCGTCCTCCTGAGATATTTCAATCCCATCGGTTCGCACCCGTCTTCAATCATCGGAGAGATGCCCAACGGCGTGCCGATGAACCTCATCCCCTACGTGACGCAGACAGCAATGGGAATACGCGAGAAGCTGAGCATATTCGGCAACGACTACAATACCCCCGACGGCACCTGCATCCGCGACTACATCTACGTCGTCGACCTGGCCAAGGCACACGTCAAGGCCATGGAGCGCGTGCTCGAGACAGACAGCGACAGCCTTGAAATTTTCAACGTGGGAACAGGCCGCGGCGTATCCACGAAAGAGCTTGTAGACGCTTTCGAGGCCGCAACAGGCGTCAAGCTGAACTGGGCATACGCCCCGCGCCGTGCCGGAGACATCGAGAAAGTGTGGGCCGACCCGGAGAAGGCGAACACCGTTCTGGGCTGGAAGGCCGAGACAAGCCTTGAAGACACGCTGAAGTCGGCATGGGACTGGCAGGTAAAGCTGCGCGAGAAAGGAATACAATAAGTTTATACCGATAAGAGAAAGACCGGTCGTTAATGATAAGACCGTGTTTTATTTTGTGTTTGTGTTGTTATCCTCCGATGTGAATCGGGGGATAATTTTTTTGCGGATGATAAAAAGCGGCGGGCCGTGTGCCGTTGTGCGATTTAATTGTTACCTTTGCACCGGTTTACAGTTATCATCATATCTGTTTATGATTATCTTGACATCAACTTATGAATCTGATTGACGTAATATCCCTTGCCGTCGCGCTTGCGATGGACTGCTTTGCCATATCCATGGTGAGCGGCGTGATAATGAAGCGCTTTGACTGGCGGGTCATCTTCCGGATGAGTTTTCTTTTCGGCCTCTTTCAGGCACTGATGCCGTTTTTCGGATGGCTCGGCATAAACTATTTCAGCAGCTATATCGAACCCGTTGACCACTGGATAGCCTTCGCCATGCTCGCATTCATAGGCGGGCGTATGGTGAGGGAGTCGTCCGGTCCGGGCGAGGAGCCGCATTTTCATCCCGACAGGCTGCGCACCCAGCTCGTCCTTGCCGTGGCGACGAGCATCGACGCCCTTGCCGTGGGCATCTCGTTTGCCTGTGTCGGCTACCGCAGCCTGTCCGACATATCGGGTCCGATGGCCGTCATCGGCATGGTGTCGCTGGCTTTCAGCATCGTCGGCTTCGCCTTGGGCATAAGGTTCGGCAATGCCGTCGTGCGCCGTCTGCGTGCCGAGCTGTTCGGAGGCATCATCCTGATACTGATAGGCGTGAAGATTCTGATAACCCATTTGTTTCTATAATTAAAAGATTTAACGGTTATGAACATTTCAGACCAGCGGAGCAGCATGCTCCACGGAGTGCTGCTCATCACGTTGTTTGCATGCGCAGCGTTTTACATCGGCGACACGGGCATCGTGAAGAGCCTGTCGCTCAGTCCGATGATTGTAGGTATCGTTCTCGGCATGCTGTATGCAAACAGCCTCCGCAACAACCTCCCCGAAACATGGGTGCCCGGCATCACGTTCTGCTCGAAGCGCATCCTGCGCCTCGGCATCATCCTCTACGGCTTCCGCCTGACGTTTCAGGACGTCACAGCGGTGGGCCTGCCGGCCATCTGCATCGATGCCATTATCGTGGCGACGACCATCTGCGGCGGCGTACTCGTAGGCCGCCTGCTGAAGATGGACCGCGGCATTGCCCTGCTGACATCCGTCGGCAGCGGTATATGCGGAGCCGCAGCGATACTCGGCGCCGAGTCTGCCGTGCGTGTGAAGCCCTATAAGACGGCCGTTGCCGTGGCCACGGTGGTCATCTTCGGCACGCTTGCCATGTTCCTTTACCCCGTGCTCTACCGTTCCGGCGTGTTCTGCCTGTCTCCCGAGGAGATGGGAATCTTCACCGGCTCGACGGTTCACGAGGTGGCCCACGTGGTCGGAGCGGGCAACGCCATGGGCAAGGCTGTGGCCGACCCGGCAATAATAGTGAAGATGATACGCGTGATGATGCTCGTCCCCGTGCTGTTCGTCATCAGCTGGAGCGTGAGCCGTGCGGCTGTGAAGGGCGGCGAGGGTGCGTCGTCGTCGAAGGTGTCGATACCGTGGTTCGCCATCCTTTTCCTCGTCGTCATCGGCTTCAACTCGTTTAGCCTGCTGCCCGTGGCGGTGGTGGAGGCAATCAACACGTTCGACACGTTCCTGCTGACGATGGCCATGACGGCGCTCGGTGCTGAGACAAGCATAGAGAAGTTCAAGAAGGCGGGCTTCAAGCCGTTCCTTCTTGCGGCCATACTCTTCGTGTGGCTCGTATGCGCCGGATATCTGATGGCCAAGTATCTCGTGCCGCTTTTCTGAGCCGACATGCACCCGTAAATTTATAAAAGTGTTTTTGGCAGCTCTCAAAAACGATTGGTTTAGCTGTCAAAAACACTTTTGTTAGCTCTCAAAGACATGTTTGGAAGAAGGTAGAGACCGCTGGCGGGCAACCCGTCACACCGTCACCGGCAACCCGTCACACCGTCACCGGCAACCCGTCACACCGTCACCGGTAGCCCGTCACATCGTCACCGGTAGCCCGTCACACCGTTACCGGTAGCCCGTCACATCGTTACCCGTAGCAGGTGACATCATAGCCCCGGCTCCGCCCCGGCGTCAGAGGATGCCGGTGTAGGTGAACATGCCGCCGAAGCAGCTCAGGTCGGGCTCGCTTCTGAACAGTCCGAAGACGCTGCTTCCGCTTCCGCTCATTGCCGCATACACCGCTCCGAGGCCGTACAATTGTTCCTTTATCCGGCCTATCTCGGGGTGGATGGCAAACACGCTCTTCTCAAAATCGTTCGTCAGCAGTCCGCGCCAGGTCTCCACCGGCTGCGATACGATATCGCGGCATTTCCTTTCAGTTGGCCGCGGCGATATCAGAGAGAAAGCCTCGCGCGTCGACACCGGTATGTCCGGGCGCACGATGCCTATGTGCCATCCGCCGAGGTCGAGGCCTATCGGTTCAAGCCGCTCGCCGATGCCTTCGGCGTATGCCGGCCGGCCGAGGATGAAGAAGGGGCAGTCGGCCCCCAGTTCCGCGGCGTAGCCCGTCATCTCGCTCACTGTCATGCCGAGGCCGAACGCCTCGTTCAGCAGCATTATCATGCTCGCGCAGTCGCTCGAGCCGCCGCCCATGCCCGCCTGCGTGGGTATCGCCTTGTAGAGGTGGGCGTGTATGCGCGGTATGCCGTATTTTGCGGCGATGAGGTTGTATGCCCTCACCACGAGGTTGCGCTGCTCGTCGCCGTCGATGCAGATGTTCGTCACCTTCAGGTCGCAGGCGTGCTCCGACGGGAAGCCCTCGTCCATGGGGTGTATCTCGAGCGCATCCTTTATCGGTACGGGGTAGAACACAGTCTCAAGGTCGTGGTATCCGTCGGCCCTGCGTGCGACGACGTTCAGTCCGAGGTTTATCTTTGCTATGGGATAGTTTATCATGTTTGATGTATTTCGTATTGCAATAAATTGTATTTCGCAGGCAAATTTACGAAAAAAATCGTATTTTTGCATCTCCAAAATCCTAAAAACAGATGGCAGAACAAGATAACAGCAGGCGCCGGACGCGTAAGCCGGCGCCGGTGGACAATACCTACGGACACCTGCAGCCTCAGGCGCTCGAGGTCGAGAAGGTGGTGCTGGGTGCGCTGATGATAGACAAGGACGCCTACGCCGTGGTGTGCGAGATTCTCTATCCGGAGAGTTTCTACGAGCCGCGGAACCAGATGATTTATTCCGCGATACGCGACCTGAGCCTTGCCGAGCGCCCGGTGGACATGCTCACCGTCACCGACCAGCTTGCCAAGGACGGCAACTTAGAGAACGTCGGAGGCCCCGTATACATATCGGAGCTTAGCTCGTGCGTGGCCTCGTCTGCCAACATAGAGTATCACGCCCGCATCATCGCGCAGAAATTCCTTGCCCGGCAGCTCATCTCCTTCGCCAGCGTGATAGAGACCAAGGCCTTCGACGGCACGACAGACATCGACGAACTGATGCAGGAGGCCGAGGGGTCGCTCTTCGAACTGTCGCAGCGCAACATGAAGAAAGACTATACCCAGATAGACCCGGTGATAAAAAATGCCGTCGACGTGATACAGAAGGCGGCGGCAAACAAGGACGGACTGACGGGCGTGCCCACCGGATACCACAAGCTCGACGACATCACGAGCGGATGGCAGCCGAGCGACCTCGTCATCATCGCCGGACGCCCGGCCATGGGTAAGACGTCGTTTGCACTCTCGATGGCGAAGAACATCGCGGCCGACTATAAGGTGCCGATGGCTTTCTTCTCGCTTGAAATGAGCAACGTGCAGCTTGTGAACCGACTGATATCAAACTGCTGCGAGATTCAGGGAAGCAAGATTCTCAACGGACAGCTGCAGCCGGACGAGTGGGAGAGGCTCGACAAGCGGATGAACAACCTGCTGGGTGCGCCGCTCTACGTGGACGATACCCCCGGACTTTCGGTCTTTGAACTCAGGACGAAAGCCCGCCGCCTTGTCCGCGAGCATGGCGTGAAGATTATAATGATAGACTACCTCCAGCTGATGAATGCCGCCGGAATGCGCTTCAGCAGCCGTCAGGAGGAGGTGTCGACGATATCGCGCTCGCTGAAGGGACTGGCAAAGGAACTCGACGTGCCCATCCTGGCGCTCAGTCAGCTGAACCGTGGCGTCGAGTCGCGTGAGGGACTGGAGGGCAAGCGCCCTCAGCTGAGCGACCTGCGAGAGTCCGGAGCCATCGAGCAGGATGCGGATATGGTGCTCTTTGTGCACCGTCCTGAGTACTATCACATTTATCAGGACGACAACGGACGCGACCTGCACGGCATGGCCCAGATTATCATTGCCAAGCACCGTAAAGGTGCCACGGGCGACGTGCTGCTCACTTTCCGCGGCGAGTTCACGCGGTTTGAAAATCCGGAGGATACGAGATTGCGCAAGAGCAGCAATCCGATGGGAGGAGAGATCCTCGGTTCTAAGATTAATGGAGATGCCGGCGCACCTCCGGCGGGCATCCCCGATGATTACGACCCGTTTGCCGGCGGAGGCATGCCGCCTACCGGTGCCGGTGGGCCGGTGCCGTTTTGAGAAGCCCCTCCAAGTCTCTCCATGGGGAGGTGAAGCGGAGACTATATAAAGAAAATATGGTGGATTCAGCATTGTCATGTGCTGAGTCCACCATTGTTATATGTCGTATACCGATGTTTCTGCATGTCCTTTCCTTATCCTCCCCTTGGGGAAGTCGGGAGGGGACTACCTATACTTGTCGATTAGAGCCTGCGCCTGCGGGTCGCCCAGTTCCTTGGCCTTTTTCAGGTTGTCCAGTCCGGCGGCCTTGTCGCCTTTCAGGCACTGTGCCAGTCCGAGGAAAAGATAGCCGTCGCTGAGCTTGTCGTCGAGCCTGATGCACTCTCCTGCGCTTGCCATGGCATCGTCAAGAAGTCCCACGCGCACCTCCAGCGAAGCCTTTTCGGCATAGTAAAGCGTGTTCTGCGGATTCATGCTGATGGCCTTCACGATATCGTTGAGAGCCTGCTGATACATGTGTCCGTCTATCTCGGCCTGCGCCCGCAGGTAGTAGAAGTTGTCGTTCACGGTCGTAGACATCAGCGACTCGTAGTCGTTGTAGTCCGCAACGGCCTGCCTGTACCTGCCGGCGGCGACGAGAGCCTGCGCCCTCACGATGATGTAGGGGGCTGCGGTCTTCAGGTACGGCTTGCTGAACGTGTTTACTGCGCTGTCGAGCAGGGCTATCATCGCCGTGGTGTCTCCGAGAGCCTCCTTGCACCGCGATGCCTCATAGTATATCTCTGCCGTGCGCGTGCCCTTGCCTATAATCTCCTCGTAGGTGCTGTATGCACCGTCATAGTCTTTCTGTGCATACTGTATCTGTGCCTTCAGCTGCCTGTATGCCGGTATCGGGTTTATGCGGTAGGCCTCGTCTGCCTCGCCGGCGGCCTTGCCGAGGCTCCATGCCGGGTATGCCTTTCCGGGCTTGCTTATTTCCTTCTGATATATGATGCGTGCGTAGTTGTAGTGCGCATCATCCTTCTTGTCGGCCACCTTGATGGCCTGCTCCATGTCTTTGGCCGCCTGGTCAAACCTGTCGGCGTTCGCGTTCAGCTGCGCGCGGTAGGTATATCCGTCGGGAGCATCGGGAAACTTGCGGATGAAATCCTCCAGTATGCCTGTATACTGTGCCGAGTCTGCCGACGAGGCGGCCACGTACAGGGTCAGTATGGCCTGGCTGATGTCGTCCGGCAGGTCTTTCTTTATCGTCATGCTCTTCAGCGTCGGGTCGTTGATGCTCAGGCCTTTCATCTGCAGCGAGGCAGCAAAGCCGGCGCTCACGGCAAACGATTTCGGGTCGTGCGCATTTGCGGGCTGCTGCATCAGGCCTATGGCCTCGCCCTGCGCGTTGACGAACGGGCATCCCACGGTGTTGTCTGGGGCTTCGAGGTCTATGGTGTAGTAGTTGTAAGCGGTGTTGAACTTCTCCGCTTTCGATACCTGCGCCTGGGGGCACGACGGAGTCTTCTTCACGCTGTACGGCACGAGCCATACGGCCGTGCCTTCCTTGGCGCCGCCGTCCTGACTGTCAGTTGCGACGGGGAGTGGGGTGGTGCGCTTTGCCGCCACGCGGAACTTGATGACGTCGTACATGTCGTCGGCACCGAGGATACACTCCACTTCGGCCTCTTTCCCCTGCGCATCGATGACCACGGCCTTGGCCGCGCCCTTGAACAGGCTCAGGCTGCTGACGGCCTCGCCGTTGCTTCCTATGAAGAAGCCGTTGGCGCTGCCTGTCAAGTTGCCGTCTGCCGAGAATGTCTTTACTGTGAAGATGGCCTTTGCCGCCTTCTTAAAGTCGGGCTGGCCGTTTATCGCGCATGCCGTCATTACAGCGCATGCGACGGTGATGATAAATCGTTTCATACTTTCAATAGTTCTTTGGCGTTGTTTATTGCAGCCTCGGAGACGTCGCTTCCGCTCAGCATCTGGGCTATCTCCCTCACCCGTTCGGCGGCCGGGAGCTTCTGCATGCGGCTCGTCGTGCCGTCAGCCGTCTCTTCCTTATATACCTTATAGTGTGTCTTTCCCGCTGCGGCAATCTGCGGCAGGTGCGTTATGCTGATGACCTGCCTGTCGCATTCGCCCATCTGCTGCATTATCTGGGCCATCCGTTCGGCAATCTTTCCGCTCACTCCGGTGTCTATCTCGTCGAAGATTATAGTCGGGAGCTTCACCGCCCCGCTTATCATGGCCTTGAGAGAGAGCATCACGCGGGCAATCTCTCCGCCTGAAGCGACGAGCGATACGGGCTGCGGCGCGGTGCTCTTGTTGGCGCTGAAGAGGAACGACACCTTGTCGGCGCCGTCGTGTCCGGGCTCGCCGGCTTCTATGCGCACTTCAAACCGCACGTTCGGCATGCCGAGAGTGACGAGCCTGTCGTGTATGTCTGTCTCTATCTGCCTTGCCGCCTTAGTGCGCATGGCAGTCAGCTTGCCGGCCTTTTCCGTGCATTCGGCTTTCCGCCGGGCCGTCTCCTGCACCAGTTCCTCCAGTGCCTCGTCACTGTTGTCTATGGTGTCGAGCTTCTGCCGCAGTTCCTCCTGCATGGCAACGAGCTCTTCGACGGTGCTGCATTTGTATTTCTTCTCGAGGCTGTAGATGGTGTCGAGCCGGGTGTTCACCGCGTCAAGCTCTGCCGGATTGAAGTCTGTGCTGTCTAAAAGACTGCTTATTTCCTGTGAGATATCTTTCAGTTCGATGTGGCATGAGTCCATCCGCTTAGTCAGTTCGGCGGCCTCCGGCATCACGCCGGCTATCCCGTTCAGCGTGCTTATGGCGCTCTTCAGCTGCGCCACGATGCCTGCCTCGTCGCCCGTCAGTGCGCTGTCGGCCCTGTAGAGTGCGCTCTTGATTTCCTCCGCGTGATTCATCGTGTCGGCGCGGTGCTCCAGCTCCTCCTGCTCGCCAGCCTGAAGGGCCGCTCCGGCCAGCTCGTCGTGCTGGAACCGCATGAAGTCTGCGTTCGTCCTGTCCTGTTCTATCTCTTCGCGGAGCTTCGCGAGCCTGCCCACGGCATCCCTGTAGCTGTCGAACGACTTGCGGTATACAGTCAGTTCGGCGCCGTCTCCGGCGATGATGTCTACCACGTTGAGCTGGAAGTCCTGCTTGCCGAGCAGCAGGTTCTGGTGCTGGCTGTGCACGTCGACAAGCCTTTCGCCCAGCTCTTTGAGCAGCGTCAGCGGGGCAGGGGTGTCGTTTATGAAGGCCCTGCTCTTGCCGGCAGGCGTCAGCTCGCGGCGTATGATGCAGTCGGTGGCGTCATATTCGATGTCGTTGTCGGTGAAGAAGGCCTCCATCCCATAGCGCGAGAGGTCGAAGTGAGCCTCTATGACGCATTTCCCGCTGCCGTTCTTTATCATCTTCGAGTCGGCGCGCTGTCCCAGCAGCAGGCCTATGGCACCGAGAATGATGCTCTTTCCCGCTCCGGTCTCTCCGGTGATGACGGAGAATCCGGGGCCGAATTCGATGTCGAGCGTGTCTATCAGGGTGAAGTTGCGTATGTATAGTTGTCTTAGCATTACATTTATTGTTAGTCCGTGGAATGGCTGCGGCGCTGTCTCCGGCCGCCCGTCATTCCCTTATTTTGTTCCAGGAGTTGCTCTGCGAGGCGTTTATTCCGAGCAGTATGTCGTATACCGATTCCTTCTCCTTCTGCGTTCCCTTGCCTTTGTAGATGTTGGCCAGTTCGTCGCGCTTATAGTCTGTCCATATCTGTGGCAGCAGACTGAGCGGCTTGTTCTCGTGCGCCACCTTCAGACCGTCTTGTATTGCCGTCGTGATGTTGGTGCGCCCGCGCTCCACGTTGGCCGCCATCTCGTCCAGTCCCTTGCGGTAATAGTCGTATTGGAACTGCCGAAAGGGCTTCATCGATTCCTCCATGTAGTCGTTTATGATGGCGAAGCGGTTGCGTCCGTTCTCAAATGCCTTCCATCCGGTGAAGCTGAGGTTCTGCGTGTTGTTCACGAGGTTGAGGCAACGCTGGAGTATGTCGGTGCCGCCCATGGGCGAGAAGCTGTCAAGGTCGAGGCCTATTATGAGGTAGGCGTAGTATGCGAACAGGGCCGTCAGCTGGTTGTCGATGTTCTCGTCGTTGTAGCTCAGCTGGTCGAACTGCGCGAACTCGAAGTTGAAGTCTGCGTCCTTGTTGTTGTACAGGGTGGTGGTGTACTGCGCGTTGTATACCGGCCGGTTGGCCTGTATCATCGCGGTGCACTCGAACATGTTGCTCGTCTTGTCGTATTTGGTCACCGTTATGTTGAAATTGCACACTATCCGTTCGTTCTTCTGAAACTGTAGCTCGGTCCACTGGCGCTCGTTGACAAACTGTTCAAGCGTCTGTTTCAGGTTCTCGAACACGCTCACGTCCGTCACTCCCACCTGACTGTGGTTTATGTTGATCTTCGCCAGCAGCTCCTGGGCGGCGGCTGAGGCGGAGAAGAGCGCCATGACGGCGACAGACAGAATCCTGATAATCTTCATTTCAACAACTTGATTCGTTAATTTCAATAACCCGGCAAATCAATACCGATGGCCATGTCAGTCCATTATCCCGGCCAGTTCATTGACGATATCGGCCGCGACGTCTTTCTTGTCCTTCTTCGGAAAGTCTTTCTTGCCAGCCTCCGATATGATGCTGATCTGGTTTTCGTCCGTACGGAAGCACGTGTCTTCGTTGCGGAGGGAGTTCAGCACGATGAAGTCGAGGTTCTTCTTCCTGAGCTTCAGGCCTGCGTTGCTCTCCTCGTTGTCGGTCTCGAGGGCGAAGCCCACGATGCGCTGGCCCTCCTTTTTCATGCGTCCTATCTCGGCGGCGATGTCGCGCGTGGGCGCCATCCTTATCACGAGACCGTCGTCTCCGCGCTTTATCTTGCTGCCGGCCACCGTCTCAGGGCGGAAGTCGGCCACCGCGGCGCAGAGTATCGCCGCGTCGCAGGCGGGGAAAGCGGCGGTTGCCGCGTCGTACATCTCGCCGCAGCTCTCGACGTCTATGCGCCTTATGCGGCTGTTTCCGGTCTTCAGCGCCACCGGCCCGGCTATCAGTGTGACGTCTGCTCCGCGGCGGGCGCACTCCTCGGCGATGGCGAATCCCATCTTGCCGCTCGAGTAGTTGCCGACGAATCTCACGGGGTCGAGCTTCTCGTATGTGGGTCCGGCGGTTATCATGATATGCTTGCCGGCAAGCTGCATGGTGTCTCCGCGGAAGAAGTCGTCAAGCGCCTTCACGATGACCTCGGGTTCCTCCATGCGTCCCTTGCCCTCGAGTCCGCTGGCAAGGAATCCGCTCTGCGGCTCGATGATGATGTTGCCGAACGAGCGCAGGCGGCTGATGTTCTGCTGGGTGGACGGGTGCGCATACATGTCGAGGTCCATGGCGGGGGCTATGAACACGGGGGCTTTCATCGAAAGATATGTCGTGATGAGCATGTTGTCGGCCACTCCGGAGGCCATCTTGCCTATGGTTGCGGCCGTGCACGGTGCTATGAGCATGGCATCGGCCCACAGCCCGAGGTCTACATGGCTGTTCCATGTGCCGTCGCGCTGTGAGAAAAACTCGCTGATGACAGGCTTATGGGTCAGTGCCGACAGCGTGATGGGAGTGATGAACTCCTTTCCCGCCGGCGTGATGACCACCTGCACCTCGGCTCCCTGCCTTATGAGGCCGCGGATGATATAGCATGCCTTGTAGGCGGCGATGGAGCCGGTGATACCTAAAACAATCTTCTTGCCTTTGAGCATTCCTGTTCTTATATTAGCTTACTCTCGCGCAGTCTGATGCGTGTGAGCACTTGTTTCGTATTGTAGGTGAAGTCGCCGCCCAGCACCCAGCTGAAGTATCCGGGGTCGTAGCGGAGCACGCGGGCCACCTGCTCGCCCTTGTGCTTGCCGAAGTTGAACACCTCGGTCAGCACGGGCTTGCCGTCTTTCCCGACGACGGTGTTTCCGTTGGCGTCTTTCATCTCGGCCCAGACGATGCGTCCTGCAAAGTCTATATTGTTGTTGTGGCGTGAGAAGTCGGCGAGGAAGTCCATGTCGTTCTGCAACTGGCGTTCCGGGTCGGGCTCTGTGGCCGGGTCATACTTGTCGAGCTGGCCCATGAGCACGCGGTATGTGGCCTCCGTGTCCTGGTCGGCGCGGTGTGCCTCGAAGTCGTCCTCCATCTCCCGGCCGCAGTAGAACTTGTATGCGGCGGCCAGGTTGCGGCGCTCCATCTTGTGGAATATCGTCTGTACGTCGATGAGCCGGCATTTGGAGAAGTCGAAGTCGATGCCGGCGCGGAGGAATTCCTCGGCCAGCATCGGTATGTCGAAGTGGTTAGAGTTGAATCCGGCGAAGTCGCATCCGCTGAATTCGGCGCTCAGCTTCGGTGCGAGGGCCTTGAACGAAGGCTTGTCTTTGACGTCGTCGTCGGTGATGCCGGTCAGTGCTGCCACTTCCTGCGGTATCGGCTTGCCCGGGTTTATCATCTCGTTGCCCCTCGTCTCGCGCCCGTCCGGGTATACCTTAATATATGAGAGCTGTATTATCCTGTCTCTCACGAGGTCGAGTCCGGTGGTCTCGAGGTCGAAGACGACGAGCGGCTTTTTCAGGTTCAGTTTCATCCCCGCCTCCTTATTCGTTTATGAGCATCGGCATCATCAGCATCAGCACGTCCTGGTTTTCAGGCTGCTCGGAGGGCAGCACGAGGCCGGCTCGGCTCGGGTCGGCCAGCTGTATGATGATTTCGGGGCAGTCGAAGTTGTTGAGAATCTCGATGAACGACGAGCCCTTGAAGCCTATGCTCATCGGCTGGCCGTTGTATTCGCACGACATTTTCTCCGTGGCGGTCTTCGAGAAGTCGAAGTCTTCGGCGTCGAGCTGCAGTATTCCGTTCTCTATGTGAAACCTTATCAGGTTGCTCGAACCGTTGGCGAAGGGCTGCACGCGGCGCAGGGCACTGAGCAGCGACACGCGGTCGGCCGTTATCTGGTTGGGGTTGCTCTGCGGTATCACCGAGTTGTAGTTGGGGTAGCGTCCCTCGATGAGGCGGCAGGTGATGATTCCGTCGCCGTAGTTTATCTCCGCGTTGCGCTCGTCAAACCTTATCGTCACGTCGCCTCCGTCCTTGCCGAGCAGGTTTTTCAGCAGCGTTGCCGGTTTCTTCGGCAGGATGAACGATGCCGGAGTGTCGCTCTTTATGGTGAGCACGTTGTTGCGCACGAGCTTGTGTCCGTCGCTGGCCACGATGGAGAGGCACTCGGGCTTCAGGTCGAAGTATATGCCGTTCATCACCGGGCGCAGCTCATCCTGTGCCGTGGCGAAGAGCGAGCGGTTGATGTTATCGGCCAGCATGTCGCTTGCTATCGTTATCACGTGTGCGCTTCCGCTTATCTCCTGTGCCTGCGGGAACTCGTCGGCGCTCTCCACCGGCAGCGAGAACATACCGTTCTGGTAGCTAATCTTCGCGGTGTTGTCCTGCAGGTTGACGTCGAATGTTATGGGCTGCTCGGAGAATCCCTTTACGGCTTCGAGCAGGTCGTGGTTCCCGACGGCGAACATGCCGTCTCCGTCGCTCTCCGTCAGCTCCATGGTGGTCTTCATCATGTTCTCGCTGTCAGAGGCTGTGAGGCGCAGCGTGTTGCCGTTTACCTCGAATACGAAGTCTGCCAGGATGGGCAGCGAGTTCTTGCTGTTTATCACTCTCGACAGTGCCACGAGCTTGCTGCTGAGCGCAGTGCTTGATAATGTAAATCTCATGTGTGTATTTTATTTTTGTTTTTACTATCCGTTTACTGACTACAAAAATACAAAATAACTGCGGCAGGAGCAAAAATAATCACTGAAAAGTTACCCGTTTTAAAACTATTTTTGTAATTTCGCAGTCACAAAAAAAGCTTAATACAATACAATATAATATCTACAGATGGAAATTACAGGAAAAATCATTGCCGTATTACCGGCAAACAGCGGAACGTCGGCACGCACGGGAAACCCGTGGATGTCGCAGGAGTATGTGTTGGAGACCCACGACCAGTATCCCCGCAAGTGCTGTTTCCGCGTCTTCGGCGAAGACCGCATAAAGCAGTTCAACATCCAGGCCGGTGAGGAACTGACCGTATCGTTCGATATCGACGCGCGCGAATACAACGGACGCTGGTTCAACAGTATCAACGCATGGGCCGTAAACCGCAACGTGCAGGCTCCGCAGGCAGCCCAGCCCATGGCCGGCGACGTGCCGTTCCCGCCCGCACAGCCCGCTCAGGCTGCACCCGCAGCCGCTCCGTTCCCGCCCGCTCAGGACAATGCCGGCGAGGGAAGCACGGACGATCTGCCTTTCTAAATGGGTGACATTTACGCGAAACATAAAGAAAGTGGCAAGGCTTTACGGCCCTGCCACTTTCTTTTTTGTATCTGAACACGGAGTCGATAATGTTTAAACGCAAAGGGCGCAAAGACGCGGAGAATCTACTTGGTCTTCGCGTCTTTGCGCCCTTTGCGTTTAATGGCAACCTCGCGGCGATGCAACGAGGGCCTCATGACGATGCCGCGGGGCCGTTCCGACGGTGCAGCGGGTAGGGTTTGACGGTGCAACGGATTGCCCGCTGATGGTGCCTGCTGCCTTTCAAACGCGTTTTTGAGAGCTATCAAAAGTGTTTTTGCCAGCTAAGCAAACCGTTTTTGAGAGCTGTCAGAAAGGAGATGGAAAGTGTAAGAATGGCTGGTATGCGCAAAGTAGGGACATATTCTCGTATTTGTCCGCATGCAATATATTAATAACCAATTATTTTATTGCGGACAAATACGAGAATATGTCCCTACTTTGCAGGTGAGCCGCATTACTGATATGGCATCCAGGAATTATTCATCACTCTGTGAAATACCTTCAGGTAAAGAGGCTTCCGATCTGATATACGGCGGCCGAGACCACCCATGCCAGCAGGGTGGTGTATCCGGCGGCGAACAGTGCCCACCGCCATGAGCCGCTCTCGTGCTTTATCGCCGCTATGGTGGCTATGCAGGGGAAGTATATCAGCACGAAGAGCAGATAGCAGAATGCCGTCAGCGGCGTTATGCCGTCGGCCGCCATTTTCTGGTATAGGGCCGAATATCTCGCGCTGTTGTCATCCTCCGTGTCGTCGGCCACGGCATCGTCGCCGCTGTAGAGCACGCCGAGGGTCGACGCCACGATTTCCTTCGCTCCCACGCCGGCAATCAGTCCGACGTCGAGGCGCCAGTCGAAGCCCTGTGCCGCGAAGGCCGGCTCTATCGCCTTGCCGATCATTCCGATGTAGCTCTGCTCCTGCTGTTGTTGGCGGTCGAGGCTGTCGTCGTGCGGGAAGTATCCGAGCGCCCACACGATGATGCTCGCCACGAGGATGATGTTACCCATCTTCTTGAGATACTGCTTGCCCTTCTCCCACGTGTGGCGGCCGATGGCCTTCACTGTGGGGAAGCGGTAGGGCGGCAGCTCCATCACGAAGGGCGTGTCGTCGCCCTTTATCATCCACCGGCTCAGCACGCGGCTGACAATCACCGAGAGGATGATGCCGATGGCGTAGAGCGATATCATTATCATGCTCTGATACTGCACGGCGAAGAAAGTGCCGGTAATCATTATGTAAATGGGCAGGCGTGCCGAGCAGCTCATCATGGGAAGCACCAGCATGGTGATAAGCCGTGAGCGCCGGCTCTCTATGGTGCGCGTGGCCATTATGGCGGGCACGTTGCAGCCGAAGCCCATTATCAGCGGTATGAACGACTTGCCGTGGAGCCCCATCTTGTGCATCAGCTTGTCCATGATGAAGGCCGCGCGGGCCATGTAGCCCGAGTCTTCCATGAACGAGATGAAGGCGTAGAGGATGAGAATCTGCGGCAGGAACACTATGACGGCGCCCACACCGCCTATCACTCCGTCGACGAGCATGTCTTTCAGGGCTCCGTCGGGCATGGCGCTGCTGAGCCATCCGCCGAGTGCCGACACGCCGGCCTCGATCCAGTCCATGGGATACTGCCCGAGGGAGAACGTCATCTGAAACATCGCGTAGAGCATCAGGAAGAATAGCGGGAAGCCTACATACCTGTTGGTGACGATGCTGTCGATGAGGTGTGTCATCTGGTATGTGTCCTGTTTCTTGCCCTCTTCGTAGCCCGCCTCCTGCAGGGCGCCGTGTATGAAGCCGTACTTTGCGTCCATGATGGCCGTCTCGGTGTCTTCCTTCGTCTCCTCCTTTATCAGTGCCGCCTGCCTGTCTCTCTCCCCGATGATTCGCTGGCCGTTGCCCAGCGAGCGCACGAGCTGTTCCGCTTCGGTGTCCATCTCGAGCAGTTTGATAGACAGGTATCTTGTCGAATACTTGTGGCGTATCTCCTCATCCTCCTGCAGCTCGTTCTTCACGGCCTCTATGGCATCCTCAATGAGCCGGCCGTGGTTGAGGTGTATGTGGCGGTATACGCTGTTGTTGGGCTTTGCCCCGTGGGCGAAGTCCTCGTCGTGGTCTTCCGTGGTGCCGCTGCCGTACTCGCTGTGCCAGTTGCGTATGTCGGCGGCCACCTCGGGGTTGATGTTTCCGTCCTTGTCGATGAAGTCGACACCCTCGTACATGTTGATGATGATGTGGAACAGGAGGTCCACGCCGCGGCCGGTCTTGAACACCGTGGGAATCATCGGCACGCCGAAGAGGCGGCCGAGCGTGTTGTGGTTGAGCTTGTCGCCGCGCTCCTCGAACTCGTCGAACATGTTGAGCGCGCACACCATGCGGAGGTGCATGTCGACGAGCTGGGTCGTCAGGTAGAGGTTGCGCTCGATGTTGCTGGCGTCTATCACGTTGATGACGACGTCCGGCGTCTGCTCTATTATCTGCTTCCTCACGTATAGTTCCTCGGGGCTGTAGGCCGAGAGGGAGTACGTTCCGGGCAGGTCTACGAGGTTGAATTCATATCCCTCGAAGTGCGCATGCCCCTCCTTGGCATCGACGGTGACGCCCGAGTAGTTGCCCACGCGCTCGTGTGCGCCCGATGCGAAGTTGAAGAGCGATGTCTTGCCGCAGTTCGGGTTTCCCACGAGGGCCACGTTGATGGTGCGCCGCTTGCGCATGGCGGCGTCGCGGAGCAGCTTGTCGCGGTGCGGCTGCTCGTCGGAGCAGTCGTCTGCAATCATGACGGGGCGACCGTCGTGGTCTTCCTGCCGCGTGCCGTGGGCGAGTGCCTCGGCTTCCGATATTATCTCGATCATCCTGGCCTCGTCGTGCCGCAGCGACACTTCATAGCCCATAATCTTATATTTCACAGGGTCTTGGAGCGGGGCATTGAGCAGCACCTCGACGATTTTGCCCTTTATGAAGCCCATCTCCACGATACGCTTGCGGAATCCTCCGTGTCCGAGCACCTTTACGATGACCCCTTTCTGACCTGTTTTCAGTTCTGACAGTTTCATTGTTCTATTTCTTTCTGTGTGCAAATTTACAACAAATAAATCGCAACCGGGTTGCAACCGGTTGCGTATTTGCTGAAAATACCTATAAATAGGGATTCGCACCGGCCGCCGCCGGCTCCGTTCATAATAATGCGGTATCATCCGCGCGTCACCTCCCGCCGTTGCAGGGACAATAAAAAAGGCACGGAACCGATATCGTTCCGTGCCTTCCTGAAATATTGCCTATGGGTTGAGGCTCAGTGCGGTATAAGGCATTTGTCACCTCATGACCCGATAACCTGAAACCTCATGACCCGATAACCTCAAAACCTTATAACCTCTTATACTATTCCCCGGCCGTGGCAGTTCTTGAATTTCTTGCCGCTTCCGCATGGGCATGGGTCGTTGCGGCCGGGCAGCTTGTCTTTCACGATGGGCGTGCGCTGCTGCTGTGCGCGGGTGTCGCTTGCCGCTGCGGCAGCCTGGTTCGGGTCGGTGAGCTGCTCCTCGTCAAGGTTGTGCTTGCTCTCGGTATACTGCTGGCGCTTCACCTCCTCTTCGGGAGCGGCCTCGCGCACTTCCTCCTGCTGCATCTCCGGGATGGCGCTGCGCATCAGTATGCCCACGATGCGGTTGTTCATGGAGTTCACCATGTTGTCAAACAGCTTCACACTCTCGAGCTTGAAGATGAGCAGAGGGTCTTTCTGCTCGTACGAAGCGTTCTGGACGCTGTGCTTCAGTTCGTCGAGCTCGCGGAGATTCTCCTTCCAGCAGTCGTCGATGATGTGCAGGAGGATTACCTTCTCGAACTGCTTTATCACGCTCTTGCACTCCGTCTCGTATGCCTCCTTGAGGTTGCAGGGTATGTTGTACATCCTGCGGCCGTCGGTGATAGGCACCATTATGCGCTCGTATATGGCGCCCTGGTTCTCATATACCTGCTTGATGATGGGCCATGCGGTTGCCTGTATGCGCTCGGTGCGGCGCTTGAAGGCTTCTATCGCAATCTGGAAGGCGCTCTCGGCAAGGTTGTCGTGGCTCTCGTTGACGAACTGCTCGCTCGTGAACGGCACCTCCATGGCGAGGATGTGCATGAACTCTTCCTTGCATCCCTCATAGTCGTTGGTCTCTATTATGTTCACGACGCGGTCCCAGATGATGTTCGTGATGTCCATGCCGATGCGCTCGCCCATGAGTGCGTGGCGGCGTTTCTCGTACACAACGGTACGCTGCTTGTTCATTACGTCGTCGTATTCGAGCAGGCGTTTGCGGATGCCGAAGTTGTTTTCCTCAACCTTCTTCTGCGATCTTTCTACCGAATTTGTGATGAGTCTTCCTTTTAAAACATCACCTTCTTCATGTCCGAGACGGTCCATGATGTGCGCAATGCGGTCTCCTGCGAAGAGGCGCATCAGCTTGTCTTCACATGAAATGAAGAAGACTGACGAGCCGGGATCGCCCTGACGGCCGGCACGTCCGCGGAGCTGGCGGTCTACGCGACGGCTCTCGTGGCGCTCGGTGCCTATGATGGCGAGACCGCCTGCGGCCTTGACCTCAGGAGACAGCTTGATATCCGTACCGCGGCCGGCCATGTTGGTGGCTATGGTGACGGCGCCGAGCATGCGCTCCTCCTCGTGGCTCTCTCCGTTCTCGTCGGTTATCATGACCTTGCCCATCGTGCTCTGACCTGCCAGTGCCACGATGTCGGCCTCCTTCTGGTGCAGCTTCGCGTTGAGCACCTGGTGGGGAATCTTGCGCATGCTGAGCATCTTCGACAGGAGTTCGGAAATCTCTACGGAAGTGGTGCCGACGAGGGTAGGCCGTCCGCTGTTGCGCATCGCAACGATTTCATCTATCACTGCGTTGTATTTCTCACGTGCAGTCTTGTATATCCGGTCGTCCATATCATTGCGGAGAACGGGGCGGTTGGTTGGTATCTCTACGACGTCGAGCTTGTAGATGTTCCAGAACTCGCCCGCCTCGGTAGATGCCGTACCGGTCATTCCGGCCAGCTTATGGTACATTCGGAAGTAGTTTTGCAGGGTGATGGTGGCGAAAGTCTGCGTAGCGGCCTCCACCTTCACGTGCTCCTTGGCCTCCACGGCCTGGTGCAGACCGTCGCTCCAGCGGCGTCCGTCCATGATACGGCCCGTCTGCTCGTCCACGATTTTCACCTCGCCGTCGATCACCACGTACTCGTCGTCCTTGTTGAACATCGTGTATGCCTTGAGAAGCTGCTGGAGAGTGTGCACCCGCTCGCTCTGCACGGCATAGTGGTTGAGGAACTCGTCTTTCCTGTCGAGGCGCTCCTGGTCGCTGAGCGTGGTGTCGCTCTCGAGTGCCGAGAGCTGCGATGCGATGTCGGGGAGCACGAACAGCTCCTTGTCGTTCACCTTCTTGGCGAGCCAGTCGGTACCCTTGTCCGTCAGGTCGCATGAGTTCAGCTTCTCGTCCACAACGAAATAAAGCGGCTCGATGGCCTCCGGCATGCGGCGGTTGTTGTTCTCCATGTATATCTCCTCGGTCTTGAGCATTCCCGATTTGATGCCCTCTTCAGAGAGATATTTTATCAGCGGCTTGTTCTTGGGCAGCGCCTTGTGCGAGCGGTAGAGGGAGAGGAAGCCCTCGTCGGTGAGCTTCTGGTTGTTTGTCTGGCGTCCCTCGGTGATTTTCTGCTTCGCGTCGGCAAGATACTGGGTTGCCAGTTTGCGCTGCACGTCTACGAGACTCTCCACCAACGGCTGGTATTCCTCAAACATCTGGTTGTCTCCTTTCGGCACGGGACCCGATATGATAAGAGGTGTACGGGCGTCGTCGATAAGCACGGAGTCAACCTCGTCGACGATGGCATAGTTGTGGGCGCGCTGCACGAGGTCGTCCGGAGAGACGGCCATGTTGTCGCGCAGATAGTCGAAACCGAACTCGTTGTTCGTTCCGAAGGTGATGTCGGCCCGGTAGGCCTTGCGCCGTTCGGGTGAGTTGGGCTGGTGCTTGTCGATGCAGTCGACGGACAGTCCGTGGAATTCGTAGAGCGGTCCCATCCATTCGGAGTCGCGCTTGGCCAGGTAGTCGTTCACGGTGACCACGTGCACGCCGTTTCCCGTGAGCGCGTTGAGGAATACGGGGAGCGTGGCCACGAGGGTCTTACCCTCTCCGGTGGCCATCTCGGCAATCTTTCCCTGGTGCAACACGACGCCGCCGAACAGCTGTACGTCGTAGTGTACCATCTCCCATTTGAGGTCGTTGCCGCCTGCAGTCCAGTGATTGTGGTATATAGCCTTGTCTCCGTCGATGGTGATGAAGTCTTTTCTCGGGTCTGCAGCGAGCTCGCGGTCGAACTCCGTGGCCGTCACCACGGTCTCCTCGTTCTGTGCGAAACGCTTTGCCGTCTCCTTTATGATGGAGAATACCTCGGGCATGGCCTCGTCGAGAGCCTTCTCATAGATGTCGAGTACCTCCTTCTCGAGTTTGTCGATATGGTTGAATATGTCCTCGCGCTCATCGATGGGAGTATCTTCTATCTTCGCTTTCAGCTCGGCAATCTTTTCCTTCTGCTCCTTTGCGGAGTCCTGTATGGTTTGTCTTATCTGGCTGGTCCTGTTGCGCAGCTCGTCGTTGCTCAGGCCCTCGATGGTGGGATATACGGCTTTCACCTTCTCCACCAGCGGCTGGATGAGTTTCATATCGCGTGACGACTTGTCACCGAAAAGTGATTTCAGGAATTTGTTGAAATTCATATTATCTTGTTTTTTATTATTTTTCTGAATGTTGATATTGTCTGTTTGCCCTTTGTCGGAGGCCTCCCGGCTGTGTGATGTTAAAACAGCGGCTCTGAAGAGCAGGCGTTGGGGGCCCTTATTCTTATGGATTTGGCTATCGTCGGGGCAATTCTGTCGATTGTTGTCGGTGTGGTGATGCGTTCCGCTTTCATTCCCGAGCCGTATATGATGATGGGGAAGGGGATGAAAGAGGCTCTTGAAAGCACGTTCTCCATATTGCTTTCATTGACCATTCTCCATCCTGGAGACACTTCGATGAGTATGTCTCCGTTGCGTTCCGGATGGAATCCGTTGCGTATCTTGTCTATGCGCTGGTTGTTGCTGGATAGCAGCTGGAGCGAGGTGTACGTGTTTCTCACGCCCGATATCTGCGAGAGAAACTCCTGTGCGCGCCCCGTAGCGTCGGTGAGGCTTATCTTCTTCTGCTCAAGCAGTTTATGGTCGAGGAACATCTGCGGGCCGAAGCATGTCTCGACATATTTTCCCTGTCCCCAAATAGCACTGAAATACATGTTGAGCAGGTCGGCCGTGCGGGTGATGTTGAACGTTCCCGACGGTATCCTGAACTTGGAATAGTCGGCGTTTTCCTCGTTGCTGTATCCTGTGCTGGTTATCACGAACAGCACGTTGCCGCTCCCGGTGCGCTTCTCTATGCCGGTTATGAGTCTGCCGAGTTCCCTGTCAAGGCGCACGTAGGTGTCCTGCAGCTCCATCTGGCACTCGCTGATGGCCTTGCTGTTGAAGTTTCCTGCGTAATATGTGACGCTGAGAAGGTCGGTGATGGCGTCGGACCCCATGGCGTTGCTGGTGACGCACTGCAGGGCTATGTCCGTGATGCTGCCGTTCACGAGGCCGCTTGTCTTGTACTCGATGAACCGCCGGCTGCCGGTGAACTTGTGCTTGAAAGGCTTTTGCATGCCGCCGTTCATGAAGTAGCTGAAGTTGCCGGACAGCTCGTTTATCGGTTGCCATGCAATGTTCTCCACCCCGTTGAGCGAGTGGAGGCTGTTGTAGGCCCACAGCCACGACGGTATCGACGGCGAATAATACGTTGACGTGCACCATTTACCGCTCTCGTCGTCAATCCAAACGGCACCGTCGCCGGCATGTCCGGCAGCCAGGACAGCCGCATCGCGGAACGGGGCGATGGAGTAGACCAGAGCCTTGCCGTTGGTGGAGACCTTCAGTTCGTCTCCGATTGTCGACGAAGCGATTTGTTTCGGTGATGATTTCTCCCTCGTCTGCAGTCCCGTCTGCTTCTCATCGTCGACGCAGTAGGCCGGCCGCAGTGTCTCTTTGTTGAGCCAGCGCGCTCCGATGATGCTATTATAATAAGGTGTGGTTCCGGTGACCAGCGCCGCAATGGCCGACGACCGGTCTATCGGTGAGAATGGATATGATGCGTTTGTATAGATAATGCCGCTGTCGAAGAGTCGCTTGAAGCCGTCCTCGCCGTACAGAGGAGCAAAGGCTTCGAGATAATCGGTCCGCAACTGGTCGATGGAAATGTTGACGACGAGCTTCGGAGCAGGCTTCACAGTGCTTTCCTGCGAATACCCTCCGGTGGCGAGTGCGGCCAGAATAATCAGTGAAATGTATCTATACTTCATTGCTTTCTTGCTTCCTTGCTGTTGGTTTGGCGCGTGTTGCGGCTGCTGCCGGCGCTCAGGCGCATGTTAATCCAGTTTCTTATCTGCAAAGATAGTGCCACAATTATAAATCCTTCGGCATAATCCTGAAAAATCATGCCGGGCAGCAGCAAGGCCGCCAGTATGGCCGATAGTTTCCAGTAGACGGTCTTTTTCCTCATCGCCACGGCTGGGATGAAGATGAAGGACATTGGATTAAGCAGCAGAATCTGCAGGTTTGTGCTTGTCGCGGGGTGCTCGGAGAAGAACAGCAGCAGCAGGATAAGTCCCGCCGCGCCTGTCGCTGTCATGAGAAATAAATCCCATAAGACCAGCGTCTTTCTTCTTTTGAGTTCCAATAAGGCTACACCCGCCGACAGCGCCATGAATAGCAGGGCGCATAGGGTAGGGGTGAATATCGTGTCCATGAGGTCCGGCATGCTCTCCGGGTTCATGACAGCCTTCTTTTCAACGATTATCTTGTTCTCCTTGACGAGCGGCCTGTATTTCCCGCCGGTGCAGATGCGCGCCCCGTCGAAGTCGGCCATCAGGTATTCGGGAAGAAACTGGTGCTCTCTCGGCGACATCTTGAGGTCTGCCCTCACACCGAGGGCGAGATCGTTGCCGAGTGCAGCCCACGGATGGCCTGCCGTGTAGACGTGTATCGCCTCGCGGAAAGTCTGCCTTTCGGCCGTATCGTTGTCTGCGTAGTCAGGGTAAACGATGTCTCCGTCGATACAGCTTTCAATGATGTCGCGTGCCCGTGTGGTGCAGTTGTTATAGAAGAAGTTGTATCTGTACACCCTGTTTTCGGGGCGGTAGTTGGTTTCAAGTGCCTTTATTATGCGTTCCTTCTCGTCGTCAGAGAGGTTCAGCGGCTGCTCGTTGACCTGGCATCCCAGCTGGCTGTATTCGCTCTTGAAGAGATAGTAAGGCAGCACGCCCAGCTCATAGTCGGTCTTTCCGAGGGCGAAGCGCAGTTCAAAATAAGGCTTGCTGAAGTTGAATATGCCGTAGTTGAAAGTCCAGTCCATGCCGGTGCGCTTGTCCCAATACCGTATGGCGGTATGTCCGTACAGGCCGTATATGGCGTTCCGCGGAGAACAGGTGAGCAGGCTCACGCCGGTCGAGTCGCTTCCGGTGCTGCCGTTTGCCGCCTGACCGTTGCCGTTTTCCTGCGCCGGAACAGCCGATGCCCCGCCCGCCATAACCATGAGGATTACTATAACGGTAATTCTTAAAATACCTTTTAATTGTTTCACGATGCAAAAATACTCTCTTTTTTCTACTTTCGGTGCTATTATCTCGTTTTTTTTCAATAATTTTGCACGCGTTAAGCGAAAACAGCAGAAATGAATTTGACGATAGATATCGGTAATACTTGTACCAAACTTGTCGCTTTTGACGGTCTTGTTCCCTTGGAGGAGATAAGGATGGACGATGGCGAGTTGCTTAAACTGAACGGTTTTTGTGATAAATATCATTTCTCACAAGGCATCCTCTCTTCCGTCGTCGGACTGTCGGACGAATTCAAAGAAGCATTGCTTTCGCTGCCTTTCCCCGTGATGCGCTTGGTCTCAGGGGAAACGCCGGTACCAATAAAAAACAGATACGCCACGCCGCAGACGCTCGGCACTGACAGGCTGGCAGCCGCAGTGGGCGCCTATTGCGAGAGCCGCGGCAGCGATGTGCTCATCATCGACATAGGCACGTGCATCACATACGATTTCGTCAGTGCGTCGGGAGAGTATCTCGGAGGCAACATCTCGCCCGGTCCGACGATAAGGCTGAAAGCCCTCAGCACTTTCACTGATGCGCTGCCGCTCGTTGCCCGTAAGGGCGAGGTGCTCCCGTTGGGCGATTCCACCGAGACGGCCATCCGTAGCGGGGTAATCCGCGGGGTAGAGTATGAGATAGAAGGGTATATCAATGATTTCCGATTGAAATATCCGGGTCTTTTGGTTTATTTAACAGGCGGAGTACAGCTAAACTTGCGCATCTCGGAAAAAAAGTGCATCTTTGCAGACAAATTCATAGTTCCTAAGGGACTTAACCATATTCTTCTTTATAACAAAGCATTAATTTCGGATGAGAAAAATATTAAGTAGCATCATGCTGGGGCTCATGACGGTGCCGGCAATGGCTCAGAGCGGCACGAACTCGCCATACAGTCAGTATGGCCTTGGCGTGCTGGCCGACCAGTCGCAGGGCTTCAACCGTGGTATGAACGGCCTCTCGCAAGGACTCAGATACGGTAATCAGGTCAACTTTCTTAATCCGGCATCATATTCGGCTGTAGACTCGTTGACGATGGTTTTCGATGCCGGTCTGTCCGGACAGGTGACCAACTTCAGCGAGGACGGCAGGAAACTGAATGCCAGGAATGCCGATTTCGAGTATGCCGTGGCTGTCTTCCGTATCGCGCCGAAGGTTGGCTTCAGCCTTGGAGTGGTGCCGTTTACGAGCATAGGATATGACTACTCGCGCAAGTCTAAGGTCGGAACGTCGGCCACGACGTCTACCGAGACGCATTCAGGCTCAGGCGGTCTGCATCAGGCTTATATCGGAGCGGGATGGAACTTCTATAAGGGTTTCTCGGCCGGAGCAAACCTGTCGTACCTTTGGGGCAATTACAACCGGGCGGTGACGATAGCCAGCAGCGACAGCTACGTCAACTCGGTGATCAAGACCTACAGCGCCACGGTGAACAGCTACAAGCTCGATCTGGGTCTCCAGTGGCAGAAAGAGATGAAGAACGATGTGCTGACCGTCGGACTGACATACGGCATCGGGCATAATCTCGGAGCCGAAGCGCAATCCATCACCCAGAACACAAACAGCCAGACTGGCGTCTCCACGGATGCCACATACACCGTGGCGGACGGTCTCAGCATACCCGACATGTTCGGAGCCGGCGTGGCATGGACTCACGGCGGCAGGCTGACGCTCGGTTTCGACTACTCGCTGCAGAAGTGGGGCGGGCTCGATTTCCCCGAGACGAACGACAATACAGGAGAGTATGTGATGAAGAGCGGACTCTTCAAGGACCGCAGCAAGTTCACCCTCGGTGGCGAATGGGTGCCCAACAGCATGAGCAGCAAGTTCTACAACCGCGTGCACTACCGCTTCGGAGCATCGTATGCCACGCCTTACGTGAAGATTAACGGCCTCGACGGACCGAAGGAATACAGCGTCAGCGCCGGTTTCGGCATTCCTTTCAACCGCTCTCTCGTGAACATCAGCGGCCAGTGGGCTCACTCGTCGGCAAAGGAACTCATCACAGAAAACACCTTCCGCATCAATATCGGCATAACCTTCAATGAGCAGTGGTTCATGAAGTGGAAGGTGGAATAATAAGTAATGAAGTCTTATCACGTTTTGAAATCAGACAAAGATATATCATGCGGTATAAGGGTGAGGGCGCTCCTCATCCTTATGCCGTTTTTGTTTATCCTTTCATGTACGGAGGAGAAGGAGCACACAGCCCCCGCCATATATGAGCGCGACTCGGTGTCGGTGATGGTCAGCTACGGTGTGAACACACTCATATCCGATTCGGGCGTCATCAAATACCGTATCGTGACCGAACGCTGGGACGTCAACCAGACGCGCCAGCCGTCGCGGTGGACATTTATAAAAGGTATATTCATGGAGCAGTTCGACGAGAAGTTCCATGTGCAGGGCTATATACAGGCCGACACTGCGTGGTATTACGACCAGAAAAAACTGTGGGAACTGCGTGGCCGCGTGCGTATAAGAAATGTCAACGGACTAATATTCAACGGCGAGGAACTGTTTTGGGACGGCATCACGCATGAGATCTACTCCAACAAGTACTCACGCCTGATAACCCCCGACCGTACCATGGAAGGCACATACTTCAGGAGTGACGAGCGCATGACCCACTACACCGTGTCCAATTCCAAGGGCTCTTTCGTGAAGACGGAGGCCGACGGAGGCGCGGCGGAGCAGCCGGCGCCGCAGAACGGGCAGGACACCGCAACGGCAGCGCCTCCGGTGCGTCAGGCAGCAGTGCCCCGTGCCGCAATATTCAAACAACAGGACAGTAAGCCATGACAGAGCATATAGCAGGACTATTGGTGACAATGGTCTTTTCAGCATTCTTCTCCGGAATGGAGATAGCGTTCGTCTCCAGCAACAGGTTGCTGGCAGAGATGGACCGCGGTAAGGGCGGGCTGGCCCAAAAAGCCATTGCCTTCTTCTACCGTCATCCCAACAACTTCGTCAGTACGATGCTTGTGGGCAACAACATCGCCCTCGTCATCTACGGTATTCTCTTCGCCGCCATCTTCGATGCGACCCTGTTTGCCGGTCTGAGCGACGGCGAACGGGTGACGGCAGACACAATCCTCTCCACCATAGTAGTGCTCTTCACCGGCGAGTTCATGCCCAAGACCATCTTCAAGAGCAATCCCAACACGCTGCTCACCATCTTCGCCGTGCCGGCCTTCGTGTGCTACGTAGTCCTCTATCCCATATCCCGCTTCTCTACGTTCATATCCCGCGTGATACTCCACATCACCGGAGTGAAGATGCAGAAGGAGAAGGAAGGCCGGGAGTTCACGAGGATAGACCTCGACTATCTGGTGCAGAGCAGCATCGACAACGCCAAGGACGACGAGGAGATAGAAGACGAGGTAAAGATATTCCACAACGCCCTCGACTTCTCGGACACTAAGGTGCGCGACTGCATGGTGCCGCGTACGGAGATAGAGGCCGTCGACATAGAGGACTGCACGTTGGAGGAACTGAGAAACAGGTTCATCGAGAGCGGGTTCTCGAAGATAATAGTATACAAGGACGACATAGACCACATCGTGGGATACATACACTCTTCTGAGATGTTCCGCAACCCGGACAACTGGAAGGAGCATGTCTGCACGATGCCATACGTGCCGGAGATAATGGCGGCGAAGAAGCTGATGCACATCTTCCTGCAGCAGAAGAAGAGCCTCGGAGTGGTCGTCGACGAGTTCGGAGGCACGAGCGGCATAGTGTCGTTGGAGGATATCGTGGAAGAGATATTCGGCGAGATAGAGGACGAGCACGACAGCACCACATACATCGCGACGCGCACGGACACCGACGAATACATGCTGTCGGCCCGTCTCGAGATAGAGAAAGTGAACGAGATGTTCGGGCTCGAACTGCCCGAAGGCGACGACTACATGACCGTCGGCGGACTCATCCTGCACGAATATCAGAGCTTCCCGAAGCTCAACGAAACCGTGAAAGTGGGCAGGTATGAGTTTAAGATAATAAAAAATACGATGACCAAAATAGAGATAGTGAAGCTAAAAGTCTGTGGATAAACCTTTTTTTTACGTTTTATATCGCTGTTTTGACATAAATTTAGTAATTTTGTCCGCTAAAGCGGCCGGTTTACGCCAGCCGGAGCATAAAAAGAACAACAAAGAGTAAATAATAAAACAATAAAACATAACAAAGTAATGGCAGCATTAGGAACAATCAGAAAAAGAGGCGCACTCCTGGTAGCGATTATCGGTCTGGGCCTTTTTGCGTTCATCGCCGAGGAAGCGGTGCGCTCTTGTGAAGCTACCCAGAACGAGAAACGCCAGCAGGTGGGTGAAGTTTTGGGTGAGAAGATTTCCGTTCAGGAATTCCAGAGTCTTGTAGATGAGTATCAGGAAGTCATTAAGATGACGCAGGGCCGTGACAACTTCACGGACGACGAGCTCAATCAGATCAAGGATCAGGTATGGGAAACGTATGTGAACAACACCATCATGGCTGATGAGGCCGCCAAGCTCGGTCTCACAGTGACCGATGCCGAGCTGCAGGACATCGTCAAGGAGGGCCGTAATCCCCTTCTCATGCAGTCTCCTTTCGTGAACCAGCAGACACGCCGCTTCGACTCTTCGATGCTCACCAAGTTCCTTGCAGACTATAAGAACATGTCTGCAAGCCAGAACCCGCAGATGGCAGAGCAGTATCAGGCGATATACAACTACTGGAAGTTCCTCGAGAAGACGCTCCGTCAGCAGACCCTCTCCATGAAGTACCAGCGTCTGCTCTTCGCCGGATGCCTCATCTCAAACCCTGTTTCGGCAAAGATGGCTTTCGAGGCACAGAACGTGGAGAGCAACATCCAGCTCGCTTCAATCGCTTACTCTACAATCAACGACAACAAGGTTGAGGTCAGCGACAAGGATATCAAGGCCAAGTATGACGAGAAGAAGGAGATGTTCAAGCAGTATGTGGAGAGCCGCGACATCAAGTATGTCGACATCCAGGTGCTCCCCTCCGCCGCAGACCGCAGCGCGCTGCTGAAGACGCTGGCCGATGCTTCGGCCGAGCTGCAGGGCGGTGCCGATCCGGCAACGGTCGTACGCAAGGCACAGTCGGCCATCTCGTACACCGGAATCCCCGTGACGTCAAAGGCATTCCCCTCAGACATCTCTGCAAAGCTCGACTCTATGACCGTCGGTCAGACCACGCAGCCGTTTGAGACGACGCGCGACAACACGCTCAACGTGATAAAGCTCATCGCAAAGACACAGCTCCCCGACTCAGTGGAGTATCGTCAGATTCAGGTCGGAGGCGCAACCGTAGAGGCAGCCCGCAAGACTGCAGACAGCGTATACAACGCTCTTCAGGGCGGTGCAGACTTCGAGGCCCTTGCAAAGAAGTACGGACAGGAGGGCACGAAGCAGTGGCTAACATCTTCCATGTATGAGAACAGCCAGATGATAGACGCCGACACAAAGGCATATCTCGAGGCTATCAACACTCTCGGAGTGAACGAGACGAAGAACCTCTCCATGCCGCAGGGCAACGTTATCATCCAGGTGACAGCACGCAAGGCCATGGTAGACAAGTATACGGCTGCCGTAATCAAGCACACCATCGACTTCTCAAAGGCTACATACTCTGCCGCATACAACAAGTTCAGCCAGTTTGTAAGCGAGAGCCAGACGCCGGAGGCTATCGAGAAGAATGCCCAGAAGCACGGATACAAGGTTCTCGAGCGCAACGATATCACCAACTCTGAGCACAATGTGGTTGGCATACGCTCGACACGCGACGCCATGAAGTGGATTTTCGAGGCCGACGAGAACGATATTTCACCGCTCTATGAGTGCGGCAACAACGACCACATGCTCGTCATCGTCATGACGAAGATACACCATGTAGGCTATCGCGACATGGAGGACGTTAAGGACCTGCTCAAGGCCGAGGTCATCCGCGACAAGAAATACGACATGCTCAAGGAGAAGCTGGCCGGCGCCAACAGCGTTGCAGCAGCCAAGGGCAAGGGCGCACAGGTTACGGACGTGAACCAGATAACGTTCAACGCTCCTGTGTTCGTGCAGACAACGGGTGCCAGCGAGCCCGCCCTCAGTGGTGCTGTAGCAGCCACGAAGCAGGGACAGTTCTGCCCGCGCGTCATCAAGGGTAATGCCGGTGCATACATGTTCAGCGTCACCAAGAAGGCAAGCCGTCCCGGAGTCAAGTTTGATGCAAAGGCCATGGAGGCCCAGCTCGCACAGCAGGCTCAGCAGGCAGCAAGCCGCTTCATGAACGAGCTCTACATCAAGGCAGACGTGGTAGACAACCGCTATCTCTTCTTCTGATAGCAGATACTTATTCTTCTGATAGCAGATATTTCTCATTCTGATAACAGATACATAGTAATAAAAGCTCAAGAGCGTAACAGCGAGGCTTCATCCGCAGCCGGCTGTTACGCCCTTTTCTTTGCTTTCAGTTTTCCGTTGGCGGCGTAATAGCCGCCCGTCGGTTTGTCACCTCGGCTTAGTGACGATGTTACCTGTGGTTAGTGACGATGTTACCTGTGGTTAGTGACGATGTTACCTGTGGTTAGTGACGATGTTACTTGTGGTTAGTAACAATGTTACTAAGCCGTAGTGACCAACCAATGGAATACCTTTGCCGCCGCAAAAGCCTGTATTCTGATGTATTGTACCTTATTCCAAATGTATTTTTTGAGAGCTAAGCTAAGTGCTTTTGGCTGTTTCCTTTTGGTTCGTACTGCATATTTTCAATGAATTTGTGCAGTGCTATTGCATATTTTCAATGAAATCATGCAGTAGAGACAGATGTTTTATTTAGAAAAAACAAACAAATAAGCCGAAAGTTTTGATAGTTGCAGTATAATGCAAGATGTATTGAGAGATGATGTCTTTGATAATGGGGCGTGGGATAAAATAATATCAATCTCTTCGTAAGAGATTTGTATGAACATTCTTTGGCATGAGAGAATGAACCCAAAAGGCATGTTGATAAATGCCGTGTATGTTACACAATATCAATGGTTTAACCTTATATTACTGTCGTACAGCTGCCTGTCGATATGGCACGATTTGCCTATTGAACATCAATAAAAAGATATCTATATCATAATGGATTATCACTAGAAACTCTAATAATAGAAAATCTTTCCATAGTAAAACGTCCTCATTATCAGAATTTTTCGTAAATTTGCAACCGGTTATCAATCTCTTACGAAGAGATTTAGAACCAAGTTTCAGATAAGTTGCTGGTTATCAGTGTTTATGGAGACTTCACGGATGTTCGTTTGCGGCGCTGCCCTTCAGGGCGGTGACCCCAAGTTGTATCCTGTGGCAGACTCTCCCCTTGCATGGTTTCCCATGCGGGTGACTTATAACCGCGAACTCCGTGTGAAGGCATCATTCGACCGTCTCGGCATCGAGAACTTCATCCCGATGCGCTACGATATTGTCACTATTGGCGGCGAGCGTCGCCGCCGTCTTGTTCCCGGCATCCACAACCTGATTTTTGTCCGTTCCACCCGCAGCCATCTCTCCGTTCTGAAGCATGCCGACGAGTCGCTGCTCCCGCTCCGCTACATCATGCGGCACTCCGTCTCGACGTCTGCCGCGCCGGAGATACTGACCGTTCCCGACCGCGAGATGGACAATTTCATCCGCGTGTGCACCTCCGGCACCGACATTGAATACCTCCGCTACGACCCGTTTCTCGACAAGCCGGGCCAGCGGGTCCGCATCATCGAAGGCCCTTTCGCCGGTGTTGAAGGCATCGTCAAGCGCATCCGCAAGAACAAGCAGATAGTCGTCGTCCTTCCCGGCCTCGCCGCCGTGATGCTCAACTCCATTCCTTACACATGGATTGAGAAGATATGACATTTGGAATAAGTGTCATTGTCTTATGTGATAGCATCTTTTGTATATAATAAATATAACCCGATAATCTTATTTGGCTTCGGTAAAGAAGAATTTTCTATATAGCAGCATCCTGACAGTTGCTAACTATGTGTTCCCTTTATTGACTTATCCGTATGTATCAAGAGTGCTTGGTGTTACGAATATAGGTATCTGTAACTTTATAGATAGTGTGATAAACTATTATATATTGTTTTCCATGATGGGGATATCTACCCTCGCCGTCCGTGAGATAGCAAAGAACAGGAATGACAGGGAGGGCTTGTCGTCGTCGTTTTCAAGCCTGCTTACGTTGAATCTTGTCTCTACCGTGCTTGTAATAATTGCCCTGATGGTCTCCATATACGTCGTACCGACACTGTATGAGCATAAGGAAATGATGTATATAGGTGCATTCAAGGTCTTCTTTAATTTCTTGCTGATAGAGTGGTTTTATAAGGGTATAGAGAATTTTAAGTATATAACAAACAGGACTCTGGCTGTAAAGACGATATATGTGATATCTGTGTTTCTCCTTGTACGCGAGCCTGCGGATTACGATGTGTATTATGCCTTATCCGTATTCGTCATAGTTGTGAATGCCGTGATAAACATCGCATACAGCAGGAGGTTCGCAGCATATAGCATCAGAGGGGTGCGCTTAGGGTATTACCTTAAGCCTTTTCTTGTTCTCGGAGTATATGCCTTGCTTACTTCCATGTATATATCCTTCAATGTAGCGTATCTCGGGTTTGTTGCCGGAGTGGATGAGGTAGGGTATTATACGACCGCAAGTAAGATATTCGGTATAATGCTGTCTCTCTTTACAGCCTTTACGACGGTTCTTTTGCCTCGCATGAGTGCTCTCGTTGCAGAAAAACGTGAAGTGGAGTTCAGGCAGATGACTGATAAATCTATTGATTTATTGTTTCTTTTTGTCATGCCTGTAATCGTTTTCTCTATGATCTTTTCGTCTCAGATAGTGCAGCTTATATCAGGTGGTGGATATGATGGTGCCGTGGTGCCTATGCGGATAATGGCTCCCCTCGTTTTTGTTATCGGATATGAACAGATAATAATAGTGCAGGTGTTGACCCCGCTGAAGCGTGACCGTGCGATACTCATAAACTCCGTGCTTGGCGCCGCGGTCGGGTTGTCAATGAATCTTCTGCTTGTTGACCGTATGGGCAGTACGGGCTCGGCTATAGTGTGGTTTCTTGCAGAGGTTACAGTGCTTTGTTCCGGCCAGCATTTTGTTTCAAAGTATGTCGGTTTTAAGTTCCCGTATAGAAAGCTCTTTGTAAATTCATTATATGCAGTGCCTGTTTCAATAGTTTGCTATTTCATATCTTGCATGGAGCTGCGGTTTTATGGTATGTTGGTTACAGGTGTCTTGGTTGTTGCATTGTACTATCTTGTAGTTGATGTCTACTTATTGAAAAATGACAATGTAATATTGCTTTTGCAACATGCAAAGAAACTCTTTTGTAAAGGATAGCCGATGATGGGAATATGACAGTAGATAATAAAGTATGTCTTCAGATATGGATAGAAACTTACAGATATTGATTTTAGATGCAGGATTGTATGTATTTACTTTGCTTTGGATGTATAGTAAATACCGGACATTGACATCAGGTATATTTGTTTTGATTGTAATGACGATATCCCATGTCGGTGCTATATTTTATTATGACGTGCTCAGAAACTTAGGCTTTCATATAGACATACCTTTAGTTTCTGTCTTATACTTATATATGACAATCATGATATGTCTTTATCCTTTTATAAAGAATAAGGGGGTATATGAAATAAAGGTTGATACGGATCTGATAACTAAAATTGCATGGATATTTGTAATCCTGTCAATAGAGCCCTTGATTGAAAACATTATACTATTGTTAAAACCTAAAAACTATGCCTTGGTATACAGTAGCTTTCACGAGGATGATTCAAATATATATAAAATATACTCTTTTATAGGTTTGAAACTTCAGGGATTTACAGTTCATGGTAAGGTATTCATGACATTGGCTTTTTTCTATCTGTTTCCAAGGAAGAATGTTTCTAAATATCTGAAATTTGGGATGGGATGCTGTATGGTCAATTATATCCTGTCTGGAATAAATATGGCTTCCCGTGGAACGATAATGATGACTCTGTTCATGTGGATATGTTGCATGTTGTTGATGTATCCGCTTTATGAAAAGCAGATAAAGGCAAAGATAAAGCGGTGGGCTCTGATAAGTTTAATTCCTTGCTTGCTGGCATTTCTTACAATAACGTTCTCCAGATTTAATGAGTTTGGCAATAGTTCCGGTGATACTGTCGGTAATTGGTTTCTTCTGTATATGTCGGAAGGTCCGATAAAGTTTAGTAATGAGATGTGGAACGGGAGGCATAACACTGATGGAGATGTCAACCTTTCATACCTGAAAGATATGGCAGGCATGAAGACTTATACAACATTCAAAGAGAGGAATGAGCATTACCGCAATAAAAACGGAAGAGATATAGAGGTCTTCTATACATTCATAGGAGATTTCATTTCAGATTTCGATTATATACCTACGGTATTAATATGTGTTTTTCTTTATTGCATAGCAAGAAAAGGTTTTGCAAGACGGGAAGTATCATTTGAATACATGATGATAATGCTATTTGTCATACACATGTATTCAATAGGTTTTGCTTCGAATATATATCGTTCTTATAACTTGCAGAAAACAATAGTATATAATCTGGTGTTTATCGTTTTAATGCGTTTGATACAGGATATGAAGCAAAGGAAATATAGTGTGATAAAGAGGTAAGCATATAACTATGGTAAAGATTTCAATAGCAATGGCCACATATAATGGCGGCCGGTTTATAAGGGAGCAGCTTGATTCGATATTAAATCAGACAGAGCAGGATTTTGAATTGATAATATGCGACGATTGTTCCACGGATGACACGTACTCCATTGTTTCCGAATACTCAAGGAAAGACAAGCGGATAAAATGCTTTTGCAATGAGAGTAACATGGGCTTCAAGCGCAATTTCGAGAAGGCAATATCGTTGTGCACGGCGGACTATATAGCATTAAGCGACCAGGATGACGTATGGTTGCCGGACCATTTAGAGTTGTTGATAAATAATATCGGCGACAAGATGGTATGTTGTGGCGATGCTGATCTTGTGGATTCAGAAGGGAAGCCGATGGGAATGACATTAAGTTGTCTCCAGAATTTAGACAGGCAGATAGAAGATGATTTGCGGAAGGCATATAGAATATTCTTTTTCATAGCACCTTATCAAGGTGCATCAACAATGATCAGGCGTGATTTCTTTGACCTGGCCCTGCCGATTCCGGAGCAGGTGCATTATCATGACGCCTGGTTTACGGCGCTTGCATGTTTCAGTGGCGGCATAAAATATATGAAGCGCCCGATAACCAACTATAGACAGCATTCGAATAATGTATCTGTGAAAAAGAAGAAACGTATCTCCCGTTTAAGAGTATTTATCGGTCATATAAGAAGAAAGTCGGTATTACAGGATAGAGTTGTGTTTGTCAATGAGATAAGAAAACGGGTCGCCGGCCTTACGGATGAGCAAAGACGCTTTCTTGATGAAGCCGAGATATACTACAGCCGGAAGAAGACCATGTTGGGAAGGATTGCCAACACACTATTTGAATTGAGGCATCTTCATCTTATCTATGGTCGCAGATGCTATTGAATAATTAAAACAGACAGAAGTGAAAAATATAGCTTTGATATTTGCCGGTGGCTCCGGTAAGAGGATGCACACGAAATCGCGGCCGAAGCAGTTTCTTGAACTTAACGGGAAGCCTGTCATAGTGTACACATTGGAATTGTTTGACAATCATCCCGATATAGATGCGATAGTCGTTGTATGCTTGGAAGACTGGATTCCGTTTCTCAACAAGATGCTGAGAAAGTTTGAAATAAACAAAGTAGTACGTGTAGTTGCAGGTGGAGAGACGGGGCAACAATCTATTTACAACGGTCTTTGTGCCGCCGAGGAGATTGCAGATGATGCAAACGATGCAATTGTACTCATTCACGACGGTGTGCGCCCGCTGATAACGGAGGAGACAATAACGGACAATCTGAAGACAGTGAGAGAATCCGGCAGTTGCATCACCTGCGTGCCGGCAACAGAAACTTTTATTGTGAGAACAGAAGGAGGCTCACTCTCCATACCGGAAAGAGACTGTTCGCTCATAGCACGCGCTCCGCAAAGTTTCCTGCTGCGCGACATTATTAAGGCGCATCGTATGGCACGGAGCGAGGGGCGTTGTGATTTTATCGACAGTTGTACGATGATGACACACTACGGTTATAGCATTTCCACGATAATGGGACCTATGGAGAATATAAAGATAACGACACCCACTGATTTTTTCATGTTCCGTGCGATGGCAGAGCTGCATGAGAATCAGCAGATATTTGGTTTTTAGAGATGAATAAGATACAGAAAGAAGATATCCGTGATTTTGCAGCAGCCTTTGCTTTGAAGGATTGTCTGCGCGGATCGAAAATACTCATAACCGGAAGTACAGGGCTTATCGGTTCATCGCTTGTGCATTGCCTGCTGGCTCTCGATGCTGGCATTACGGTATATGCTCCGGTGAGAAAGATGGATAAGGTCAAAGATATTTATGAGAAAAGCGAGCGGGAGAGGATTACTTTCATAGAGTGTGATATGGAGAGCTCTGTCGATTACGGTATCCCGCCGGTGGATTATATCATTCATTGTGCCGCTCCCACCGCGAGCAAGTATTTCGTTGAGCATCCGGTAGAGACATTCAATGCAGTTTTTCATATCAGTGAGAGCATTTTAAGATATGGTATTGCATGCAGGCCAAAGGGCATTGTTTTTCTTTCTTCATTGGAAGTTTACGGCTGTATAGGCGACGATTCTGTTGCTGTAGATGAAAATGTGCAGGGAAACCTTGAGCTCCTGAGTGTCAGAAGCAGCTATCCCATGGCCAAGCGTGCGGTGGAGCATCTTTGTCATCTGTATGCCGTGCAATATGGGTTGAATGTAAAGGTCGCCCGTCTTACTCAGGTTGCGGGTGCTGGTGTGTCCAAAGATGATAATAGGGTAATGGCTCAATTCTGTCGTCTCGCATCAAAGAATGAGGATATCGTCCTGCATTCAACAGGGCAGTCTGCACGTCCTTACTGCTATACAACGGATTGCGTGTCGGCTATATTGTATATCCTTTTAAAGGGAAAATCCGGAGAATCTTATAATGTGGCGACGGAATCAACTTATATCTCGGCCTTGGGCATGGCGGAATTTATCAGGGACAGGCTCAATCCGGCAATCAATGTCAGGTGTGAGCCTAAGGACGGTATGGGCTATGCTCCGGACACGAAGGTGAGACTGTCTGCGGAGAAGCTGAGGAATCTTGGCTGGAAGCCGGATTATGACCTGGGTAAGATGCTGGATAGGATAATAAAAAGTATGAATGCTGATGAAAGATGAAACATGGGACGCATTCCATCAACGGCTTGCGGTGTTGATGAATGAAATACATGGGATTTGCATAGCCAACAATATCCGTTATACTATGCTGGGCGGAACGCTCATCGGAGCTGTCCGGCATAGAGGGTTCATACCGTGGGATGATGATATTGATATAGGAATGCCGTATCCGGACTATAAACGGTTTATAGAGGTGGCATTCTCTATGTCACACGAATGGATAGAGTTTGACCTTGCAGGAGTGACGGATGGTTATTATTGCCCGTTTATAAAGGCTTATGACAAGCGCACTACATTTCTTGAAAGTAATAGGGATGCAGACAAGCCGAAAGGGATTTTTATAGATATATTCCCGATAGTAAAGGCCGGAAATGACGGTAAGGAAGCCATAAGAGAGTTCAGGAAGCACCGCTTGTACCAGTCTTTATTGAAACGGAAAGGTTATCACTTCAACACCGGAGCAATACGTGAGCTTGTACTTTCATTCATTGCATGTTTCTATAGTGTGGACAGTCTTATGCGTAAGATACACCGGCATTATGACTTGCTTGACCGGACAGACGGGAAACTGTCGTCAGATATGGATGGCGCACCGCGGGGAATCGTCCCTACAGAGCTGTTCGGCAGCTTCATTCTGTATCCTTTTGAACAATATATGTTCTATGGCATAGAGCGGGCAGATGATTATTTGCATCTTGTTTTCGGGGATTATATGCGCATGCCTCCGGAGGAAGAAAGACGCCCGCATCATATAGAGTATATAAACCTTGAGTTACCATATAGTAAGTTTTTAGTAAAGCATGAATAACAATATAAGCCGTAAAGTGATATTCCGTATCCGTGACATGTTTTTACCGCGTCATACAGGTTTAGAGGTACAGGAAAGGATATGTGCGGCGCTGGAATCTGATGAGCCGATAATGATAGCCCGCTTTGGTGCGGTTGAGATAAAGGCTGTCTTATATGGAATTTTACCCCCCCGATTAACATTTGTTTAGAAAAGTATGTGTATAGGCATATGGGGCAGAATGCAGGTTTCTTTCCTGTAAACGACTTGATGCTGGAACGGTTTAAGGATTTGATGCTGCGTGATATGGCAGATGTTGATATTCTTGCTTCATGGCGGCCGGAAGAAATCTTCTTCAGGAAGAGAATGCCGGAAGTTTATCGTATTGGTCTTATGGATTTGCAGCCACATGAGAATAGCAGTTTCTTATGGACAATGGCATTGAAGGGCAAGAAGGTCCTGGTGGTCCATCCGTTTGCAGAGACGATAAAGAATCAGTATAAACAAAACAGAACCAGGATTTTCAAGACACCCGATATATTGCCTGAATTCGAATCGTTAAAGACGATAAAGGCCGTTCAGTCTATTGCAGGGAATCAGACATCATTTGCGAATTGGTTTGATGCGTTGGCTTGGATGGAGGAAGAGATAGACCGTTGCGATTTTGATATAGCCCTGATAGGTTGTGGAGCTTATGGATTTCCTTTGGCTGCATATTGTAAGCGCATAGGGAAGAAGGCCGTACATGTCGGTGGAGCGCTCCAACTTTTATTCGGAATAAAGGGTAAACGCTGGAATAACCTGTCATTATATAATGAGTATTGGGTGTCACCGTCAAGGGATGAGAGTCCTGCGGGGTTACATAACGTTGAAGGCGGATGCTATTGGTGATGTTCATTGAATGTTCATGTTTATAAGAAATAGGAGATAATGGTAGATAAGATACTTTCATTGTCTAAGACCTTTTGGTTTAACTTCAGATATCTTCCTTTCAGAAAGGCAAGGTTTCTGCCTGTATGGGTGAGGTGGAATGCAAGAATACGGATAAAAGGTAGGATTGAGATAGATTGTGACAAGATTAATATGGCGATGATTAGAATCGGTTTTCATAAAGTGCCGGTTTGCGACGAAAGAGATACTACATCGCTGATAGTTCATGGAACATTGGTATTCTGCGGTACTGCACATATAGGAAGAGGGTCAAAACTATATGTAGGCGACAGCGGTATATTACGTTTGGGTGATAATTTTGCCATCTCGGCATCTTCTTCAATAAACTGTTATAAGTCTATCGTGTTTGGCCGGGATATACAGTTCTCATGGGATTGTCTGGTCATGGATTCTGATACACATTATATATATGGTGATGACGGGCTGATGAATGAAGATAGAGCTATTACTTTTGGCGATAAAGTATGGATAGGTTGCCGGTCCTTGATATTGAAAGGCTGCCGTATCCCCTCCAATACAGTTATCGCTGCAGGGACATCTGTAATCGGGGGGGGTAAAAAATGTTTACCAAACAGCGTGATAGGAGGTTGCCCGGCAAAATCTATAAAGGATATAAAATCATGGGAAATATAAATCAACCGGTAGTTCTTTTCATTCTCCATCTTCCGCCTCCGGTACATGGTGCCGCTATGATGGGGAAGTTTATTCATGACAGTCGTTTGATTAATGAGACGTTTGATTGTCATTATATAAATCTTGCCACAGCAAGGAATCTTACAGATATAGGTAAATTCAGTATAAGAAAACTGAGGCAGTATCTCTTTCTTATTCGGCAAATACGTGATGAGGTGAGGCGGTTGAAACCTCAACTTGTCTATGTAACGCCGAATGCTTGTGGCGGAGCTTTCTATAAAGATTTCATAGTTGTGCAGATGCTGAAGCGGATGGGGTGCCGTGTCGTGGTGCATTATCATAACAAAGGTGTGTCGACACGGCAAGACAGGCTTTTGGATGATTTCTTATATCGTAGGTTTTTCAAAGGAATCAAGGTTATTCTGCTTGCACGGGCGCTTTATGATGATGTGAAGAAATATGTGAAATGGCAGGATGTGTATATTTGTCCGAATGGTATACCTGAATCTCAGGATGTGGAACCTTCATCTGAAAGGCATAACAAGATTCCGCATTTATTGTTTCTTTCAAACCTTTTGGAGAGTAAAGGTGTGCTTGTTCTGTTGGATGCATGTAAGATATTGAAAGATAAGGGATATAGTTTTATTTGTGATTTTGTTGGTGGAGAGACTGATGAGATTGATGCCCTGCGGTTTGAAAGAGAGGTTGAGGACCGTAAGATAAACAGAATAACAGTTTATCATGGTCGCAAATACGGAGATGAAAAGCATGACTTCTTTAAAAATGCTGATGTATTTGTCTTTCCTACTTATTATCATAATGAAACCTTTGGGCTGGTAAATCTTGAAGCTATGGAGTTTAAGCTTCCTGTAATAACAACCAATGAGGGTGGAATTCCTGATGTAGTGAAAGACGGGGAGAACGGATTGATATCGGAAAGAGGTGATGTAGAATCTTTGTCTCATTGTATAGAGCGTCTTTTAAACGACAAAGAGTTGAGAATGAAAATGGGGGAGGACGGCTATCGGAAGTTTAAGCAGAACTTTACTCTTCGGGCTTTTGAGAATAACTGCAACAAAGTGTTAATGAATGTTATGCTTGTGGGGGGGTAAAATGTAATTACATATACTATTATGGCCGTAAATTTGATGATGATAAAGAGTGTTTTTGGCAGAATGCGGATATATTTATATTCCCAACATATTATAGTAATGAGTGCTTTCCTCTTGTACTTCTTGAAGCAATGCAGCATGGAGTAGCTTGTATAAGCACGTCTGAAGGTGGTATTCCCGATATTATTGATGATGGAGAAACCGGTTTTCTGATAGAAAGATATAACCCGGAACAATTGGCTGATAGGATAGAGTTCCTATTGAATAATCCTAATCTTATGGAAGAGTTTGGCCGTCAAGGAAGAAAAAGGTTTGAGGAAAAGTTTGGATTGAGCGTATTTGAGAAAACAATAAGTGACATATTGGGAGAGCTTGTGGCGTTAGGCTAATGTATATAAGCAGCATTAAATAGTATACAGGATGGTATATCTCTTTGCTGACAGTATATTTATAGAAACTATTGGAAATGTTACGACTTAAAGATTTGAATATTGTGGAAAGCCGTGCGGCTTTGTCAAATATACCGGGTGGTAAGATATTGATAAATACGATAAATGCGCATTCTTATAATACGGCGCAGAATGACGGATTGTTTGCCGAAGCTCTGAAGAACGGAGATTATCTGATACCGGATGGGGCAAGTATAGTGAAGGCTTGCCGGTGGCTGAAATGTGAATCACAACCGAAGGAGCGTGTTGCCGGCTGGGACTTGTTTGAGTTTGAGATGCAGCGGTTGAACCGTGCCGGTGGCCGGTGTATGTTTATGGGGTCGAGTGAAAGGGTCTTGAATCTAATAATAGAACGTTCCAATAGGGTCTATCCTAATATTGAAGTGGTGACGTATTCACCTCCATATAAGCCCGAGTTTTCAGATGAGGACAATGCCGGGATTATACGGGCGATAAATGCAGCGAAGCCGGATCTGCTTTGGATAGGTATGACGGCTCCCAAGCAGGAGAAGTGGGCTTATTCCCATTGGAGCGAGTTGGATATCAATTGCCATGTTGGTACTATAGGGGCTGTATTTGATTTTTTTGCGGGAACATCTCAGCGTGCTCCCCAATGGTGGCAGAGACATTCTCTTGAATGGCTATACAGGCTTTTTGTTGAGCCACGTCGTATGTGGCGCCGTTATGTGATAGGCAATCCCCTGTTTCTTAGAAACATAAGACGGGAGAATGTGTAACGGCATTTTCAGCGTATGCCGCATTTCTCCAAGATGATATAACCCCAGAACTTTATAAGAGTAAAGACTTGTCTCATACCGGTAAAACACTTTATTCTTCTTTCTTTGACAGCTTTTCAAGGCGTCTCACTGCATCGTAAGCATTGGGATACAGGTCTATCGCCTTGCGGTAATTCCTTATTGCGGCCTCTGTCATCTTCTCTTTCTCGCATTCCTTGCCGAGCAGGGTATACTCGGCGGCGAGTTTTTTCAGTTGCTTGTTTCTGCGTTCCCGTTCTTCTTTCAGGGCTTTGTTCTCTGCGGCGAGTGTGTTGATGATGCCGAGCTTGCGCCTGATGAGGCGTTTCGCGGCAGGTCTCTCTATGTCGTAACGGCTGTGTATGGCTTTGAAGAAGTTGTCGAGGAAGAGGTTGAAGTTGCGGCTGTCGAACGCCTTGACGGCATCGTGATATTCACGGTCGGCCTTGCTCTCGGTGAGCGCGCGGTCTATGTATGTGCGGTTGTTGTATTGCCGGGCAAAGTGGAGAACCTCGGCACGCACGAAAATGTCGGACCTCTTTATCGGTTCGCGCAGGCTTATTCCCTCGAGAGACGTGCAGCGGCTGAGGGCCACATAGGTCTGTCCTCCGGCGAAGACGCCTCCCGAGAAGTCGATGTTCACCTTACGGAAGGTCAGTCCCTGGCTCTTGTGCACGGTTATTGCCCATGCCAGGCGTATGGGGAACTGTATATATACACCCAGCTGCTCCTCTTCTATCTTCTTTTCCTTTTCGTTGAATGTGTATCTGATGTTCTCCCAGATTTCACGTTCAACGTCGTATTCGTTGCCGTCTTCCGTCACCACACAGATTATTCCCTTCTCCTCGTCGATGCCGCTGACGACCCCGAGGGTGCCGTTTACCCACCGCTTGTCCTTGTCGTTCTTGATGAATATCACCTGTGCACCGGGCTTTATCTGTAGCTCCATAGGGGTGGGGAGCGATGTTTCGGGGAAGTCGCCCTTTATCTTGCCGTGGAATATGGACGGCTCGCCGCTGAGTTCGTCGAGCTGCCGGCTGTTGATGAAGTCCACGGTGTCGCGTCGCGATGCCAGCGTTATGGCGAGGTCGCTGTTTCCGGTGTGCATATCGGCACCGAGCCGTGAGTTGAGCACCTGAAGGTCGGCCTGCGTGGCCGAGTTGTTCCTTATCCTGTCGAGTATCTTGATGAAGTTGCCGTCTGTCTGCCGGTATACCTTGCGCAGCTCGATGCTGACGAGCTGCATTTCCTGAAAGATATTGGCTGCGAAGAAATAGGCTGTGGTGTAGAAAGGGTGGAGCAGGCGTCTGTCTTCCTCCTTCAGTACCGGCTCGAGCTGATAGATGTCTCCGACAAAGAGCATCTGCTTTCCTCCGAACGGCTCGCGCATGTTACGGCAGTATATCCGAAGCACCTTGTCGATGAAGTCGATGATGTCTGCCCTCACCATACTTATCTCGTCGATGATGATGAGTTCTATCTCGCGCAGCAGTTTGCAGTGCTCGCCGTTGTATTTGAGTGTCTGGCGGATGTTGCGCGGGCTGTATCGTGTATCGTTGGGGAGCAACGGATGGAATGGAAGCCTGAAAAAACTGTGCAGCGTGCTTCCTCCGGCGTTTATGGCTGCGATGCCGGTCGGTGCGAGTACGATATGTTTCTTCTTCGTGTTCTCAGCCACATACCGTAAGAAAGTGGATTTACCCGTCCCCGCTTTCCCGGTGAGGAAAAGCGAGCGACGGGTATAGTTGATTATCTGTAAGGCATCCTGCCATTCTTTATTGTCCTGATCAAGCGTCATATCCTTAACCGGCCGGCATCAAAAATAGACATCGTCGTAGACGGGTTTCTTCTTTTTCTCTGTAGCCTCGCCTTTCTGATGGTCTGAAGGGGCATTGTCCGTGCTTGCACCTTCGGCCTTCGGCTCCTGGCTTTCGGCTTTCCGTGTCACGGGATTTCCGTTCTCGTCCATCACTATTTCTTCTTCGGCGAAGCCGAGGCTGTCTACGTCCGTGCTGTCTTCCTCTTTCTTGTAGTAGTAGCTGCTGCAGTTGTACATCTCATACTTGACCTCGTCCTTTGCCTTGGCGAACTTTCCGTGATACTTGGCAAACGCCGGGTCGTCGAGCACTGACTCGAAGAAATATCCGCAGATGGGCAGTGCCGTGCGGCTGCCCTGGCCCAGTGCTCCCGTGCGGAAGTGTATCGAGCGGTATTCTCCGCCTACCCATGCTCCGGCAACGAGGTTGGGGCTTACGCCTACGAACCATGCGTCGGAGTGGTTGTTGGATGTTCCGGTCTTTCCGCCGAACTCTGTATCGTTGAACTTGCTCACATATCCCCAGAGGCTCATGCTTGTTCCTCCCGGCTCACGCATTCCGCCCTGGAGCATCTGCTGCATGAGGAAAGCGCTCTTGTAGGGTATTACCTGCCGTTGTTCGGTGGGCGCGGTGTATATCTCATTGCCGTTGCGGTCGAGGATTTTGGTGACGAGCACCGGCTCATGGGCCTTTCCGTCGTTGACGACCGTGGTGTAGGCATTCACCAGTTCAAGCAGGTTCACGTCGCTGGAACCAAGCGCGAGCGACGGCGTATTGTCGAGCGGACTGACGATTCCCATGGCGTGTGCCGTGCTTACGATGTTGTCTATTCCGACCTCCTGCCCGAGTTTCACGGCGACGGAGTTTATACTCTGTGCAAATGCGGCCTTCAGCGGCATTGAGTCGTTGGTGAAATATCCGTTTGCGTTTGTCGGAGCCCACGTCACTTCCGCTTTCTTGAACTTGTCGTATACCTTCATGCTGAAGTAGGAGTCGCGTCGTTTGTCGCACGGGGTCAGGCCTTGGTTCATCGCTTCGGTATATACGAAGAGCTTGAAGGTGGAGCCCGGCTGCCTCATGGCCGTAACCTTGTCATATTTCCATGTCTGGAAGTCTATGTCGCCGACCCATGCCTTGACGTGGCCGGTGGCCGGTTCCATGGCAACGAAACCGCAGTGCATGAATCGCTCCATGTATCTGATGGAGTCCATCGTGCTCATCTCTTTCTCGATGATGCCCTTCTCGTAGTCGAACAGCTTGACGGTGTGCGGCTTGTTGAGCCAGTATGTAATGGAGTCGGGGTCGTTCGGATATCTCTGCATGAGCTGTTTGTAGAGTGGCAGCTTCTGTGCTATTCCCTCGATGAAGTTCGGAATTTCTACGTGGTGCTCGTCCTGCCAGGGATTTGTCTTTCCCCAGTGGTTGTTGAAGTTGCGCTGCACGGTCTTCATCTGCTTGCGTGCGGCCTCCTCGGCATACTTCTGCATGCGGGTGTCTATCGTCGTGTATATCTTCAGACCGCTGTTGTACAGGTCGAGTCCGTTCTCCTTGCACCAGTCACGGAGGTAGTTTGCAACGGCCTCGCGGAAGTATGTTGCCTGTCCGTCGTAGTTGCTTTCCACGCTGTAGTCAAGCGTTATGGGGAGATTCTTCAGCGAGTCGGCCTCCTGCTTGGTAAGGTGTCCGTGGGCAACCATGTTGTTCAGCACGGTGTTGCGGCGCTTGAGACTGTTCTTTGGATTTATCTTGGGATTATAGTATGTCGTGGCTTTCAGCATGCCGACGAGCACGGCAGCCTGCTCCGCCTTGAGTTCTTGCGGGGTGTTGCCGAAGTATGTCTTGCATGCCGTCTTTATTCCGAATGCGTTTGAGCCGAAGTCTACGGTGTTGGCATACATCGTCAGTATCTCCTCCTTGTTGAAAAGCATCTCTATCTTGACGGCCGTTATCCACTCCTTGCTCTTCATGATGAGCATCTTCACTCCGGGGATGTTGCCCAAAAGTCCGGTAGAGTATTGCGTACGCACGCGGAACATGTTTTTGACGAGCTGCTGGGTGATTGTAGATGCGCCGCGTGCGTCGTGGTGCACGACGTAGTCTTTCGCTGCCGCAACGACGCCCTGGAAGTCTATTCCGAAGTGGTGATAGAAGCGTTCGTCCTCCGTTGAGATGAGCGTCTCCCAGAAAACAGGGTTCACATCCTTGTATTCAACTGGGGTTCTGTTCTCGCTGAAATACTTTCCTATGAGCACTCCGTCGGCACTGTACAGTTCCGAGGCCTGGCTTGTGACAGGGTTCTTTATCATCTCCATGCTTGGGGATTTGCCGAAGAGCCAAAGGAAATTGATGTCTACGGCAATCAGGTAGAATATGAACATCACTATCAGGGAAGCGAAACCAGCGGCGGTCTTGATGTACCAGGGCCGTCCTTTAAAGAGGTTCTTGTACCATTTCCCTAAACTGCAGATTTTATTGATGCCGAGTTTACAATAGTATACGACGGCATTCTGGTTATTGTAATCCTTGCTCATAGTCTTTGAGATATGTAATTCATTATTTCATCTTTATCATCCGGGTTCGCCCAGTGTACGTCATTGTCACGCTTATACCAGGTAAGCTGCTTGCGTGCATACCTTCTTGTGTTGCTTTTTATCCGTTCTACGGCATCCCCCAATGTACATTTCCCGTCGAGATAGTCGAAAATCTCCTTATATCCGACTGTGTTGAGTGCATTCTGCCCTCTGTAAGGGGCTAACTTGGCGACTTCCTCTACCAGTCCGTCCTCTATCATGCGGTCAACCCGTGCGTTAATCCTTGCATAGAGTTCTTCACGCGGGCGGTTCAGGGCTATCTTTATGATGGCGAACGGCCGTTCTTTCCTGTCGTTCTTACGGAAGTGGGAGTAGGTCTTTCCTGTCTGGTAGCATATTTCCAGTCCGTGTATCACCCTGCGTGGATTGCGCTTATCTACAATATCATAATACTCAGGATCAATGATCCGGAGCTCTTCGAGAAGCACGTCCAGCCCTTCTTTCTCCAGCCGTTCCTTCATAAGCGCGCGGGTCTCTGATGCTATTGTCGGTATGTCGTCAATGCCGTTGCATACACTGTCAATATACATCATAGACCCGCCGCTCATCAAGGCGACATGCTTCTTTGGAAAGATATCGCCAAGAACAGTCATCACGTCCTGCTCAAACATGGATGCATTATAGTAGTCGTCCAGGTTAAGACAGCCGACGAAATGATGGTGAACGTCTTTCAGCTGCTCGTCGGTAGGTGCCGCCGTTCCGATTTTCAAGCCCTTGTATATCTGTCTTGAATCGGCATTGATGATGGGAATCTCATACCTTTTGGCAATGTCTATGCACAATTCGGTCTTCCCAACGGCTGTGGGACCTGTTATTACGACAAGCGTATTCTTCATCAGCGGATAATCCCTCGCTTTGAATTCTCTATGAAAGAGCAGATATATTCAACCTCCTTGATGCCAGGATACTTTGCGCGTGCCTCCTGGATACCGTCCTTGATGATTCCGTTGGCATATATTATCCTGTATGTATCGTGGATGATTTCTATCGTTTCGTTGCTGAATCCGCGGCGGCGGAGGCCGATGATGTTTATTCCGCAGTATTTCGTCGGTTCCTTTCCGGCGATGATGTATGGCGGGATGTCCTGGCTGAAGCGGCATCCTCCCTGAATCATCACGTAGCCTCCGATGCGGCAGAACTGATGGGTGAGCACCGCGCCGCTGATAATGGCGTTGTCATCGATGGTCACTTCACCGGCAAACTTTGTGCTGTTGCCGATGATAAGTCCGCTTCCGAGCACGCAGTCGTGAGCCACGTGCATGTTTTCCATCAGCAGGTTGTTTGATCCCACGATGGTTGTGCCTTTGCTCGCTGTGCCACGGCTTATGGTCACGTTCTCACGGATGCTGTTGTTGTCACCTATCTCGCAGAGGGTTTCCTCTCCTTTGAACTTCAGGTCCTGCGGTTTGGTGCTTATGCTGGCACCCGGGAAAAACTCGTTGCCGTTGCCAATCCGTGCTCCCGTGTGTATCGTGACGCTGTTGTTAAGAACGTTGTTGTCGCCGAGAACGGTGTTCTTGTCTATATAGCAGAATGGCCCGATGATATTGTTGTCTCCAAGTTTCGCCTCTGCATGGACAAAAGCCATTGGGTGTATCTGGTTCATATCTGTTCCTTTTTTATTTGTTCTTTACTATCTGGGCGGTGAAGGTGGCTTCCGATACGATGTGGTCGCCTACGAACACATAGCCTTTCATCGAAGATACGCCGTGGCGTACAGGAGCCAGCAGGTCGACCTTGAACAGCAGCGTGTCGCCCGGAACCACCTTCTGGCGGAATTTCACGTTGTCTATCTTCATGAAGTATGTAGACCAGCGCTCCGGCTCTTCAACCGTATTGAGCACTAAAAGGCCTCCGCACTGTGCCATTGCCTCTACCTGAAGCACGCCGGGCATAACCGGCTCCTGCGGGAAATGGCCTTGGAAGAAAGGCTCGTTGCTTGTGATGTTCTTCACGCCGACGATGCTTGTTGCGCCGAGAGCTATCACCTTGTCTACCAGCTGCATGGGATAACGGTGGGGGAGGAGTTCCCTTATGCGGTTCACGTCCATTATAGGCTCCTCGTTCGGGTCGTATATAGGAGCCTGCACCTCGTGCTTGCGTATCTCCTTGCGCATCTGGCGGGCAAACTTGTTGTTTATCGTGTGACCCGGGCGTGTGGCGATGATACGGCCTTTGATAGGCTTTCCGATGAGGGCGAGGTCGCCGACGATGTCAAGGAGCTTGTGGCGTGTGCACTCATTCTCCCATACCAGCGGCTTGTTCTGTATATATCCGAGCTCCTCCGCATCGCGGTGCTCCACCTGAATCATGTCTGCGAGCTTGTCAAGCTGCTCCTGCGATATCTTCTTCTCATATATTACGATGGCATTGTCGAGGTCGCCGCCTTTTATGAGGTTTGCCTTGAGCAGCGGCTCTATGTCGCGTACGAATACGAAGGTACGTGCTGGAGCTATTTCAGCGGTGAAGTTCTCCACCTTGTCAAGTGTGGCAAACTGGCTGTTTATGAACTTGGAGTTGAACGAGCACATTGCCGTGAGGCTGAAATCCTCGTCCGGAAGGATTGTGATGCACGAGCCGGTCTCCTCGTCCTTGACTTCGATCTTCTTCCTGATGACATACCAGTCTTTCGGAGCATTCTGCTCTTCAGTACCTATCTCATTAATCTTCTCGATGTATTTTATTGCGCTTCCGTCGAGGATAGGAAACTCCGGACCGTTCACCTGAATCATGCAGTTGTCAATGCCGAGGGCATACAGGGCTGCCAGACCGTGCTCTACGGTGGATATCCTGATGTCTCCTTTGCCCAGGACCGTTCCGCGCTGGGTGTCGATGACATTCTCTGCGATGGCGTCGACCACGGGCATGCCGTCCAGGTCTATACGCTGTATCTTGTAACCGGTATTCTCCGGTGCCGGGTTAAACGTGACTGTAAGGCTCAATCCGGTATGCAGGCCTTTTCCGCAGAGTGAGAAACTGCCTTTGAGTGTCTTTTGCTTGCTCATATTGATTATTTCTTTTTTAATTCTTCTATTTCTTTTTGTAGTTCATTTATCTGCTTGTAAAGTTCCGGTAGTTTGCGGAATATGGCCTGAGACTTGAAATAAGCCTTTGGCTCCATAGGCGGAGTGCCGATGAGGGTCTGGTTACCCTTGATGTTTCCGGGTACTCCCGACTGGGCGCCGAGGAATGTCTTGTCGCCTATATGGATATGCCCGGCCAGTCCTACCTGTCCTCCGAACATGCACCACGAGCCGACCTTCGTGCTTCCTGCGATGCCGACCTGAGCCGACATGACCGTGTTCTCTCCGATTTCCACGTTGTGGGCCACTTGAATCAAGTTGTCAAGTTTCACTCCCTTGCGTATTATTGTGCTTCCCATTGTAGAGCGGTCAATACAAGTGTTGGCTCCGATTTCCACATTGTCTTCAATCGTGACGATGCCGATCTGCGGTATCTTGTCGTATCCTTCCGTGTTCGGGGCAAAGCCAAAGCCGTCTGCTCCGATGACGGAACCGGAATGGATGGTCACGTTGTTGCCTAATTTACAGTTCTCATAGATTGTCACATTCGGATATATCGAGCATCCGTTTCCAATCCGCACACCGTCTCCGATCACCGTGTTGGGGTATATCTGGGTGTTGTCTCCTATGACGGCGTTGTCTCCTATGACGGCGAAAGCTCCCACGTATACGTTTTCTCCGACTGTTGCCGTCGGCGCGATGGAAGCGAGCTTGTCTATTCCCGTCTTCTTGGGTTTGCTCGCCTCGTACAGCTGTAATAGCTTTGCAACGCATTCATACGCATTGCCGACCCTTATGAGGGTCGCTTTTACAGGCTTCTCCAATTTGACATCGTCATTAATAAGGACTATGCTCGACTCGGTGTCATATATATATTGTGTATATTTGGGATTCGAAAGGAATGATATAGCACCAGGGATTCCTTCTTCTATTTTTGCAAAGGTGTGGACGGCCGCATTCTCGTCTCCTTCCACTCTGCCGCCGATAAAGCCGGCAATCTGTTTCGCTGTAAATTCCATTATGCAGTTACGTTGTTTTCATTTAATTTTGCAAATATAACAAAATTTATTCAGATGCGTTGATAACAGAGGTAATATTTTCTTCTTTTTTTAGAAAGAAGCCGGACATCGAGAATCTCGGAGGCCTGCGAGATGTCCTTGATTGTCCCGTCCTTGTAAAGTATTGCGATGCTGTCGTCGTTGGTATCGTACATGTCTTTCTGCACCGTGCTTACGTCCATGAGGTATCCAGCCTCCTCTTCAGCAATTCCGGTCTTTACCGATATGTCCCTGCGTATCCCGCTTATGCGTTCCCCGCTCACCGGCTCGTCGTGCACTTCGACCTTGAAGATGTTTCTGTCCGTCATGTCACGGGACAGTATCGAGAGTATCTTGTCTTCGTGGTGGGCCCATACTTTCAGTGAGCTCCAGATGTCGTTGTCGTCAAGCTCCTCGTACATCTTCAGTGCTTCGGAGTGGGAGTGGAACCATGAGGCGTCGACATCGTTGTGCAGGAAGTAGCTGAGTGCCGGCGTAGCGAAGAGCTCGCAGCCCTCGCGCACGAGCTGCTTGGCACGCGTGAGGGCGTTGACGAGCACCTTCTCGTAGGCCACGGCCGTCTTGTGCAGGTACACCTGCCAGTACATCAGCCGCCTTGAGGTGATGTAGTCTTCGATGGAATATATGCCCTTTGACTCCACCACGAGGCTGTCTTCGTGCACATCGAGCATCTTTATTATCCTGGCGCTGCCGATATTGCCTTCCGTGACGCCCGTGTAGAACGAGTCGCGGCGCAGGTAGTCGAGTCTGTCCATGTCAAGCTGGCTGCTTATCAGCTGGTGGAGAAACCTTTTCGGATATTCGTCTTTAAATATCTTCAGGGCCAGGTTGAGCTGTCCTCCGAGCTCATTGTTTATCTGCTCCATCATCAGGAGCGATATCTCCTCATGCGATATACCGCTTATCAGCGTGTGCTCAAGCACGTGGCTGAACGGTCCGTGCCCGATGTCGTGCATCAGTATGGCTGCCTCGACGGCCTCGGCCTCGCTGTCGAAGATGAAGTTGCCCTTCTGCTGCAGGGATAAGATGGCTTCACTCATCAGGTGGAAAGCACCTAATGAGTGTTGAAACCTTGTGTGCCGTGCTCCGGGATACACCACGCTGGCAAGTCCCAGCTGGTTTATGCGCGTGAGACGCTGCATCAGCGGGTGCCTCACTATGTCCATCAGGAGTCCCGACGGAATCTTGATGAACCCGAAGACCGGGTCGTTGATTATCTTAGCGTCGTTCATTCCTTGCAAGTTCGGCTTCCATCTCGGCCTGCAGTTCCTTGGCCTTGGCTGCTGCCGCTTCTGCGAAGTCGGTGCCGCCGGAAGCATAGATGATGCCGCGGCTGCTGTTGACAATCAGTCCGCAGTCGGCCGTCATGCCGTACTTGCACACCTCATGGAGGCTGCCTCCCTGCGCTCCGACGCCCGGTACGAGCAGGAAATGGTCGGGCGCAATCTTTCTTATGTCCTTGAACATCTCGCCTTGCGTGGCTCCCACCACGTACATCATGTTGTCGGCGTTGCCCCATTCCTGGCTTTTGCGAAGCACTTTCTCGAACAGGCGTTCGCCATTGGCGTCCTCCGTGAGCTGGAAGTCGTGGCTGCCCTTGTTGCTTGTCAGTGCCAGCAGCACCACCCACTTGTCCTTATAGGCGAGGAACGGCGTCACGCTGTCTTCTCCCATGTAGGGTGCTACGGTCAGGGCGTCGATGTCGTATTCGCCGAAGAACGTGCGGGCATACATGTCCGACGTGTTGCCGATGTCGCCGCGCTTTGCGTCGGCGATGATGAGGTGGTCCGGGTAGTTCTCCTTCAGATACCTTACGGTCTTCTCGAACGATACCATGCCCTTCACTCCGAAAGCCTCGTAGAAAGCGAGGTTCGGCTTGTACGACACGCAGTAGGGTGCCGTCGCGTCTATGATGGCCTTGTTGAAAGCGAATATAGGGTCTTCCTCTGTCAGCAGGTGCTGAGGAATCTTCTTCATGTCAGTGTCGAGTCCGACACACAGAAAGCTCTTCTTTGTCTTTATCTGTTCTATTAATCCGGTTCTGTCCATATCTCTATAATATATAATAAGGTGTATATGACGTTCCTTTCGTTTACAGTTCCGATTCCTTCATGCGCTCGGCGTTCTCCGCCACGGTGAGCGCGTCTATCATGTCCTGTATGTCTCCGCCGAGGAACCCCTGCAAGTCGTGGGTGGTGAAACCGATGCGGTGGTCTGTCACGCGGCCCTGCGGGAAGTTGTATGTGCGTATCTTCGCGCTTCTGTCGCCGGTGGATACCAGTGTCTTCCTGCGGTTGGCTATGTCGTCCACATACTTCTGGTGCTCCCTGTCGTATATGAATGTGCGCAGGCGCGAGAGTGCCCGCTCCTTGTTCTTGGGCTGGTCGCGCGTCTCGGTGCACTCGATGAGAATCTCCTCGGTCTCTCCCGTGTTCGGGTTCTTCCACGGATAGCGCAGGCGCACTCCCGATTCCACCTTGTTCACGTTCTGTCCGCCGGCTCCCGAGCTTCTGAACGTGTCCCATTTGATGTCTCCCTCGTTGATGTTCACCTCGAACTTGTCTGCCTCGGGGAGCACGGCCACCGTGGCGGCCGACGTCTGCATGCGTCCGTTCGACTCGGTTACAGGCACGCGCTGCACGCGGTGCACGCCCGATTCATACTTCATTGTGCCGTACACGTTGTCTCCGCTGACGGCGAAATCGATTTCCTTGAATCCGCCTACGGCGCCTTCGCTTGCGCTTGTCACGGACAGCGACCAGCCTTTGGAGTCGCAGAACTTCTTGTACATCTGGAACAGGTCGCCGGCAAACAGGGCGGCCTCGTCGCCTCCTGTTCCAGCACGCACCTCCATCTGCACGTTCTTGGCGTCTTCCGGGTCCTTCGGCACGAGGGCTATCTTGATTTCCTCTTCCAGCTTGGGCTGCAGCTCTTCGTTATCCGCGAGTTCCTCCCTTGCCATCTCCTTCATCTCCGGATCGCTCTCGTTGGCGAGTATGTCCTTGGCTTCCTTTATGGAGTTGAGGCATGCTATGTATCTCCTGCGCGCATCCATGATGTCGCCGAGCTCCTTGTATTCCCTCGTCAGCCTTACATAGCGGTCCTGGTCTGCAATGACGTTAGGGTCTGTTATGAGTGTCGATACCTCCTCGTAGCGGCTCTCAAGGCCGTCCAGTTTCTCGAGAATGCTGTTGTTTTCGGGCATATATCAATATTCGAATGTTCCAAATTCAGACTTTATGGTGAGGCTCTTTGCGCCTTCCTCGATGTGTCCTACCACTTGGGCGTCGATGTTGAAGCTCTTGCTTATCTCTATGATGGCGTCTGCCGTCTCCGGGCTTACGTATATCTCCATGCGGTGTCCCATGTTGAACACCTTGTACATCTCCTTCCAGTCGGTCTTGCTCTCCTCGCGGATGATCTTGAACAGCGGCGGCACGGGGAACATGTTGTCTTTCACCACCTTGCAGTTGTCGCCCACGAAGTGCAGCACTTTGGTCTGCGCGCCGCCCGTGCAGTGCACCATTCCGTGTATGTCGGCCCTGTGGGCGTCCAGTATCTTCTTTATCACCGGTGCGTAGGTGCGGGTGGGGGAGAGCACCAGCTGGCCCGCGCTGACCTCCGTTCCCTCAGCGGGCTGGTCGAGACGGTAGCTTCCACTGTATACGAGCTCTTCCGGCACGGCATGGTCGTAGCTCTCCGGATACTTTGCAGCGAGATATTTCGAGAACACGTCGTGCCGTGCGCTGGTCAGTCCGTTGCTGCCCATGCCGCCGTTGTAGCGTGTCTCGTATGTGGCCTGGCCCGACGACGACAGTCCGACGATGACGTCGCCCGGCCTGATGTTGGCGTTGTCGATGACGTCGCTGCGCTTCATGCGGCATGTCACGGTGGAGTCTACGATGATGGTGCGCACGAGGTCGCCCACGTCGGCGGTCTCTCCTCCGGTGGCATAGATGCCCACACCCATGTCACGCATCTGTGCAAGCAGTTCGTCGGTGCCGTTTATTATTGCCGATATCACTTCTCCCGGGACGAGCATCTTGTTGCGTCCGATGGTGCTCGAGACGAGTATGTTGTCCACCGCGCCCACGCAGAGCAGGTCGTCGGTGTTCATTATCAGGGCGTCCTGGGCTATTCCCTTCCACACGCTGAGATCTCCCGTCTCTTTCCAGTACATGTATGCCAGCGACGATTTCGTGCCGGCTCCGTCGGCGTGCATTATGTTGCAGTATTCCGGGTCGCCTCCCAGGATGTCGGGGATAATCTTGCAGAAGGCCTGCGGGAATATTCCCTTGTCGATGTTCTTGATGGCGTTGTGCACGTCTTCCTTGGCAGCGCTTACGCCGCGCATCATATATCGGTTGCTGTTGTCCATAACTTATGTCAGTGTTTGATTGTTTTTTGAATGTTCTTTTTGTTCCGCCTATCTGCCGTTCCAGAACTCCCAGCTTGCGAAAGCCTGCAGGAGCAGCATCTCGAGGCCGTTCTTCGTGCTTGCCCCGTGCGCCGCGCCCTTCTTCATGAAGAGGGTCTCGTCGGGGTTGTAGATGAGGTCGTAGAGCACGGTATGGTTGTCCATGTGGTCGTATGGCAGGTCGGGGCATTCGTCTGTATGCGGATACATGCCGCACGGCGTGCAGTTGACAATCACGTTGTACTCCTTTATTATATCGGGCGTGATGTCCTTATACTGTATCGTTCCCGGCCGTTGGTATCTGCTGACGAAGATAGTCTCGAGCCCGAGATTCCTCAGTCCGTAGTTGACGGCCTTTGAAGCGCCTCCCGTGCCCAGTATCAGTGCTTTACGGTGAATCTTCTCAAGCATAGGTTCAATGCTTTTCGTGAAGCCTATCACGTCGGAGTTGAAGCCCTTGAGGGTAATCTTGTTGTTCTCGTGAGTAACCCTTATGACGTTCACCGCCCCAATGGCGACAGCCTCCGGCGACATTGAGTCGAGGAAGGGGATTACCTTTTCCTTGTAGGGGATGGTGACGTTGAGACCCTTCAGGTCGGGGTGTGAGTCGATGACCTCCATCAGCGACTCGATCGACTTGATTTCAAAGTTCTCGTATTGGGCATCTATCCCCTCGTCGGCAAACTTCTGGTTGAAGTAGCTTATCGAGAAAGAATGCTCCAGCGGGTAGCCGATAAGACCGTATGTATCCATATCTTGCTTTTATTTGGTTGCGAAATACATTGTGCAGATGCCGAAGGTGAGCCGCTTGAATCCTGCTTCTCTGAATCCTGCGCGTGCCAGTATGCCGAGCATCCTTTCACCTTGCGGGAACGCCTCGATAGTCTTTGTAAGATAGCTGTAGGCTGCCGTGTCTTTGGAAATCAGTCTTCCGTAGACCGGCAGGATGGTGTGAGAGTATATCCTGAACAGCTGTTTCATAGGGAAACGTACCGGTGCTGTCAGTTCTATGATGCAGAGGTGGCCTCCCGGCCGCAGCACCCTGTGCATCTCTTTCAGGCCTCTGTCGAGGTCTTCGAAGTTGCGGATGCCGAAGGCAGCCGTCACCGCGTCGAACGACCCGTCGCCGAACGACAGGCTCATGCAGTCTTCCTTTGAGAAAGAGATGATGTCCGACAGGCCCTTGCGGGCGGTCTTCTGCCGGCCGATCTCCATCATGCCGCTGCTGATGTCGGCACCGATGATGCTGCGGGGGTGCAGCCGTTCGGCCTGCATGATGGCGAAGTCGCCCGTGCCGGTGGCTATGTCGAGTATTTCCTGCGGCCCGTAGGGCTTCAGGCTGTCTATGGCCTTGCGCCGCCACAGCTTGTCGATGTTCCACGACAGTCTGTGGTTCAGGGTGTCGTAGGTGGGGGCGATGTTGTCGAACATCATCTCCACCTGCTCTCCCTTGTCTGCGGACAGCCCGTAGGGCTTTATCTCTTCCTGCCTGTACATTTATCTGCCGGCGAGGTATGCGTTAACGTTGCTCTCTATGCGTGCGGCGATGTCGTCGCTGTCGGCTGCCTTGGCGAATGCCTCGCCTGTGATGTGCTCGTACAGTTCGATGTATCTGTCGCTCACGCTGCAAGCGTACTCGTCAGTTATCTCGGGCATCGTCTGTCCAGGCTCGTTCATGAAGTCGTGCTCGATGAGCCACTGGCGCACAAACTCCTTCGACAGTTGCTTCTGCGGTTCGCCTGCGGCCAGCTTCTCCTCGTAGCCCTCGGCGTAGAAGTAGCGGCTCGAGTCGGGCGTGTGAATCTCGTCGATGAGATATACCTTGCCGTCTCTCTTGCCGAATTCATACTTTGTGTCGACAAGGATAAGACCCTGCTTCTCAGCTATTTCCTGACCGCGCTTGAAGAGTTTTCTCGTGTATTCCTCCATCACGGCATAGTCTTCGGCACTCACGATGCCCTGGCTGATTATCTCTTCTTTCGATATGTTCATGTCATGCCCCTCGTCGGCCTTTGTCGTCGGGGTGATGATGGGTTCGGGGAAGCGCTGGTTTTCCTTCATGCCCTCGGGCAGCTTCACTCCGCAAATCTCCCTGCATCCCTTCTGGTATTCGCGCCATGCCGAGCCGGTGAGTATTGAACGGATGATCATCTCGACCCTGAATCCCTCGCACTTGAGTCCCACCGTCACCATCGGGTCGGGCGTGGCGAGCTTCCAGTTGGGGCAGATGTCGCTTGTGGCATCAAGGAATTTGGCTGCAATCTGGTTGAGAACCTGTCCCTTGTAGGGGATGCCTTTGGGCAGGATGACGTCGAATGCCGAAATCCTGTCTGTTGCCACCATGACCATCAGGTCGTCGTTGATGTCGTACACGTCGCGCACCTTTCCGTGGTACACGCTCTTCTGTCCTTCAAAATGAAAATCAGTTCTTGTTAATGCTTTCATCGTTATTCTGTTGTTTTGAGTTTCTTGTCTTGTCAAATGCCTCGTATGCGTTCACGATGCGCGTCACGAGCCGGTGTCTTACGATATCCTTGTTGCCGAGGTTTATAATCCCGATGCCTTCTATCCCGTCGAGTATCCTGAGCGCTTCGGCAAGTCCGCTCTTCTGCTCGCGCGGCAGGTCTATCTGCGTCATGTCGCCGGTGATTATCATCTTCGTGTTCCATCCCATGCGGGTGAGGAACATCCTTATCTGTGCGGCGGTGGTGTTCTGCGCCTCGTCGAGAATGACTACGGCGTCGCTCAGCGTGCGGCCGCGCATGAAAGCCAGCGGGGCAATCTGTATGACGTGCTTCTCCATCATGTCCTGCAGCTTTGCTGCCGGTATCATGTCTTCGAGCGCGTCGTAGAGGGGCTGGAGATAGGGGTCTATCTTCTCCTTCATGTCTCCGGGAAGGAAGCCGAGCTTCTCGCCGGCCTCCACGGCGGGGCGGCTCAGTATTATCTTCTTCACTGCCTTCTCCTTCAGCGCCTTCACGGCAAGGGCTATGCTGAGATATGTCTTTCCCGTTCCGGCGGGCCCCACTGCGAACACCATGTCGTTGGCGTTGTAGGCGTCTATCAGCTTCTGCTGGTTCTCGCCGCGCGCCTTAATGGGGCGTCCCGACACGTTGTAGGCCACCACGCCGTCGGGTATGTCGTCGCGGGTCTTGTCGCCCTTGATGATGTTTATGATGTCTTCCTCGTGCAGGGTGTTGAACTTCAGCACGTGCAGGCGCATCTTTTCCGAGCTCTCCTCGAAGGCGCACATCTGCTCCTCGTCTCCCAGCACCCTGATGACGTTGTCTCGCGCAACGATTCTCAACTTGGGGTAGAGTGCCTTTATCATCTGCAGATTAGCATTGTTAACCCCGTAGAAAACGACCGGGTCTATATCTTCCAGTACGATATGCTTCTCTATCAATGTGTCTCTTGTTTTTAAATTTGTTGCAAAATTACGGAAACTTTTTTAATATCGGGCCACTTTCGCCTATCTTTTTAATATCTAATCAGATATATGTTCCTGATGCTGCCCGATGCCGCTGCCGTGCGGCGGGCCGCCTTTGATGGCGCCGCGGGGCCGTTCTGACGGTGCGACGGGTTGCCCGTGACGGTGTGGCGGGTTGCCCGCCATGGTGTTCCGGCTGCTTCCAAATGCGTTTCTGAGAGCTTTCGGAAGTGTCTTTGAGAGCTGTCAAAAGTGTTTTTGAGAACTGCCGAAAACACTTCAGACCCTTTGCGGCTTGCTTAATTAGCCGCTTTGACGTTATATTTGATGGAAAAAGTGTATCTTTGCATGGATTTAACGTAACACGTCTTAATGGAATATGGCTGAGTATAAGATAGACAAGAAGAGATATTTGCGTGGATTTTTCGGCGTGGTGGCGGTTCTCGCCCTAGTGCGCTGCATCTTTCCCGGTGTGGCGTCTCCGGCTGACGGGGGAGGAAATCCGGCTCCGGAGGCAGCGGACGCCGGCGGGGATGCGGCGATGGCAGACACCACTGCAGCCGTGGCCCGGCGCTTCTTCAATCCCGACGGCACTCCTGTGAAGCACCGTATATACAGCGTGCGCTCCTTCAAGGAGGCCTTCCCGGACAGCAACAGCGTGCAGATGGCTGCAGCGACATGTCACGGCGTGTCGCCCGTGAAAGACCGTGAAGAGGCCGAGCACCGCAAGAAAGAACTGGTGTATGTGGGCAGCAACCCTTACTATCATGTGGACAGGCTGAACAGCAGCATCCCGTATCTTGTGCCTCGGGCGGCCGTGCTGCTTCAGGATATAGGGCGCACGTTTCTCGACAGCCTTTACATGAAGGGCATACCGCTGCACAAGATTATAGTCACGAGCGTGCTGCGCACGCGCGACGACGTGCAGAAGCTGCGCAACAGGAACGGTAACGCCACGGAGAACAGTTGCCACCTCTACGGCACAACGTTCGACATCTGCTACAACCGGTATAAGACCGTGGAAGACCCCGACGGGCCGGAGCGCCGCCGCGTGCGCAACGACACACTGAAGTGGGTGCTCAGCGAGGTGCTGAGAGACTTCCGCGAGCAGAACCGCTGCCATATAAAATATGAGGTGAAGCAGGGCTGCTTTCACATGACGGTGAACTGAAAGCACGTCGGACAGGGATATAAACAGAGTCAGGGGGCGGCCCCCCCGGCGGCGCCCGGGAGGGGGTTAGGGGGGTTGTGGGGGGGGGATGGATGGGACGGGGAGGGCGGCCCCGACCCCGCGGGCCCTCAACAGCACCTTGATGAGGG
>CAJMSE010000002.1 GCA_905216025.1 uncultured bacterium | reverse complement strand
GAAAATTCTCAGAATTTCATCTGCTCCCTGTTAATCGGATTCTCAGGCGGCTTAAAAAATGGAGGGTGTACCAAAAAACTAATTTTGATACACCCCCTTGTCTTTTATGCAAAAGTAACCGATTAGAGGCCGACAGACGGCATATCGCCACCAAACAAGGGACTTATTGATACAAAAAGAAACCCTTTACGCATTTTAAGAGTTAAAAAGTTGGATAATTAAAAGAAATGCTTTACCTTTGCATCCGATTTACTCAGTTTGATAACAAAAAGCATTAAGTTCAACAATAACCAAATTAAAAGATCAAGAAAGATGAATGCAGCTAAAGTTCTTGAGAATCTGAAACAAAGATTCCCCAACGAGCCTGAGTACATACAGGCCGTCAGTCAGGTTCTTCCCACCATCGAGGAGGAGTACAACAAGCACCCCGAATTTGAGAAATCAAACCTCATCGAGCGCCTGTGCATTCCTGACAGAGTTATCGAATTCCGCGTAACATGGGTCGACGACAAGGGAAACGTTCAGACAAACATGGGTTATAGAATCCAGCACAACAACGTAATAGGCCCGTACAAAGGCGGTATCCGCTTCCATAAGTCTGTTAACCTCGGTATCTTGAAGTTCCTCGCGTTCGAGCAGACGTTCAAGAACTCACTGACAACTCTTCCCATGGGCGGAGCAAAGGGTGGTTCAGACTTCTCTCCCAGAGGCAAGAGCGACGCTGAAGTAATGAGATTCTGCCAGGCATTCATGAACGAACTATACCGCCATATCGGTCCCGATGTTGACGTTCCCGCTGGTGACATCGGCGTAGGCGGCCGCGAGGTAGGCTATCTCTTCGGCCAGTACAAGAAACTGACACACGAGTGGAGCGGAGTGCTCACCGGCAAAGGCCGCGAGTTCGGTGGCTCACTGATACGTCCTGAGGCTACCGGTTACGGCACCGTATACTTCCTGCTGTCAATGCTCGCCACACGCAACATCGAGCTTGCAGGCAAGAGTGTGCTCATCTCCGGTTCTGGAAACGTTGCCCAGTATGCAGCCGAGAAGTGCATACAGCTGGGTGCCAAGGTGCTCACGCTGTCCGATTCAGACGGTTATATCTACGACCCGGACGGCATAGACCGTGCTAAGCTCGACTACGTGATGGAATTGAAGAACATCGAGCGCGGCCGCATCAAGGAGTATGCAGAGGAATATCCCAATGCCGTATACCACGCAGGAGAGCGTCCATGGAACGAGAAGGCTGACATCGCACTTCCCTGTGCCACACAGAACGAAATCAATGAAGACGATGCCAAAGCTCTCGTGGCAAACGGTATCATTGCCGTTGCAGAGGGAGCGAACATGCCTTCAACGCCAGAAGCCGTCAAGACATTCCAGAATGCCAAGATGCTTTACGCTCCGGGCAAGGCCTCAAACGCCGGCGGAGTATCTGTATCAGGTCTTGAGATGAGCCAGAACTCAGAGCGTCTGAGCTGGACATCTGAGGAAGTAGACAACCGATTGAAGCTCATAATGGAGGATATCCACAATAACTGCGTTAAGTATGGAACAGAGACCGATGGCTACATCAACTATGTCAAGGGTGCCAACGTTGCCGGTTTCATGAAGGTTGCCAAGGCGATGATGAGCCAGGGAATCGTTTAAACATAACAAATCAACATACAACGAAGGGCGGAATCACGATGATTCCGCCCCTTATTGTTTCATATCGGTATTCAACTTAATATAAAATCAAATGCCATTTAATATAAAAAAAGATACTCCCCAAATATAACCGGACATCCCATCAATATAGCAAGAGATGCCAAACATCATGACAACCTATGCCCGTCCGGAAGCAACCGGCAACCCACATCTACCTTATACGGTCTGCAGCGCGGACGAGGCGCTCATCGGCCATAATGCCACGGCGTGCGAGAATGTAGAATACGAACGCAAGTCCGGGGAATGCAGCAGGCATGGAAGGAACGAAGTCGGCCTGTTCCAAAGCTCCGCCCGCAAGCACGCGGCTGTACACTCCATAAAGGATGTACCACCCGACGAGCAGCAAGAGGTTGAAGACGCACAACCGGGCCTGGTTCTTTCTGTTGGAATACACGAAGATAGTGTATATTCCCAATGCCGCAGACAGAACGAGGACAGCGAACATCGGCCAGGTTACCAAGCTGTATGTGCACATCCCGTCTATCAGCCAAAGATTATATTCACGTCCGACCACGAGTCCGTCATTATCGAACGTCCCTATCTGAAGACACAGGCACGCAATGGTGAAGACGACAGCCAACACTATATATACTGTCTGTATACGCTGTATCATGACATTATTATATTTAGGCCATCCTGTCCTCGCCGGTCTGAACTGTCTCCTTTACAGGGTCGCGCCAGTAGACCTTGTCTTCAACGAATTCCTGAGTTGCAAGCAATGTCGGCTTCGGGAGTTTCTCGTAGTAACGCGATATCTCTATCTGCTCCCTGTTTTCAAAGACCTCCTCAAGGCTGTCATTATAAGAAGCGAACTCAGCCAGTTTCTTGCTGAGGTCTTCTTTAATCTGAATTGAAATCTGATTTGAACGCTTTGAGATGATAGCCACGCTTTCGTAGATATTATCCGTGTCCTTACAAAGATCCATGATGTTACGGGTCACGGTATTCACCGGTGCCTTTGATTTCTTGTAATCCATATTTTTATTTAATTAAACAAATCTATTTGTCCTTGAAACTAATCCTTGACGATGCGCTTGCACTTCTCGATGAACTTCTCCGCCGTAGCCCTTTCCTTGCTGTCGGGATACTCGTTCAAAAATCCGTAGCACTCATCCTCAGCGTCACGGTAGCGCTCGAGACGCTTCGACTCGACGCTCTGCTGTGCGAGCTCAAACTTGCTCTTCATTATCAGCACGGCGAAATCCTCGCGCATGCTGCTGTAGGGATATGTCTTGAGCGCATTCTGAGACGTGATTATGCAGGCCTCGTAGTTCGAGCCGCCATTCGTGCAGTTAAGGAAATACCCTCCGAGATTATAGTACAGCTTGGCCGAGAGGTACTCTTTCAGCACGAGCTTGTCCTGCAAGTCGAACATTCTCTGCTGGGCCTGAGGGCGCAACTTAGAGTCGGGAAACAAGTCCATGAACTGCTGGTAGGCATTGATTGCCCCCACGGTAGGCGTCTGGTCTAGACGGGGCTCAGGCGTACTCTGATAGAGAGACTGCCCCACATAGAACGAAGCCTGCTCCGCATACAATCCCTTGGGGTATGATGAGTAGTACTTCTTGAACGTTGCTGAGGCCGACTCGTAATCGCGGTCGCAATATTCCGCCATCGCGAGCATGTAAAGACACTCCTGCGCGTTCTCCGTTCCCTTCTGTATTGTCACTAGTTCCTGCAGCAGCGTGATGGCCTGATTGAACTTGCCTTCGGCAAAGCACTGCTTTGCAAATTCATATTTATAGTCATAATCCGACGTCTTGTATACCCTGTTGAATTCCGTCGCGCAACTGCACACCAGCAAAGATATACACGCCAATATGAATACCGGTTTCTTCATCTCTCACTTTTTTGAGTTGCAAAAATAGTCATTTTTCCCTTAAAAGCAAAGCAAATAAAACCTTTTTTAGTAAAACGCCCGCGTTTATAACGTTTGTTCGCTGAAAAATGACTAATTTTGCAACTTATGAGCGACTTCATTCTGACATCCAAATACAAACCCACCGGCGATCAGCCGGAAGCCATCCGGAGCCTCACGGAAGGACTGGAGAACGGAGACAGGGCACAGGTGCTGCTCGGAGTGACTGGCTCCGGCAAGACGTTCACCGTTGCGAACGTCATCGCAAACATCAACCGCCCCACCCTGATACTGAGCCACAACAAGACGCTGGCTGCCCAACTGTATGAGGAGATGCGCGGCTTCTTTCCCGACAACGCCGTAGAGTATTACGTAAGCTACTACGACTACTATCAGCCCGAAGCATACCTGCCCGCCACCGACACATACATTGAAAAGGATTTGGCCATCAACGAAGAAATAGACAAACTCCGCCTGCGTGCCGTATCGTCCTTGCTGTCAGGCCGGAAGGACGTCATCGTTGTATCATCGGTTAGCTGCATATACGGTATGGGCAGCCCGATGGCCTTGAATGAGAACATCATCGAGCTGCGTTGCGGACAAAGCATGGAAAGGAACGAACTGCTGAGGAGGCTCGTACAGGCTCTCTATGTGCGCAACGACATCGAGCTGCAACGCGGTAACTTCAGGGCAAAGGGCGACACGATAGACATCGCTATGGCATACAGTGACGTAATACTCCGCATCACTTTCTGGGACGACGAGATAGACTCTATCGAGGAACTCGACACCGTGACGATGGACAGGCTTGCCTCGTTCAGCGAATACAAGCTGTATCCGGCAAACCTGTTCATGACCACTCAGGAGCAGACGAACAACGCAATAAGGAACATACAGGACGACCTGACCGAGCAGGTGCGCTTCTTCACTGAACTGGGAGACGGCATCAAGGCACAGCGTATCAAGGAACGCGTCGAATACGACATGGAGATGATAAAGGAACTAGGCCACTGCTCGGGCATAGAGAACTACTCGCGCTACTTCGACGGCCGCAAGGCTGGCGAGCGGCCGTACTGCCTGCTCGACTTCTTCCCTAAAGACTACCTAATGGTCATCGACGAGAGCCACGTCAGCGTGCCGCAGATAAGCGCCATGTACGGCGGCGACCGTGCGAGGAAGAGCAATCTCGTGGAGTTCGGTTTCAGGCTCCCCGCCGCGTTCGACAACAGGCCTCTCAAGTTCGAAGAGTTCCAAAGCATGGTAAACCAGGTCATCTACGTGTCGGCAACACCTGCCGACTTCGAGCTGAACGAGGCCGAAGGCATCGTCGTCGAGCAGATAATCAGGCCCACCGGACTGCTCGACCCGGAGATTGAGGTGCGCCCGAGCGACAACCAGATAGACGACCTCATGGAGGAGATAGTAAGGCGCACGGAGAAGGAAGAGCGCGTCCTGGTCACCACCCTGACCAAGCGAATGGCCGAAGAGCTTACCGAATACCTGCTGAACCACGACATACGGACGGCCTATATCCACAGCGACGTGGCCACACTCGACCGCGTCAAGATTCTCGAGGAGCTGCGGCAGGGTGTCTACGACGTTCTCGTCGGCGTGAACCTGCTGCGCGAGGGACTCGACCTGCCCGAGGTCTCGCTCGTCGCCATTCTCGATGCGGACAAGGAGGGATTCCTCCGCAGCCACCGGAGCCTTACCCAGACGGCGGGCCGCGCGGCGCGTAACGTCAACGGAAAGGTGATAATGTATGCCGACACGATAACTGCAAGCATGCAGCTCACCATCGACGAGACGATGCGCCGGCGCATAAAGCAGATTCAATATAACGAGGAACACGGCATAACACCCACCCAGATAAGGAAGTCTCTGAACCAAAGTATACTGCGCGCAGAAATCGATGCGGAGCCACCGAAGGAGCGGACGCAGGGCGCACGGTTGGAGTATGTGGAGCCGGAGGAAAGTGCTTTTGCCGCCGACCCCATCGTGAAGCGGATGACGAGGCAGCAGCTTGAGAAGAGCATAGCAAGCACCACCAAGCTGATGAAGGAGGCGGCAAAGAACCTCGACTTCATACAGGCGGCTCAATACCGCGACGAAATCATCAGATTGCAGAAGGAACTCGAACTCAAATGAGCACCCGCCTCACCGTTGCCGCAAGGCCATACCCGCGTAACGGGTTGCCCGTGATGATGCAACGAGGCCGTTCTGACGGTGCAACGGGTAGGTTTTGACGATGCAATCAGCTGCCCGCCAATCTCCTCTGCCCGCTTTCAAAAGTGTCTTTGAGAGCTATCAAAAGTGTTTTTGAAAGCTAAGCCAAGTGTTTTTGAGCGCTGGCGGAAACAGGGCCGCATGCCATGCTACCGCATCCCGATGAGGCTTTCTATCGCGAGGCGGTACGAGTCGAGTCCGAAGCCGCATATAACTCCCTGGCATACAGGGCTCAGAAACGAATGATGGCGGAACTCCTCACGCTTGTGCACGTTCGAGATGTGCACTTCGACGACCGGACTTTTCAGTGAACGGATGCAGTCCTGAAGGGCTATGCTCGTATGGGTGTAAGCCCCGGCGTTCAGCACTATCCCGTCGTACGTGAACCCGACCTCCTGCAACTTGTCTATCATGCAGCCTTCGATGTTGCTCTGATAGTATTCAACCTCAATGGCGGGGTAGCGCTTCCGCAGCTCTGTCAGATAGCTGCCGAAGGAGCTGCTGCCGTAAATCCCCGGCTCACGGACCCCGAGCAGGTTCAGGTTAGGTCCGTTCATGATAAGTATTTTCATTCTCAAAATATTTTATTAACTTTGTATCGGCAAAAGTAATAAAATAAAAGCACATGGACAAAAAAACGTATGCGAATATCATCAACGGATATTCAAGATACCTGAAGCTGGAGAGGAGCCTGTCGGCAAACACGCTCGAGGCTTACCGGCACGATCTGCAGAAGCTGCTGGCCTTCATCGAGCGCGAGGAAAAAGATGTGCTCACGGTCAGCCTCGGCGACCTGCAGGAATTTGCCGCAGGACTCCACGACATCGGCGTGTGCCCTTCATCGCAGTGCCGCATCCTCTGCGGCGTGCGCTCCTTCTTCAGATACCTGCTGCTCAACGGACACCGTGACGACGACCCCACCGAGCTTCTCGAATCGCCGCAGCAGGGCGTCCACCTGCCCGAGGTGCTCTCGACAGAGGAGGTCGACATGCTCGAAAGCTCCATAGACCTGTCCAAATGGGAGGGTCACAGGAACAGGGCAATCATCGAGGTGCTCTTCTCATGCGGCCTGCGCGTCAGCGAACTGACGGGTCTGAAGCTGTCGAACCTCTATCTCGACGAGCAGTTCATCCGCGTAGTGGGCAAAGGTTCGAAAGAGAGGCTCGTGCCGATATCGCCCCGTGCCATCGAAGAACTCATGCTTTGGTTCGAGTGCCGCAAGGAGATGAACATCAAGGCGGGCGAGGAAGACTATGTGTTCCTGAACCGGAGAGGGGCGCACCTCACTCGGACGATGATACTGATAATGATAAAGCGGCAGGCCGTGGAAGCCGGAATAAGGAAGACCATCAGTCCGCACACCCTCCGCCACTCGTTCGCCACCGCGCTGCTCGAGGGCGGTGCCGACCTGCGCGTCATACAGGAGATGCTCGGCCACGAAAGCATCGCCACGACGGAGATTTACACCCATATCGACACCACCATGCTGAGACAGGAGATTCTGGAGCACCATCCAAGGAACATACATTCCGCCGGCAGGACGACATGAGCTTGCAAAAAAAACAAAAAATCAGTGTTAATCTGTGTGACAATAGCCCGTAATAGTGATATATTTAGTAATTTTGTCAGAAATTAAATATTCAAGGAGACGCAATGAAAAAACTATTATTGTCAGTAATGATACTGTGCATGCCCGTTATAGGCTTCGCACAGAACACCTGGGAAATACAGAAAGACGAAAACAACGCAGCGGTGAACCCCGACCAGAAATACCTCGCGGGGGCAGTGCCCGTCGTTGACGGCAAGGTGGTGTTCGAAACGACCATCGATGCGCCGGGAAAGACAGCATCGCAGATTTATGACATTGTGAAGAAACACCTCACGAAGATGACCAAGGAGGAGAACCAGCTCGAGCAAAGCCGCATCATCCTCGACGACTCGGTAAAGCACGAGATATGCGGCCACTATCAGGAGTGGCTCGTGTTCAAGAGCACCGCGCTCGTGCTCGACCGCACGAGGTTTTTCTACAACCTGCTCGTTAACTGCGACAACGGCAAGGCCAACGTCAAGATGATGAGGATTTACTATTACTACGACGAGGAGCGCATCCCGCAGACATACAAGGCCGAGGAGTGGATTACTGACGAATACGGACTGAAGAAGAGCAAGAAGAAACTCTCGAGAGTCACCGGACGCTTCCGCAAGAAGACCATCGACAGGAAAGACTACATATTCAACAAGCTGGCCTCACTTCTGAAATAAGCATCTATATGGCTGACGAAATGACCGACTTACAGTCCGGACATCCCGGGCACAGGCACAGGGAGAAGAGCCGCAACGGCATCCTCGTCCTGCGCAATGTTCTTAACATCATATTCATGCTGGTGGCGATAGCCGGCGTTATCACGTATATGACCGTCGATAAGGAAATCGGTATGTATATCGTGCTGGTGTCGATACCCTTCAAAATAACAGAATCAGCAATCAGGATGCTGCGGATATAATGAGAAAGATATTCCCCGTCATACTCCTTGCCTTTGCCTCTGCCGATGCGGCAGCCCAGACTTTCGACGACTTCGACCAGGCAGGACAGATGACACAACGTGACGAAAACATCAACAGGAATTTCAACAAGCACAGCAACGACACTACAACGAACAAGGAAATTCCTATCGGCCTCTATGTATGGAGCATAGACCGGAAGTTCGGCGACAGGGTAAAGGCCGTCCCGGACACTCTCCCCCACCTGTATCCGAACACGACACTGAACACCGGCGTGTACGGGCAGTACAACACGACAGGAAACAACTACACGGCAAGGGAGAGCCGCATATTCATAGACCGCCCGCTCGCAGCGCAGTTTATGTTCACCCAACCGTACAGCTACATCATGAAACAGCCGGACGAGCTGCACTTCACGAACACGCTTTCACCAATCACCAACATCTCGTACGACAACTGCGGAAACAAGACCAACGGCGAAGACCACATCGACGCCAAATTCGCCATCAACGCCGGACGGCGTCTCGGATTCGGATTCGACCTCAACTACGCCTACGCCCGCGGCTACTACTCCAACCAAAGCGCGTCACACTTCGGGGCTACGTTCTATTCCTCATACCTCGGCGACAGGTACAACATGCACGCCATGTTCTCCATCTATCATCAGAAAGTAACTGAAAACGGTGGAATCACCGACGACAACTACATCACCCACCCTGAGAGCTACGACGATTCGTACAGCGAAAACGAGATACCGACCATACTGAACCAGAACTGGAACAGGAACAACAATGTGCATCTGTTCCTCACCCACAGATACAACCTCGGCTTCTACCGCAGGGTCAAGCTCACCGAGGAGGAACTGAAAGCACGCAAGTTCGCGGCCGAATCAAAGAAAGAGAACAAGAACAAGGCTGCCGAGGAGCAGGAAGAGGCCGCAGCAGCCGGACGGCCGGGCAACCGCAAGCCGACCGATGAAGCGCCGAGCGGAAGGCCGGAAGGCGCCGTCATCGCAGGAGACGAGCCCCAAAAAGACGGAGCTGCCGCCACAGATACGACCCGCATATCGGTTGACACACAGGAAAAGCTTGACAGTCTGCTGGCCGCAAAAGCTCTTCAGGACTCTCTCGACGCCACCACAAGAGAGGATTTCGTACCCGTTACGAGCTTCATACACACGCTCGACGTGAACAGGTACGACCGCATCTATCAGGCATACGATACCCCCGAGAACTACTACGCCGACACCTATTATAATTATAGGGAGCCTTCCACCTACGGCGGAGACTCCATCTACGACCGGACGAAGCACCTGTCTGTCAAGAATACGCTTGCCATAGCACTTCTCGAGGGATTCAACAAATATGCAAAAGCCGGCCTGAAAGTCTTTGCGAGCCATGAACTGAGGAGGTTTGAACTGCCCGAAGTGATTGGCGAAGGCAACTCCTCGTTCTATAATCTCAAGACGTGGAACGAGCATTCGGTAAGCATCGGTGGAGCAATATCGAAGACAGAAGGCAAGACCCTGCACTATAATCTGATGGCAGAGACATGGCTTGCCGGTGAGGATATCGGCCAGTTGAAGGTCGATTTCAGCACAGACCTTAACTTCCCGCTTTTCGGCGACACCGTCACGCTTGCCGCAAAGGCTTATCTCTATCGCCTGAACCCGACCTTCTACCAGCGCCACTATCACTCAAAGCATATCTGGTGGGACAACGGCAGCATGAGCAAGGAGATGCGTACACGCATCGAAGGCCTGTTCAGCTACCGCAAGACAAAGACGAGCCTGCGCGTCGCCATCGAGGAAATACAGAACTATACCTACTTCGGCATGGGCTACGATATGGGAGACGAGAAGCTGACCGGAATGCGGGCTTCCGTTAACCAATGCGGTTCGAACATCAACCTGCTGACCGCCCAACTGATACAGAACTTCCGGCTCGGTATCCTCAACTGGGAGAACATAGTCACATACCAGAACAGCAGCAACGAGGATGTGCTCCCCCTGCCCGCCCTCAACGTGTTCACCAACCTGTTCATAAAGTTCAAGATAGTGAACGAGCTTGCCGTAGAGCTTGGCGCCGACGCCACGTTCTTCACCAAATACAATGCTCCCGAGTTCTGTCCGCAGCTTAATCAGTTTGCCGTGCAGGAGAACGCCGGCAGCAAAGTGAAGCTCGGCGGCTATCCCTTTGTAGACGTATATGCCAACATGCACCTCAAGCACACAAGGTTCTTCGTCATGTTCAGCCACGCCAACGCCGGGAACGGAGACAGGATGTACTTCCTCGCCCCGCACTATCCGCAGAACGGAAGGATACTCAGAATAGGATTATCGTGGAACTTCTTTAACTGATCGGGCAATCAGAAAGACTCCGAGAGATACATTATTATATATAGATAACAAAGTAACAGATACCCCTCCACTAAGTCCTCCCGCAAGCATGAGGGGAACACCATTACATAAAACTCATCTTATTATATATAAGGAAGAGACAGCTAACCGGCTGTCTCTTCCTTATATATACGGTCAAACATGTCCCGGAGTTTCCCCGGCGACACCATACAGGAACGCAGTTCAGCCAGTTTCCTCTCGTTTTCCGAGCCCGGAATCCACAGGCGGATATACCCGTGAACGGAATATTTGTTTGCAAGATGCTCCCTGAAGCGCTGCCACTGATGTTCATAGTCCAGCTCAGGATAGTTCGCGACACCGAACTGGACGGTGCGGCGGAACACCGTTTCCGGCTCAAGGTCGCGATCGGCCTCGGCCACAATCTTGCCGTAGATGCTCCGCGGGGCATGCGATGCCGAGGCACGGTGGTCCTCAACGGCCTCTTTCATTATCTTAATCTGTTCCGGCGAGAACCATTTTTTCAGACGTGCATCGGCTGCAAGCATCCTTCCGCCCGTGATATGATGCACCGCCCGTGGTCCCGTCATGCCGATATCATGATATGCCGCAATGACATACGCCATGTTTATGTCGGCTCCGGTGGCGTTGGCAAGCTCGAGAGACTTCTTTATCACCCTTGTCACATGCCACAGATTATGCGCCTTATCGAACTCCGTGTATCTGGGAAGGATATTCTGTTCGATGAACTCGACCAGGTCAAGACTTGCTGTTTTGCCTATCATTATAAAATAGATTAATATTTTTGCAAATATACGTAATAATGTTTACTTTTGCAAACAGTTATAATAAAAAAGCATGAGAGAAACAACCATCAGGCAGAATTCAGCCAAGGCCTGGCTGCTCGCGGCCCGCCCGAAAACCCTCACGGGAGCAGCCGTACCGGTGATGATAGGCATAGCCTTAGCCTTCACCGACTCAAAGGGATACGACGGAGAGCCCTTCAGCCTGACAGCCGCCGTACTGTGCTTCCTTTTTGCTTTCATAATGCAGATAGACGCAAACTTCATCAACGATTTCTTCGACTTTGCAAAAGGCACGGACGATACCGACAAGCGTCTAGGCCCGCGCAGGGCATGCGCCCAGGGATGGGTCTCCGTAGACGCGATGAAGCGTGCCATTGCTGCCACGACATGCCTTGCAGCCACTGCAGGCCTGCCGCTGATAATATACGGAGGCATTGAGATGATACTCATCGGAGCCATTTGTATCGTCTTCTGCTTCCTCTATACGACGCATCTGTCGTATATGGGGCTCGGAGACGTGCTCGTTATCGTGTTCTTCGGCATAGTCCCGGTATGCGTGTCATACTATATCCAGCTGCACACATGCACCTTCGAGACGTTCACCGCCTCCGTCGCGTGCGGCCTCGTGATAGACACCTTGCTGATTGTCAACAACTACCGCGACCGCGACAATGACCTTGAGGCACGCAAGAAGACAATCGTAGTGCGATTCGGAGAGCGCACCGGACGCCTCGCTTACCTCTATTGCGGCATATCGGCATGCCTCCTCGGCCTCGTTTTCCTGAGATCCGGCCATATCCTCGCCTTCATCCTACCGCTGACATACCTCGTCCTGCACATCTTCACCTACCTGAAAATGGTACGCATCAACCGCGGGAAGGCCCTCAACATATGCCTCGGAGACACCGCACGCAACATCCTTATCTACGGCGTATGCGTAGCCGCAGGCATCCTGCTTATCTGAAATAGAGCCAATACAGCACGCCGAAGACGGCCATCAGCACCACCAGTACGATGGTGCGGACAATGCAGCCGGCAACTTTCCGCACGATGAAGAAGCCCATTATAATAAGGAGTAAAAGCGCTATATAATATGTGATGTTACCCATTTGAATATCTGTCAGTATTTTCTTACCAATCCTTTCTACTTGAAAATCTTTCTGAACGCAGCCGGAACGGGAGTCTCAAACTCCATGCGCTCGCCCGTGACGGGATGCGTGAAGCAAAGCATGAAGGCATGCAGGCAAAGGCGGTGCAACGGGTCGTCGCCGTTACCGTACTTCACATCGCCGCACACCGGATGGCCCATGTCTGCCGTGTGCACCCTTATCTGGTTCTTACGGCCCGTCTCCAGCTTGAACTCGACAAGCGAGTGGTCTGTCGTGCGGCCGAGCACATGATAGTGGGTGACGGCATACTTGCCGCCGTTGTCCACCGGGGATGAATAGGTTATATAGGCCTTGTTGTCTTTCAGCCAGTTGGCAATGGTGCCGCCGTCGTTCTCAACCTCGCCGCTGACGACCGCCACATAGCGTCTGTCGTAGACGATGTTGTGCCAGTCGTGCTCAAAAATCTGCTCCGTCTCGATGTCCTTGGCATATACCATCAGTCCGCTCGTGTCGCGGTCGAGCCTGTGCACCACATGGGCGCGGCACCGCTGGCCAGATTTTGCAAAATAGTCGTCGAGCACCGACTTGACGTTCAGCGACGAGTGGCCCGCAGCCATTGACAGGACGCCGATGTTCTTCTCTATCACGACCAGCCAACGGTCTTCGTACACAATCTTGACGTAACGGCTCTGAAAGCCCTTCTGATTGCGCTTGGTCTTGCTTACGGACACCTTCATGCCCGGCTCGAGCCTGTAGTCGAACTGCGTGACGCACTTGCCGTTCACCTTTATGCCCCGTCCCTGCAGGGTCGCCTTTATCTTCGAGCGGCTGCCCTTCACGTTCGCAAGGAGAAACTCAAGCAGTCCGGCCGGTTCACCGACCGTCAAATGCCCGTACTCGCCCTCGCGGTTATATCCAGTATTATATCTCATAATCATAACGTTATCATCCTGCAAAGGTACAACAAATTATCCATTCACGCTCCACCGGCGCCCCCGAATCGTCTGAAACGGGCACTATCCTGCTGCGTTCCGTCACTTTTTCCTTATCTTCCCGATGATGAATGCGGTGCACTCGGCAAGTATCTTGCAGCCTGCCACCCGCAGCAGCAGATAGTAGAGCACCGCCGCCAGCAGTATCTTCGCGATGAGAAGCTGCCACAACCCCGATATTCCGGATGTGAGGACGTATGTTGCCACCATCACGGCGAACGCCGCAACGGCATAGGGAACGATGTCGGCCAGCAGCATGGCAAGGCTGTAGCCCGTATACCGGCTCACGAAATGATGCCATACGAAGAACCATGCCACCGACGCTATCACATAGGCGATGACCATCGAGCGTATGCCGTAGGAGTAGATGAGCATCATCAGCGCTATCTGGAGCAGGCCGAAGCACACCGTACACCACATGCAGACGTCAGACTTGCCCTTGCTCATGATGAGATTGGAGAATAGCGACGTGAGCGGCACCAAAGCCCCGCTGATGCAGAGGAAGCGTATATACTCGGCACTCTCCGCCCACTTCTCTGTCAGCGGGATGACGATGAACTCGTGCGAGACGAGTCCGAAACCGAAAAGCATCGGGAACGAGAGGAACGCCGTGAAGCGCATGAGCTTGCGCAGGGCCTTCAGCTGGCGGCCGCTCTCCTCGCGCAGGTCTACGAAGACAGGCTGGGCGACCACCTGCACCATGCCCTGGAGCAGGTAGAAGCACTTTGAATTCCACTGATAGGCCTGACTGTAGAGTCCCGTGGCCCATGCTGAGAAATAGCGTCCGAGCAGTATGTTCAGCACATTGTTGTTCAAAAGGATGAATATCGACATTATGAACACCTTGCAACTGAAACGGTACATCCGCTTCACCGGACCGAAATCGATATGGAGCGTGGGCCGCCATGGTGAGTAATACCAGAGAAAAAGCGTGTTGGTGCCTATGAAAACGATGTTCTGCGTGGCCAGCGACCAGTATGCCCATCCGTTGAAAGCCATGACGACACCGACGGAAATGGAGACGGCGGTAGCGAAAATGCCGGCCTTGGCCTGCTGCTTGGTGCAGAGGTTCTTCGTCAGATAGGCCAGCTGGGCCGTGCCGAAAGCCGAGAACACGAAACCGAGGAAGGCATAGCGGCACAGCGCCACGAGTTCCGGACGCCGGTAATAGGCTGCGATGAGTGGCGCGCAGAAGAAGAGCACCACATACATCGAGCATCCCATGATGATGTTGAACCAGAACACCGAGTTATAGTCGTTGGCCGTGGGAGCCTTCATATTGACCAGCGCGACCCGGAATCCGCTGTTCTGCAGCTCATTGGCCACGACGGAGAAGACGGCAATCATCGCCGTCAGGCCGAAATCCTCGGGTGTCAGCAGACGGCCGAGTAGGATGCCGGCGGCAAGTCCCAGCAGCTGCTGGATGCCGTTTGTCATTCCGCCCCAAAACAGACCTTTAGCCGTTTTCTCTTTAAGAGATTCCATCTATGCACTTAATAAAACCGCTGCAAAGGTAGCATAATAAGTCTGAAGTAAGGCTGTTTATCGCGAAATTAACACTCACGGCCACGAAGGCTGCGCCGCACGGCGCCATGACGGGCAGCCCGTGACCATGCAACGGGGCCGTTCTGACGGTGCCGCGGAGCCGCTTTGACGGTGCGACAGATTGCCCGCCGATGTATGCCGCCCGCTTCCAAACAGGTTTGTGCCCGCTATCAAAAGTGTTTTTGAGAATCAACCTAAACGTTTCTGAGAGCTGACGGAAGCTCCGTGACGCGGCAGCCCGAGCCGACAAAGCCTCTCCCGCAGGGCCGCAATACCGTTAAAAAAGGGTTTTTCTCCGCTTTTGATTCACTTTTTACACCGATTTTAACTAACTTTGCAGCCGCAAATAAAATATTCTAATTATACAGTAATGATAACGGTAACAAATCTTGCTATCCAATTCGGTAAAAAAGTATTGTACAAGGATGTAAACCTGAAGTTTACAAGCGGTAACATCTACGGAGTGATCGGTGCCAACGGCGCCGGCAAGTCGACACTGCTAAGGGCTATCAGCGGAGACCTTGAGCCCAACAAGGGTTCGGTAGAGCTCGGTCCCGGCGAGCGTCTTTCCGTCTTGGAGCAGGACCACTTCAAATACGATGAGTACAGCGTGCGCGACACCGTGCTGATGGGACATCAGCCTCTGTGGCAGAACATGAAGGAACGCGAGGCTCTCTACATGAAGCCCGACTTCGACGAGGAGGACGGAATAAAGGTGGCCGAACTCGAAGACAAGTTCGCGCAGATGGACGGATGGAACGCCGAGAGTGACGCCGACCAGATGCTGACACACCTCGGAATAAAGGACGAGCTGCACGACAAAATGATGAGTGAGCTCTCCAACAACGAGAAGGTGCGCGTGATGCTGGCCAAAGCCCTCTTCGGACATCCCGACAACCTGCTGCTCGACGAGCCCACCAACGACCTCGACCTCGACACGGTGATGTGGCTCGAAGAGTATTTGAGCAACATTGAGCAGACAGTGCTCGTCGTCAGCCACGACCGCCACTTCCTCGATGCCGTCAGCACGCAGACCGTCGACATCGACTTCGGCAAGGTCACGGTGTTCTCTGGCAACTATTCGTTCTGGTACGAGAGCTCGCAGCTCGCCCTGCGCCAGGCCCAGAACCAGCGCCAGCGCGCCGAGGAGAAGCGTAAGGAGCTGGAGGAATTCATCCGCCGGTTCTCTGCCAACGTGGCCAAGAGCAAGCAGACAACAAGCCGCAAGAAGATGCTCGAGAAGCTGAACGTGGAGGAAATCAGACCCTCATCGCGCAAATATCCGGGCATCATCTTCCAGATGGAGCGCGAACCGGGCACACAGATACTGGAGGTGCAGGACCTGAAAGCCGTAGACACCGACGGCACGGTGCTCTTCGACCACGTCAACTTCACAATCGAGAAAGGACAGAAGACCGTTTTCCTCAGCCATAATCCCAAGGCGATGACGGCTCTCTTCGAGATTATCAACGGTAACCGCCAGCCCGATGCCGGCGAATACAAGTGGGGAGTGACGATTACGACGGCCTACCTGCCGCTCGACAACACGGAGTTCTTCAACAGCGAGATGAACCTCGTCGACTGGCTCAGCCAGTTCGGCAAGGGCAACGAGGTGCAGATGAAGAGCTTTCTCGGCCGCATGCTCTTCAAGGATGAAGACGTACAGAAGAAGGTCAACGTGCTCAGCGGAGGCGAGAAGATGCGTTGCATGATTGCACGCATGCAGATGAAGAACGCCAACTGTCTCATCCTCGACACCCCGACAAACCACCTCGACCTCGAGAGCATCCAGGCTTTCAACAACAACCTGACGGGATTCAAGGGCAATATCCTCTTCGCCAGCCACGACCACGAGTTCATCCAGACCGTCGCCGACCGCATAATAGAGCTCACTCCGTCGGGAACGATAGACAAGCTGATGGAGTATGACCAGTACATCTACGACGAGGCAATCAAGGAGCAGAAAGCCAAGATGTACGGAGCATAAGGCCACCGGCTGGAAAACAGGCATGCTTTTTGCTTTAATACCTTTATAATATATAAGCGATTAATGTCATGAAGGAAAAAGAAAACGTAATGGAAGAAAAGCTCACCGGCAAGGAGGATCTCACTGAAGATAAGGAGAACAAGACGGCCGAAGCCGCAACGACAGAGGAAAACGCTGCCAGCGAGGAGACTGAACAGCCCGCACAGGAAGAGAAAGACCCGCTCGAGGCTGCCAACGAGAAGATTGCCGAGTTGGAAGACCAGTACCTGCGCAAGGTTGCCGAGTTTGACAACTACCGAAAGCGCACGCTCAAGGAGAAGACCGAACTGATACTCAACGGAGGTTCTAAAATTGTCGAGGCTGTGTTGCCTGTGCTCGACGACATGGAGCGCGCCATCGCCAACGGCGAGAAGACGGAAGACCCGCAGGTGCTGCGCGAAGGCATGGAACTGATACATGCCAAGTTCGTCAAAACCCTTGAGGGACAGGGTGTGAAGAGAATAGAGACGGAAAACGCCGCCTTCGACACCGACGTGCACGAGGCCGTGGCCATGGTTCCAGGCATGGGAGACGATAAGAAGGGCATGGTCATCGACTGCATACAGGCCGGATATAAGATGAACGATAAGGTGATACGCCACGCCAAAGTGGCAGTAGGACAATAACAACCATGGCAAAAAGAGACTACTATGAAGTGCTGGGCGTCGACAAGAACGCATCAGAAGACGAGATAAAGAAGGCCTACCGCAAGATAGCCATCAAATACCATCCCGACAGGAATCCGGGAAACAAGGAAGCTGAAGACAAGTTCAAGGAGGCAGCCGAGGCATACGACGTGCTGCACGACCCGCAGAAGCGGCAGCAGTATGACCAGTTCGGATTCAGCGGACCTGCCGGAGGAGGTGGATTCGGCGGATTCGGCGGCGCAAGCATGAACATGGACGACATCTTCTCCATGTTCGGTGACATCTTCGGAGGCCGTGGCGGTTTCGGCGGATTCGGCGGCGGGCAGCGCCGGCAGCAACAGCACAGGGGCAACGACCTGAGACTGAAAGTCAAACTGTCGCTCAGCGAGGTTGCCAACGGTGTCACAAAGAAGTTCAAAGTAAGGAAAGACGTGACCTGCTCACACTGCCACGGAAGCGGAGCTGAAGCAGGAAGCGGGACCGAGACCTGCCCGACATGCCACGGTTCGGGCGTGATAACGCATACCACACAGAGCATATTCGGCATGATGCAGACACAAGGCGTATGCCCGACGTGCAACGGCGAGGGACAGATAATAAAGAACAAATGCCACGAATGCGGAGGCTCCGGCGTCGTGAAGGGCGAGGAAGTGGTGGAGATAAACATCCCCGCAGGAGTTGCCGAGGGCATGGTGGTGAACGTTCCGGGCAAGGGCAACGCCGGAAAGCGCAACGGAGTGAACGGAGACATACAGGTGTTCATCGAGGAAGAGGATAACGACACGTTTGTAAGAGATGGTAACAACCTCATCTACAACCTGCTGCTCGACTTCCCTACAGCAGCGCTTGGAGGCGAGGTTGAGATTCCGACTATAGAAGGAACGAGGCTCAAGGTAAAGATTGAGAACGGCACACAGCCCGGAAAAACCCTCCGACTGCGCGGTAAGGGACTGCCGGCAGTGCAGGGATACGGCCGCGGCATGGGCGATCTCGTCGTCAATATCAGCGTATACGTGCCCAAAACACTGAGCCGTGAGGAGAAGGAGGCACTGACAAAGTTCAGGAACAGCGACAACTTCAAGGGCGATTCGGCCACGAAGCAGTCGATATTTCAGCGCTTCAAAAACTATTTCAACTGACACGTTGCAGCTTAAAGTGTTACTTTAACAGGAGCCGCACAGCCCGCACAGCCACAAGACAAGGCAAGCATGACATATAAGGAAACAACTGAATACCTATTCTCACAGATGCCGATGTTCGAGAAACAGGGCGCGACAGGATATAAGGAAGGTCTTGCCAACACGCTGGCCTTAGACGAGCACTTCGGGCATCCGCACCGCAACTACAAGACAATACACATCGCAGGAACCAACGGCAAGGGTTCCTGCGCTCACACCATAGCCGCAATACTACAGCTCTGCGGCTATAAGACAGGCCTGTACACATCTCCCCACATCGTCGACTTCAGGGAACGGATACGCGTAGACGGCGAGACGATAAGCGAAGACTACATCGTCAGCTTCGTCGAGAAAGAGCGTGCGTTCTTCGAACCGCTGCATCCGTCGTTCTTTGAGGTGACCACAGCCATGGCATTCAAGTATTTCAGCGACATGAATGTGGACGTAGCCGTCATCGAAGTGGGGCTCGGAGGCCGGCTCGACTGCACCAACATCATCTCCCCCATCCTATCCGTCATCACCAACATAAGCCTTGACCACACCCAGTTTCTCGGGAACACGCCGGCCAAAATCGCACGTGAGAAAGCCGGAATAATAAAGGAGAACACCCCCGTAGTCATCGGAGAGACAACCGAAGAAACAAGAACTGTGTTCCAGAATAAGGCCATAGAGATGGGCGCGCCCATAACATTCGCCGACAAGGCGCACGAAATCATCGGCACATACACCGCCACCAACGGATTCATAGGATATGAAACGGCGAGCTTCGGCAGGTTCGAAGGAGAGCTTACGGGCGAATATCAGAATAAAAACACCGCCACCATACTCGAGGCGATAAAGGTATTGACAGAACAGGGCTATATTAATAAAGGAGAAGAGGCGGCCGGAATCATCAGAAAAGCATTCGCAAACGTCTCCGCAGCGACCGGAATAATGGGCCGCTGGCAGAAAATCAGCGACCGGCCGCTGACGATATGCGACGCCGGACACAACACCGGAGGATGGGAATACATCGGAAAGCAGCTGCAAGGCATACCCTGCGCAAGGAAACACATTGTGTTCGGAATGGTGAATGACAAGGATACGGACGCCATCCTCGGCTTCATGCCGGACGATGCGATTTTCTATTTCACCCATCCCGACAGCAAACGCGCACTCAACGAAAAGGAAATAAACGCCATCGCACGCCGCCACGGCCTGTCAGGGAATTGCTATCCGACGGTGAAAGAAGCCTACAACGACGCCAAAAGAAAGGCCGCAGACGGCGATTTGATTTTCATCGGCGGCAGTTTCTATCTCATCTCAGACTTCATGAAGACATGTATTTAGGTGTTTTTAACTAAAGGATGCACGTTTTTTCTTTGTTTTCATTCGTTAATTTCGTTTTTTTTAGGTTACTTTGCAACAACATAATCAATAACTAAAAACAACGGATTTATGACGAACACAACGGAAAACGCCAATCTGTGTGGACTGAACAGGAAGGACTTTCAGACCACAATCAACGGTAAGAAGACCGATCTCTACATACTGAGAAACAGAAAAGGATATGAAGTGGCCATCACCAACTACGGTGGCGCGATAGTTGCGATAATGGTTCCAGACAAGGACGGCAACGTTGCCAACGTCATTCAGGGCCACGACAACATCCAGGACGTAATCAACAGTCCGGAGCCTTTCCTGTCAACACTTATCGGACGCTACGGCAACAGAATATGCCGGGGGCATTTCACGCTGAACAAGAAAGAGTATCAGTTGGCCATCAACAACGGTCCGAACGCCCTGCACGGAGGCCCGACAGGCTATCACGCCCGCGTATGGGATGCCCGACAGATGGGACCGCGCTCACTCGCACTCAACTATATATCAGCATACGGTGAAGAAGGATTCACCGGCGAGCTTCGGGTAACGGTAGAATTTACCTTCACGGACGATAACGAGCTCATGATAGAGTATCTCGCCACGACAAACAAAAAGACGATACTCAACCTCACCCACCACGGATTCTTCAGCCTTGCCGGCATCGCAAACCCGACACCGACTATTGATAACCTTGTTTGCGAAATCAATGCAGACTATTATATTCCAATCGACGAGACGTCTATCCCCACAGGAGAGATACGCCTGGTCAAAGGAACGCCATTCGATTTCCGCACCCCGAAGGAGGTGGGACGCGACATCGATGCCGACGACGAGCAGATAAAGAACGGTGCCGGATACGACCACTGCTTCGTTCTCAATAAGAAAGAAGAAGGCGAACTGAGTTACGCAGCCAAAATCAAGGAGCCCGTGAGCGGCCGCACAATGGAAGTTTACACGACAGAACCCGGCGTTCAGGTATACACGGACAACTGGGCTGACGGATATGCCGGACAGCACGGAGCCACATTCCCCCGCCGCTCGGCAATATGCTTCGAGTGCCAGCACTTCCCCGACACCCCGAACCATCCTTACTTCCCGTCTGTGGTTCTCAACCCGAATGAGCAATACAAGCAGAAGACCATATACAAGTTCGGAGTTGAAAAGTAAGAAAGAGATAAATATATTACTGATAACTAACAATTTTACACATTACAAAAAGACATGAGTCAAAATCAAAGGCCGAACTATACGTTCGCACTAATTGTCGTGTTCATAGTCTGCTTCCTCATTGGATTTGTGACGACGATGAACAATTCTATGATTCCGTTCTGTTCTAAAGCATTCAACCTGACAGCACAAGACGGACAGTACGTGAATTCAGCATTCTATGGAGCCTATCTGTTGGCAATACCGTTCTCGCTCCTTATGAGCAAGATTGGTTATAAGGGTACGATGATACTCGGATTGACCGTCGTTGGCATCGGCTTTGTAATAAACTCGCTTGGCATCAACGCCGCCATTTCATCCGGAGCCAATGTATATGCCGTGTTCCTCGGAACCATGTGTATAGTAGCAATGGGTATCGTGATGCTTCAGAATGTGGCAAACCCATACGTAATGGTACTCGGTTCACCTGAGAAAGGAGCATTCCGCATGACACTGTCTCAGGCCCTCAACTCTGTAGCGACAACTGTAGCTCCTATCTTCATCACCCAAATAATCATCTCCGGCAAGACCCCGGCACCCGAATATGTACCCGGTCCATATCTCGGCCTCGGCATATTCACCCTCGTTATCGGTTTGATACTCGTCCTGCTCAAGCTCCCGAAAATTGATGAAGGCAAGCAGGATGAAGAAGCCGGTATGAAACACGAATACAAGAGCAGCTGTTTCAAATATCCACACGTGTGGCTCGGCGCCCTTGGTATCTTCATGTATATGGGTGTGGAAATCGGTGTACCGTCAATGTTGAAGTATCGTTTTGAACTATTGCCCGAATATGCAGGCACTGATGTCTCAGATATCGTGACCAACTTCCTGGCATTTTATTGGGGTGGTATGATGGTAGGACGTTTCATTGGTGCAGCCATACTTACAAAATTCGAACCCCGCAAACTGCTCACAGCATGCCTATGCCTCGGAGCATTCTGTATTCTGATATCCCTGCTCTTCTCAAGTAGCATGTTCGGCATTTGGTGCATGCTGGCCGCAGGATTGTTCCACTCTGTAATGTGGCCGCTCATTTTCAACCTCGGCCTGCAAAATCTCGGTCCTCACACGAAAGCTGCATCAGGCGTTATCAATACCGGCGTGATTGGCGCAGCTATCCTTATGCCTATCATGGGACTTATCGTAGACATGACCGGAGTGATTATAGCAATGTGCATCATGTTCGTTTACTATGCCTACATCATTTGGTTCTGCAATTGGGGAAGCAAGATTGGACTGAGCAAATAGTTCTGATTGAAACAACATAACTTTATAATAAAACAATTAACGACTATGGATATAGAATTTGTAAGAAGCCGCTTCATCAAGCATTTCGATGGCAAGGAGGGCAACATATATGCCTCTCCAGGACGTATTAACCTGATTGGTGAGCACACAGACTATAACGGAGGATTCGTTTTCCCCGGTGCAGTGGACAAGGGTATTATGGCGGAGATGCGCCCCAACGGCACAGAAAGCACCGTGCGTGCATACTCCATCGACCTTAAGGATCGCGTTGACTTCGACCTCAACGACCCCGCAGGCCCCAAGGCAAGCTGGGCACGCTACATCTACGGCATCAGCCTTGAGATGAAAAAGCTGGGTGTACCGGTAAAGGGCTATAACATAGCTTTTGCCGGAGATGTACCACTCGGTGCCGGTATGTCATCTTCCGCTGCAATGGAGAGCTGCTTCGCATGCGGACTGAACGACCTCTTCGGAGACAACAAGGTGAGCAAGTGGGATATAGTATTGGCCGGACAGGCTACTGAGCACAACTACTGCGGCGTTAACTGCGGCATCATGGACCAGTTTGCCAGCGTCTTCGGCAAGGCAGGATGCCTGATGCGCCTCGACTGCCGCAGCCGCGAGTTTGAGTATTTCCCCTTCAATCCGGTAGGATACAAGCTCGTACTGCTCGACTCTGTGGTTAAGCACGAGCTGGCTGGCTCACCCTATAACGACCGCCGTAACAGCTGCGAGAACGTTGTAAAGCACATCGCAGCAAAGCATCCGGAAGGAAAATTTGAAACTCTGCGCGACTGCACATGGGAGCAGCTCGAAGAGGTTAAGGACGAAATAGGAGCTGAGGACTACAGCCGTGCCAAGTTCGTACTGGGCGAGAAAGACCGCGTGCTCGCTGTATGCGACGCCCTCAACGCTGGCGACTACGAGACTGTAGGCAAAAAAATGTACGAGACCCACTACGGTCTTTCAAAGGAATATGAGGTTTCATGCGAGGAACTCGACTACTTGAACGATATCGCCAAGGAAAACGGAGTAACCGGTAGCCGCATCATGGGTGGCGGTTTTGGCGGCTGTACCATCAACCTCGTAAAAGAAGAACTCTACGACAAGTTCATCTCCGATGCCAAGGCTAAGTTCAATGCCAAGTATGGCCACGAGCCAAAGGTATATGATGTAGTCATCGGCGACGGCTCACGCAAGATATGCTGACAGACATTCATTTAGCCTGATAATAAAGAGGATGCACCGGAATGGTGCATCCTCTTTCCGTACCATGCAATAAGAATAACGTAATCATTATACTACATTATCTTACCACCAGTGCTGTCAAACATCAACTTATCTATTATCAGTATCCTTAACTATTATACGGCCAAGAAACAACAAACCAGCTCTATGCTTTAATCCAGCCTACAAATAGCAGATAAATAGCCTGATATAAGGAGTTCGCAGTACTAAAGAACGTTAAAACACAACCTATTAGTGTAAAACCAACACTATTTAATAAAAAAAGCAGCAGTTTTCCATTGTTTTCTCAAAATTTAATAGTAATTTAGCACCGTTATTAACATTGTCTTTAACATATAATTAAAACTACTGATAATGAAAGACCTAAAAACATCATTCTTAGGGCTCGGCATTGTTACAGCAATGCTGACGGCATGTGGATCCGGCCAGCAGCAGGACACCACGGTTTCGGGACTTGACCCCGTAAGATTCGACTCTGTCATTAACGGAAAGAAGACAGCTCTCTTCACACTGAAGAACAGCAAGGGAATGGAGGTATGCATCACCAACTTTGGAGGACGCGTTGTTTCACTCGTAGTACCAGACAAAGATGGAAATCCAACCGATGTGGTTCTTGGATATGACAATGTAGCACAATATGCAGATGCAGAGAACTCGCCGAGCGACTACGGCTCTTCAGTGGGACGCTATGCCAACCGCATCAATCAGGGTAAGATTACCGTGGACGGACAGGAGTATCAACTGCCGCAAAATAATTTCGGACACTGCCTGCATGGAGGACCGACAGGATGGATGTATCAGGTCTATGATGCAGAACAGCCCAACGATTCGACACTTAAACTCACCATCATATCGCCGGACGGCGACAACGGATTCCCCGGAACCGTAACTGCCACCACCACCTATACCGTGCTGAGCGACAATACACTCGACATTACCTTTGAGGCAACAACCGATAAGGAGACCGTGATAAACATGACAAACCACTCTTATTTCAACCTCAACGGTGATCCGGCCAACGAAGGCATGGATATGGTTCTGTATGTGAATGCCGACAACTATACCCCTGCCGACTCTACATATATGACAACCGGCGAGATTGCCCCTGTCGATGGTACCCCGATGGACTTCCGCAAAGCTCATGCCATACAGGAGACAATCGTAGACACAACCTTCCAGCAGATAAAGAATGCTACCGGATACGACCATAACTGGTGCTTGAATACATATAAAAACGGCAAGGGCGACGACACGCAGGTGGCAGCATCCCTCTATTCGCCCAAGACAGGCATCATGCTCGAAATGTTTACCAACGAACCGGGTGTCCAAGTGTACACAGGCAACTTCCAAGGAACAGGCATAGCATGCAAGAAGGGTATCAAATATCCCAAGCACGTATCTGTCTGCCTCGAGAGTCAGAAGTACCCCGACTCACCTAACAAGAAAGATTGGCCCTCACCTTACGTGAAGCCAGGCGAGAAATACTACAGCCACGTGGCTTATAAATTCTCGATTAAATAAGATTAAGGAACTATTAAAACTAACCCAATTAACAACTAAAGGTAAAAAACAACTATGGAATTATTAGATTGGCTTGTCATTGGTGTGTTCTGTCTGGCACTGATAGGCATAGTAGTATGGGTGATATCCCAAAAGAACAATGACTCAGCAGACTATTTTCTCGGAGGTAAGGACGCTACATGGATTGCCATAGGTGCCTCCATCTTTGCATCGAACATCGGTTCGGAGCACCTCATCGGACTCGCCGGAGCCGGAGCTTCATCAGGTATGGCCATGGCTCACTGGGAGATTCAAGGCTGGATGATACTTATCCTCGGATGGGTATTCGTACCTTTCTACACACGCTCAATGGTATATACAATGCCTGAATTCCTCGAGCGCCGCTACAATTCGGCAAGCCGCACTATCCTGTCGGTAATCTCACTGATTTCATACGTGCTGACAAAGGTAGCCGTAACGGTTTATGCCGGTGGTCTCGTGTTCCAACAGGTATTCGGTATCAAGGAACTCTGGGGTATCGACTTCTTCTGGATTGCCGCTATCGGACTTGTTGTTATCACGGCTCTCTACACCATATTCGGTGGTATGAAATCCGTTCTCTACACCTCAGTGCTTCAGACTCCTATCCTGTTGCTCGGCTCACTCATCATCCTCGTGCTGGGTCTGCGTGCCCTCGGAGGATGGGATGTCATGATGGAGACATGCAAAGCTGTCGAGGTTAACGAATACGGCGACCACATGACGAACCTTATCCGTGATCTGCGCGACCCGGATTATCCATGGCTCGGCGCTCTTGTTGGCTCGGCAGTAATCGGTTTCTGGTATTGGTGTACCGACCAGTTCATCGTTCAGCGCGTACTCTCGGGCAAGAACGAGAAGGAAGCACGCCGCGGAACCATCTTCGGAGCATACCTGAAACTGCTGCCCGTGTTCCTGTTCCTCATCCCCGGCATGATTGCATTCGCTATGTCCAAGAATCAGATTGAGCTTGCCACTGGCGTTTATGTACTTCCCAGCGCCGATGCTGCATTCCCCTCACTCGTTGCTAAGCTACTGCCCGCCGGCGTGAAAGGTCTTGTTGTCTGCGGTATCCTTGCAGCCCTCATGTCTTCACTCGCATCGCTGTTCAACTCTTCGGCAATGCTCTTCACCATCGACTTCTACAAGCGTTTCAAGCCCAATACATCAGAGAAAGCCCTCGTGAAAATCGGTCAGGCCGCCACTGTTGTAATCGTTGTCCTCGGTATACTATGGATTCCCATCATGAAATCTGTAGGTGATGTGCTCTACAATTACCTGCAGGACGTTCAGTCTGTGCTTGCTCCTGGTATCGCAGCAGCCTTCCTGCTCGGAATTACATGGAAGCGTGCTTCAGCCAAAGGCGGTATGTGGGGTCTGCTGTCAGGTATGATAATAGGTCTCACCCGCCTGAGTGCAAAGGTTTACTATAGCAATGCCACTGATGCAACAGATAACTGGTTCAAATGGTTATTCTATGACTTCAACTGGCTCTACTTCTGCGGTGTAATGCTTGTAGTTTGCTGTCTCGTCGTCATCATCGTCAGCCTCGCCACCGAAGCGCCGTCCGAGGAGAAAATCCGCGGTCTCGTATTCGGAACCTCTACTCCCGAGCAGCGCGCCGAAACACGCGCGAGCTGGAACAAATGGGATGTTATCCATTCGGTAATTATCCTCAGCATCACAGCTGCATTCTATTATTACTTCTGGTAATATACCCTTACACTCTCCCCTGCCGCCCAACCATAAGGCGCGGCAGGGGATTATATAAAGAACGTAACGATTATCTATGAATTATAAAGATTCCCCTGCTGAAGACTTTCCCAAAAGGGACAAAAGGGAGCCCTACTACGAACAACATTCAAAAGTGCTTGTCTCGGTAGACTGTATTATATTCGGTTTCGACGAAGGCAAGCTGCGCGTCCTCATAGGACGGCGCCGACTCAATCCCGGATGCGGCCAATGGTCGCTCTACGGAGGATTCGTAAAAAACAATGAGAGCATCAATGACGCTGCAAACAGGGTGCTCTTTGAACTCACAGGACTTAAAAACCTGTATATGCGTCAGGTGGGAGCATTCGGAAACGTTGACCGCGATCCGGGCGAGCGAGTAATCTCAATCGTCTATTATGCACTCATCAACACCAAGGACTATGACGAGAACCTGCAAAAGCAACACAACGTGGTATGGGTCAACATAGGCGAACTGCCGCATATGTACTCCGACCACAACGAGATGGTGGCCAAAGCTCACCACATGATGCAGGAAAAGATATCACGTGAGCCCATCAGTTTCAGGCTGTTACCCAACCTGTTTACGCTCACCCAGCTACAAAAATTATATGAAGCCGTATGCGGCGAAGAAGTTGACAAGCGCAACTTCCGCAAGCGTATCAAGGATATGGACTTCATCGAGAAGACAGAACTGATAGACAAGACAAGCTCAAAGCGCGGAGCATACCTTTATCGGTTCAACAAAAAGACATACAAGGAAGAACCAAATTTCAAATTATAGATTATGTTAGAAGCACTCAAAGAAAAAGTATTCCGTGCCAACCTCGACCTGGTAAAGCACAACCTCGTGATATTCACATGGGGCAACGTGTCTGGAATAGACCGTGAGAAGGGCCTCGTTGTAATCAAACCATCAGGTGTCAGCTACGACAACATGAAAGCATCAGACATGGTTGTTGTTGACTTGGAAAGCGGCAAGGTTGTCGAAGGCGACCTCAATCCTTCGTCCGACACTCCTACGCACCTCGTACTATACAGAGCCTTTCCTGAACTTGGCGGCATTGTGCACACTCATTCCACATACGCTACAGCATGGGCACAGGCAGGTAAGGACATTCCCAATATAGGCACCACACACGCCGACTATTTCCACGACAACATCCCCTGCACCGACGATATGACCGAAGCCGAGGTCAAAGGTGAATACGAGTTGGAGACCGGCAACGTAATAGTAAACCGCATCAAATCCGGCGGTATCAATCCGGTTCATACTCCGGGCGTACTCGTGAAGAACCACGGGCCCTTCTCATGGGGAAAAGATGCTGACAACGCTGTCTACAACGCTGTTGTGATGGAGCAGGTAGCCAAGATGGCTTTCGTTTCTTACTCCGTAAATCCGGAAACGACGATGAACCCGCTGCTCATTGAAAAGCACTTCAGCCGCAAGCACGGACCGAACGCATATTACGGACAGAAAAAGAAATAAGAAAGCGGTCCCACCCGACCGTCCCCAATGAGAGGAGATATACATAAATAACAATCAGAAAAAGTCCCTTCCAACTTTCCAAAAGTGAAGGAGATGTAAAGGTATAATATGCTATAAGTGACATTTCTCAATATCCACAAAGGGGAAAAGGGCGACAGAAACGTATTTAATATATGAATGGGACTGCCCCGTAAGACGACAATATCCAGTATTATATATATAAATATACTGATAACAGGCAAATATACAACTGATAATTAACTGATAACTAACAATAACCAACAGTCTTGGAAACAACGGATTTAAAGACACGGAACAGACAGAAAGCGCCCCATCGGGTTGTACATGAGAATATTCCGTGATTCCTTGCAGGGCTGACAAACAACTTATTATTATGATTAAAGCATTTGAGAACTACGAAGTATGGTTCGTGACAGGCGCACAGCTACTCTATGGAGGCGACGCCGTAGTACAGGTAGACGGACATTCAAAGGAAATGGTTGACGGACTGAACAACTCCGGCCGCCTGCCCGTTAAGGTGGTATACAAAGGCACAGCCAACAGTTCGAAAGAAGTTGCAGACATCTTTGCCCAGGCAAACAACGAGAAGAAATGTATCGGAGTAATCACATGGATGCACACATTCTCCCCTGCCAAGATGTGGATTCACGGTCTGCAGATTCTCCACAAGCCGCTGCTTCACCTGCATACACAGTTCAACGAGGAGATTCCATGGGATACAATGGACATGGATTTCATGAATCTTAACCAGAGCGCACACGGCGATCGCGAGTTCGGACACATCATCTCACGCATGCGTATACGCCGCAAGCTCGTTGTCGGATATTGGAAAGACGAGAAGACACAGGACCACATCGCGGTATGGTCAAGGGTATGCGCCGCTTGGGCCGACTCTCAGGACATGCTCATCCTGCGCTTCGGCGATCAGATGAACAATGTGGCAGTGACCGACGGCGACAAGGTGGCCGCCGAGCAGGTTCTGGGCTATCACGTTGACTACTGCCCGTTCAGCGAGGTCATGCAATATTTCAACGAGGTAAAGGATGCTGATGTAGACGCTCTCGTAGCCGAATACTTCCGCCTTTACGACCACGATGCCGAGCTGGAAGACAAGGCAACGGAAGCCTACAAGAAGGTATGGAATGCAGCCAAGGCCGAACTCACACTCCGTGCTGTGCTCGAAGCAAAGGGAGCCAAAGGCTTCACGACAAACTTCGACGACCTTGGCGACGTGAACGTTGAGAATACCGGCCTTGGATTCGACCAGATTCCAGGTCTTGCTTCGCAGCGTCTCATGGCAGAAGGCTATGGCTTCGGCGCCGAGGGCGACTGGAAGTCGGCTGCACTTTACCGCACCGTATGGGTAATGAATCAAGGCCTGCAGGGCGGTTGTTCTTTCCTTGAAGACTACACTCTCAACTTCAACGGCGAGCAGAGCGCCATCCTTCAGTCTCACATGCTCGAGGTTTGCCCGCTCATCGCAACAGCCCGTCCGCGCCTTGAGGTTCACTTCCTCGGTATCGGCATACGCAAGAGCCAGACAGCCCGCCTCGTGTTCACATCAAAGGTAGGCAAGGGAGTGACTGCCACCGTAGTAGATATGGGCAACCGCTTCCGCCTTATCGTCAACGACGTGGACTGCATCGAACCGAAACCGCTGCCTAAGCTCCCTGTAGCATCGGCACTGTGGATACCTCAGCCCAACTTCGAGGTTGGCGCAGGATGCTGGATTTATGCAGGCGGCACACATCACAGCTGCTTCTCTTACGACCTCACCGACGAGTATTGGCAGGACTACGCAGAGATTGCCGGCATCGAGTGCCTCCTCATCAACAACGACACAACGGTGGACAACTTCCGCCGCGAGCTCCGCGTGAACGAGGTTTACTACATGCTAAACAAGGCACTCTGCTAATCACGCCACACCAATCAGACAACCTCAACGCAAAGACGCAAGAGCACAAAGTCTTTTCTTTGCGCCTTGCGTCTTCGCGTTGAATTCCAATATTCACAACAGCAACAAATGTTTTCATCATGAATACGAATGCAAAGCAAACCATAGAGTCAGGCAAGGCCATCCTCGGCATTGAGTTCGGCTCTACGAGAATAAAGGCCGTCCTCATCGACCAGGACAACAATCCCATAGCACAGGGTAGCCACGAATGGGAGAATCAGCTCGTCGACGGATTGTGGACATACAGCACCGAAGCCATCTGGTACGGACTTCAAGACTGTTATGCAGACCTGCGCGCCAATGTCCGAGAACTCTACGACACAGAGATTGAGATACTGGCAGCCATCGGCGTCAGCGCCATGATGCACGGCTACATGGCTTTTAACGACAAAGAGGAAATCCTCGTGCCGTTCCGCACTTGGCGGAACACCAACACGGCACAGGCCGCTGCCGAGCTGTCGGAACTCTTCGTCTATAACATCCCGCTCCGCTGGAGCATCTCCCACCTCTATCAGGCTATATTATATAATGAGGAACACGTAAAGGACATCAGCTTCCAGACCACGCTTGCCGGATATATCCATTGGCAGCTGACCGGCCAGAAGGTGCTCGGCATCGGTGACGCTTCAGGTATGCTCCCGATTGACCCCGAGACAAAGGACTACTCGGCCGAGATGGTGGACAAGTTCAACCAACTCATCGCCCCCAAAGGATACGGTTGGACGCTGCTCGACATATTCCCGAAGGTGCTTCAGGCCGGAGAGAATGCTGGCTTCCTCACTGAGGAAGGCGCAAAGAAGCTCGACATTTCAGGTCATCTCAAGCCCGGCATCCCATTGTGTCCGCCAGAAGGCGACGCCGGAACAGGTATGGTGGCAACCAACGCCGTACGCCAGCGCACCGGTAACGTGTCGGCCGGCACATCATCATTCTCTATGATTGTACTGGAGAAAGACCTGTCTAAGCCTTACGAGATGATTGACATGGTGACCACTCCTGACGGCAGTCCCGTAGCCATGGTGCACTGCAACAACTGTACCTCTGACCTGAACGCATGGGTAGGCCTGTTTCGCGAATACCAGGAGCTGCTCGGCATTCCGGTAGACATGAACCAGATTTACGGCAAACTGTACAACAACGCTCTGAAGGGCAACGCAGACTGCGGCGGCCTTATCGCATACAACTATATTTCTGGCGAACCCGTCACTGGCCTTGCTGAAGGCCGCCCGATGTTCATACGTTCGGCTAACGACAAGTTCAACCTTGCCAATTTCATGCGTGCCAATCTCTATGCCTCTGTTGCCGTTCTGAAAATAGGAAACGACATCCTCTTCAACGATGAGAAGATAAAGGTCGACCGAATCACCGGCCACGGCGGACTGTTCAAGACGAAGGGCGTAGGTCAGAGCTTTCTCGCTGCCGCCATCAACTCTCCGATATCAGTCATGGAGACTGCGGGCGAAGGCGGAGCGTGGGGTATAGCCCTGCTTGCTTCCTATCTCGTCAACAATGAGAAGAAGCAACCGCTTGCCGACTACCTCGATGACGTTGTCTTTGCAGGCAACACAGGTGAGGAGATAGCCCCCACGGCTGAAGATGTGGCAGGCTTCAACGCCTACATCGAGAACTACAAGGCATGCCTTCCTGTGGAGCATGCTGCTGTTGAGCACAAGAAATGATGGTTTCCGCGGACGTGGCATTCCTTATTTGCAAAGGCACGTTCATCCAATAGTAAACGGACCGCTCGCCTATTAGGGACGGCCCGTTTACAGACCGTGCTGCCAACAGCTGTAAATAAAGCACTGCCGGATACACTCGGCAAAGGCTCTCCAATATTCCCGAAGAGCCTTCCATCAGGGATAATTCCCTTTTATACATATTATTAATAAGCACAACAAAAGAAAATGAAAAGACTATTCGCAACTCTCACCATAACGGCGGCCATGTCGTCGGCTGCATTTGCCGGCAACGCGACAGCCACAATACACGTCAACAAGGGAGAACAGAAGATACACAAGGAGATATACGGCCAGTTTGCCGAGCACCTCGGCTCATGTATCTACGGCGGACTTTGGGTCGGAGAGAACTCTCAGATACCCAATGTCAACGGCTACCGCAAGGATGTTTTCGATGCTCTGAAAGCATTGCAGATTCCCGTGCTGCGCTGGCCGGGCGGATGCTTCGCCGACGAATATCACTGGATGGACGGCATAGGCCCGAGAGAGAAACGTCCGAAGATGCAGAACAACAACTGGGGCGGAACCATCGAGGACAACTCCTTCGGTACACACGAGTTCCTCAACCTCTGCGAGATGCTGGGCTGCGAGCCCTACATAAGCGGTAACGTGGGAAGCGGCACTGTCGAGGAACTGGCCAAGTGGGTGGAGTATATGACCAGCGACGGAGACACGCCGATGGCAAAGCTGCGCCGCGAGAACGGTCGCGACAAGGCATGGAAAATCAAGTTCCTCGGCGTGGGCAACGAGAGCTGGGGGTGCGGTGGCAACATGCGCCCCGAATATTATGCCGACCTCTACCGCCGCTACTCCGTATACTGCCGCGAATATGACGGCACGAAGCTCTACAAGATTGCCAGCGGAGCCAGCGACTACGACTACAACTGGACGAAGGTGCTGATGAACAACGTCGGCCACCGCATGAACGGCCTCTCCCTCCACTACTACACCGTGACCGGCTGGAGCGGTTCGAAAGGTTCGGCCGTGAAGTTCAGCGACGACGACTATTACTGGACCATGGGAAAGTGCCTCGGCATCGAGGATGTCATCAACAAGCACGCCGCCATCATGGACCAGAAAGACCCGAAAAAGCAGATCGGACTGCTCGTTGACGAATGGGGAACATGGTGGGATGAGGAGCCCGGCACCGTATCCGGACACCTCTATCAGCAGAACTCCATGCGCGACGCCTTCGTGGCCGCCCTTTCGCTAAACGTCTTCCACCGCCACACCGACCGCGTGCGCATGGCCAACATCGCACAGGTGGTGAACGTTCTCCAGTCAATGATTCTCACAGACCAGAAGGGAACGGGGCACATGGTGCTCACTCCGACATACCATGTGTTCGAGATGTACAAGGGATTCCAGGAAGCCACCTACCTGCCCATGGACTTCAAGTGCGACAGCATCGACGTGCGCGGCGACCAGCACGCACGCGACGGCCGGAAAATAGCACTCCTCAACACATCCGCCGCAAAGCAGACAGACGGCTCAATCATCATCTCGATGGCAAACGTGAGTCTCGACAAGGCACAGAAAATCGACATCAACCTCGACGGATTCACCGGAAAGACAGTCACCGGCCGCATACTCACATGCAAGAACATCACCGATTACAACGACTTCGAGCATCCGGATGTTGTAAAACCGGCGCAGTTCAAGGGTGCAAAACTAAAGAAGAACGTACTGACGGCTGAGATTCCGGCCAAATCAATCGTCGTTATCAATATTAAATAGTATCTTTGCATTAGACAGGCTAAGAAGAGCCGGAACGGCAATATGCCACAGAATACCGGTTAAAGCAAGACCTGTCATGCAACGCTTACTCATTCAAAAATAAATAAACCTCTAATACATATATAGATATGAACGATAAGAATCTTATGAAAAAGGCGGCGGATAACATCCGTATCCTCGCCGCTTCAATGGTAGAGAAAGCCAACTCGGGTCACCCCGGTGGCGCTATGGGTGGAGCAGACTTCATCAATGTGCTCTTCTCCGAGTTCCTTGTTTACGATCCCGAGAATCCCAATTGGGAGGGACGCGACCGTTTCTTCCTCGATCCTGGCCACATGTCGCCCATGCTCTACTCTGCCCTCGCACTGCAGGGCAAGTTCACCCTCGACGAGCTGAAGGAGTTTCGTCAGTGGGACTCTCCCACCCCGGGCCATCCCGAGCGTGACCTCGCACGCGGAATAGAGAACACCAGCGGTCCGCTCGGCCAGGGACACACCTTCGGAGCCGGCGCCGCCATAGCTGAGAAGTTCCTCGAGGCACGTCTGGGCAAAGGTGCCATGCAGCATAAGATCTACGCATACATCTCCGACGGCGGTGTAGAGGAAGAGATTTCCCAAGGCACAGGCCGCATTGCGGGTATCCTGGGACTGAACAACCTCATCATGTTCTACGACTCGAACGACATCCAGCTGTCAACCCCCACCAACGTCGTGATGAAAGAGGACACCGAGGCTAAGTACAAGGCATGGGGCTGGAACGTCATCACATGCAACGGAAACGATGCCGACGAGATACGCGAGGCCCTCAAGGCTGCACAGAAGGAAGAGAAGCGCCCGACACTCATCATCGGAAAGACCATTATGGGCAAGGGGGCCCTGCGTGCCGACGGCACGAGCTATGAGGCCTGCATCAACACCCACGGCGCTCCGCTCGGCGGCGATGCGTACGTGAACACCATCAAGAACCTGGGCGGGAACCCCGAAGCACCGTTCGCCATCTTCCCCGAAGTGGAGAAGCTGTATGCCGACCGCCGCGAAGAACTGAAGAAAATCGTGGCTGAGCGCCACGCTGCCGAGGCCGAGTGGGCTAAGGCTAACCCCGAGAAGGCAGCCCTGATGAAGGAGTGGTTCAGCGGCAACGCGCCGAAGGTAGACTGGAGCGCCCTCGTACAGAAAGAGAACTCAGCCACGCGTGCAGCCAGCGCAGCTTGCCTCGGAGTTCTTGCCGAGCAGGTTCCCAACATGATATGCGCATCTGCCGACCTCTCCAACTCCGACAAGACTGACGGCTTCCTCAAGAAGACGACCTCTCTTCAGGCCGACGATTTCAGCGGCGCCTTCTTCCAGGCAGGCGTTGCCGAGCTCACCATGGCCTGCATGTGCATCGGTATGTACCTGCATGGAGGCGTCATCCCGGCTTGCGGTACGTTCTTCGTATTCTCCGACTATATGAAACCCGCCGTCCGCATGGCAGCCCTCATGGAGGTGCCCATCAAGTTCATCTGGACCCACGACGCATTCCGCGTTGGCGAGGACGGACCTACCCATGAGCCCGTAGAGCAGGAAGCACAGATACGCCTCATGGAGAAACTGAAGAACCACCACGGCAAGGACAGCGTGCGCGTGTTCCGTCCGGCCGACGCCGATGAGACAACGGTATGCTGGGCCATGGCCATGGAGAACATGGAGACCCCCACAGCACTCATCTTCTCACGCCAGAACATCACCAAGCTGCCCGCCGGCAACGACTATGAGCAGGCCCGCAAGGGTGCCTACATCGTGGCTGGGTCTGACGAGGAGTTCGATGTTATCCTCTTAGCAAGCGGTTCGGAGGTTTCCACTCTCGTAGCCGGTGCCGAGCTGCTCCGCAAGGACGGCGTGAAGATACGCATCGTCAGCGTACCGTCTGAGGGTCTGTTCCGCAACCAGAGCAAGGAGTATCAGGAGAGCATCCTGCCCGCAGGCGCCAAGATATTCGGCATGACGGCAGGCCTTCCCGTCACCCTCGAGGGACTCGTAGGTGCCAACGGCCGCGTATGGGGCATGCCGAGCTTCGGCTTCTCCGCTCCCTACAAGGTTCTCGACGAGAAACTTGGCTACACAGGAGAGAACGTATACAAGCAGGTAAAGGCTTTCTTAGCTGAATAATAACCAATCCGACGGATGTGCCGAAGGGACGCCGCAAGGCTGCCGGCAGGCATATCCGTCTCTTTTTTCTTACCCTATGGAAATCAAGACAGTGGGAATAGCAAGCGACCACGCTGGCTATCCGTTAAAGAAGTTCGTGATACAGTATCTCGAAGAGCACGGTTATCCTTACAAGGACTACGGCACATACAGCGACCTTAGCTGTGACTACAGCGACTTCGGCCATGCACTGGCAGAAGGAATAGAGAACGGTGAGGTATATCCCGGCATCGGCATCTGCGGCAGCGGCGAGGGCATCAACATGACGCTGAACAAGCATCAAGGCGTGCGGGCCGGCCTGGCATGGATACCTGAGATTGCCCATCTCATCCGCCAGCACAACGACGCCAACGTGCTCGTCATGCCCGGACGGTTCATCGACAACAACACGGCAGCAAAGATAATGGACGAATTCTTCTGCGTGCCGTTCGAAGGCGGACGCCATCAGCGCCGTGTGGAGAAGATACCGGTATGTAAATAAGCACAAACAGACAGGTGCATCAATAACAAAGAAGACGCGGAAAGCAGGACTTGAATCCTGTTTTCCGCGTCTTTTATTTATTAAATCCGCATCTTTTATATATTAAAGATGTGATGTCTCATAACTCCCCGCTACTCATCTAATCTTGTCCGCTTCCGGAAGATGGAACGTATATGAGCGCTCAAAGACCTCGCTCACCTTGTTAATCTCAAGGAATGTCGTTCCCCCGCCCTCGTGGAAGCTGCCGCTCAGGTGGGCCACCTTGTCGTCCATGCTGAGATATCCCTTCTGACGGAGCATGCGCAGGGCTGCGAGGAACTGCTCTTCCGGGCCTATCTGCTCATGCTGCGCCACGGGGATTACACCGTAGCTCAGAGCAAGCCACCGCTGCGTCTTCTCCTTATAGCAGATGGCCAGCACGGGGTTCGGACCGCGGAAGGCGGCAAGGTTACGTGCGGTATATCCCGTCTTGCTGTCCGTGATGATACCTTTCACCCCGAGACGCTCCGTGGCCTCTATGGCACTGCGCGAAAGGAACTCCGCTATATCCGAATTCTCGCTTAGCGGTATGTCGTATTCCTTATTGTAAACCCTGTCCTTCTCGGCCTGCTCCGCTATGGCAGCCATCGTCTTCACGGCCTCAACGGGATATTTGCCGCTGGCAGTCTCACCGCTGAGCATGAGCGCATCGGTACGGTAATATATGGCATTCGCGATGTCCGTGACCTCTGCACGCGTAGGCCGCGGGTTGTTTATCATCGTATGCAGCATCTGCGTAGCCACGATTACCGGCTTCTTCGCTATCATGCACTTGCGCACAATCTTTCGTTGTATTCCGGGAATACACTCTATCGGCACCTCTATACCGAGATCGCCGCGGGCAATCATGATACCGTATGAAGCCCCGATAATCTCGTCAATGTTGTCCACACCCTCCTGATTCTCTATCTTCGAGATAATCTTTATGTCGCTGCCGCGTGAGTCGAGGATATCCTGCACGGCCTTGACATCCGCCGCACTGCGCACGAACGAGTGGGCGATGAAGTCGATATCCTCGTCAATAGCAAGGTTTATGTTCTTTATATCCTTCTCCGTCAGCGCCGGCAGGTCCACATGCACGCCAGGCACGTTGACGCTCTTGTGCGCTCCGAGCACTCCGTCGTTCCGCACCTGGGCAATCACAGCCGGTCCGTTGATGCCGATGACCTCCATGTCAAGCGCACCGTCGTCGAAGAGAATGTGGTTTCCCGTCTGCACGTCATTTGCGAAGTTGACGTACGACAGGTTTATCATGTCATGCTCAGTATCCATTTCCGGGCGTCCGAAAATCTTGACCACATCGCCCGTCTTGTATTCTATAGGCTCGGCACAACCCGTCGTACGGATTTCCGGTCCTTTCGTATCAATAAGTATTCCTATATGCTTGGATACGCTCCTTGTATTTCTTATTATTGTCCTGATACCCTCCGGAGTGGCGTGTGCCGTGTTCATGCGGATTACGTTAACGCCCGCATCAAACAGCTGGCGGATAAAATCCACGTCACATCTCCTGTCGCTTATGGAAGCTACAATCTTTGTCTGTTTCATTCTATGTTCCGTTGTATTATTATAATGTGAACGCAAAGTTACTGCTTTTCCACGACACTGCAAAATTTTAGCCGTGCGAGCCGGAGTTAAAATCCCGATAATTATCATGGCTCAAAAACGCCGGATTATGTCCGTCAGGCGGCAAAAGCACTTAGCCAAGCCCTCAAAAACACTTTTGACAGCTCTCAAAAACACTTTTGACAGCGGGCAGAATACATCAGCAGGCAACCCGTTGCACATTCACGGGTAACCCGCCACACCATCAAAACAGCTCCGCGACATCATCAGAACGGCCTCGCGGCAACACGACCGGGCACTCACGCCGCAAGAGCCCGGCAGCAACGGCATCCGGCCTCACCGCCAACACGCCGCAACCGACCTCAGCAAACACCACAAACACCAGCAAATGCTATTCAATTAATTATTTAGTCGCTTTTTATTTGGATATGTGAGAAAATATAAGTAAATTTGCATCGTTTTTGAAAACGGCGTTTCCATCCGTGAAACGCGTCCATCTCAAATTTACATATAGGAAAAGAATATACTTAATATAGTATGTATACAAAAGAAGAACTTGAGTCTATGGATATTCCACAGTTAGTGGGTATCGCAGAGCAACTGGGCATTAAAGTGTCCGCCAACGACGGGCATGAGAACGTTGTGTATGCCATATTGGACAAGGCGGCTGAAGACAGTGCTGCCAACGCAACGGCCGCACCCAAGAGAAAACGCACAAGGATTGTGAAGAAGGATACGAACAAGGTCTATACAGTCAACGGCAAGGAAGGCGAGAACTTCGACCTCAAGAACAGACATGTCAAGGCTAACGAGAAGCCGGCTTCGTTGTTCGGAGACCTGCCGGTGAGCAGCATACCCGAAGAGGAAACCGCTCCCGCCGAGACAGCCGAGGAACAGGAGAAAGCTCCGGCAAAGCGCAGGGGACGGAGGTCAAAGGCCGAGATTGAAGCCGCCAAGGCAGCGGAACTGGCCGCAGCAGCAGAAGAGGCAGCACCCGCACCGCAGGACGAAGAGCCGGCAGAGACCGAGCAGGCCGGACAGATAGCCATCCCCGAGGCAGAATTTGCCACGGCTGAAGACAACAACGAGGAAAACAAGGGTCTGCTGGAGCAGTTACAGGAGAAAATGTCGCAGCACAACAAGGAAGAGGATAAGGCTGGAAACGCCGATGCCGTATGGGATGAAGACCCTGGAGACGGCACTGACTTCATCACCGTTGTGGACCTGCCGATAGAAGACCAGGGAGCTATGCCCACACTCGACATCTTCGACAGGCCGACGATGCACCAGCAGGATGTGGAACTGATGCATGCTCCGGCTGTAAACACACAGCAGAAACCCATGTTCGACTTCTCAGACATAATCACCGGAAACGGCGTCCTCGAGGTGTTGTCCGACGGTTATGGATTCCTGAGGTCGAGCGACTACAACTACCTGTCATCACCGGACGACATATATGTATCTCCGCAGCAGATAAAGAAATACAGCCTGAAGACGGGCGACGTCGTGGAGTGTACCGTACGCCCGCCGCACGACAACGAGAAATACTTTGCACTGAGCACCGTCGACAAGATAAACGGCCGCGAGCCGAGCGAAGTGCGCGACCGCGTATCGTTCGAGCACCTCACCCCGCTCTTCCCCGAAGAGAAGTTCCGCCTCTGCGGCGACAAGGACACGACAAACCCGAGCGTCCGCATCGTAGACCTCTTCTCGCCCATCGGCAAGGGCCAGCGCGCACTCATCGTGGCACAGCCGAAGACGGGTAAGACCATCCTCATGAAGGATATTGCAAACGCCATCGCGGCAAACCACCCCGAAGCATACCTGATGATGCTCCTCATCGACGAGCGTCCGGAGGAAGTGACGGACATGAGCCGCACGGTGAATGCCGAGGTAATAGCCTCTACGTTCGACGAACCGGCCGACAGGCACGTCAAGATTGCCGGCATCGTGCTCGAGAAGGCGAAGCGCATGGTCGAGTGCGGACATGATGTCGTGATATTCCTCGACTCCATCACACGTCTGGCCCGTGCCTACAACACCGTAAGTCCGGCAAGCGGCAAGGTGCTCACCGGAGGTGTCGACGCCAACGCCCTGCAGAAGCCCAAGAGATTCTTCGGTGCCGCCCGTAACATAGAGAACGGCGGCTCACTGACAATCATCGCCACGGCACTGATAGACACCGGCTCGAAGATGGACGAGGTGATTTTCGAAGAGTTCAAGGGAACAGGAAACATGGAGCTTCTGCTCGAGCGCTCGCTGAGCAACAAGCGTATCTTCCCGGCCGTGAACCTCGTTCAGTCGAGCACGCGCCGCGACGACCTGCTTCAGGATCCGACCACGCTGAACCGCATGTGGATAATCCGCAAGTTCATCAGCGAGATGAACCCGATGGAGGCAATGAACACCGTGCGCGACCGACTGATACAGACAAGAAACAACGAGGAATTCCTTATGTCCATGAACGGATAGCGGGCGTTTCCGGAAATGACAGCAAAGAAAAGACAGCAATAAACCATCGTCTGTGCCACCTTCTTGGTAAAAGAGAAGACGGCACAGACTTTTAGTTTCACATCACCGCAAACCGATGGAGGGTTACATCATCATAAAGAAGAGAACAGCCATAGCCTTCAGCCTCGCCGCATTGTTCATAGCGGCCACTGCCGCATGGTGGATGTACTCATCCTTCAGCAGCAGGAAGACGGCCGACCGCTATGTAGAGACCCGCTCATATAATGTACTTCAGGCAGACGGCAGGAATCTGTTGTATTTCAGCGACATAACTGGCGACTCAACATTCTTCAACGCAGCCTTCTCCTCAAACGGGATAATGCACGGCAAGCGCATATCCATAGACGGGGAAAGACTGCACGCCATCATCGGGAACTACAAGGCAAAGCTGCTGGAAAGAAAAAGGCAGCTCGATGCAGCCGGGCATGAGACCGAATACTTCCTGAACACGCACAACGTGCAGGACGAAGGATTCGGAATGATTGCCCTGCACCATGAGAATATCGGCAGGGAGAAGGGCTTTATAGACAGGCTGCTGAGAACGCTCGACGGCATCCGTGAAAGCAGCAGCATCCGCATCGTTCACAAGACGCAATGGCGGAAGCTGACGGAGACACCGCCATCGGGAGTCTTCATAGAATGCAGCGGCGGCATGTGGCAGAACGGTCATTGGCAGAAAGGCATGCGCCGAGGAACCGGTATCGGCGAAGATCCGGAGGGACGGCTCGTCTGCGGAACATGGAACGCCGACACCCTGCAAGACGGCTGGCGGACAGACAGCAACGGAGTATACCGCGGACAGTTCAACAGATACAGGCTTGCCGACGGCCACGGAAGCTACACGGCAACAGACGGGACATACTATGAAGGACGGTGGCGTAACGGCCGCCGCGACGGCTTCGGCTTCGAGATAAGCCGTTCAGGACTCAGAGCAGGAGAATGGAAGGACGGCATATATAAAGGGGAGCGCATCAGCTACACCTCGGAACGGATATACGGCATAGACATATCAAGGTATCAGCATGGCAAGGAGCGAAAGTACTATCCCATATACTGGAACAGACTGCGCATCACCAACCTCGGACATCTGAGCAAGAAGAACATCAGCGGCACGGTAGACTATCCCGTGACGTTCATATACATCAAGTCTACCGAAGGGACGAGCATACGCAACCGCTACTACAAGGCCGACTATGCACAGGCACGGAAGCACGGCCTGCACTGCGGGGCATATCATTTCTTTTCCACAAAGACGAGCGGAGCGGCGCAGGCACGGTTCTTCATAAGGAACACCTGCTTCCGCAAGGGCGACTTCCCGCCTGTGCTCGACGTAGAACCAACGCACAGCCAGATAATGAGGATGGGCGGACCGGAGGCCATGTTCAACTCCATAAGGGCGTGGATGCAGGCTGTCAAGAGGCACACCGGAGTGAAACCGATACTGTATATCAACCAGACATTCGTAAACAAGTACCTCAACCTCGCACCGGACATAAAGAAGAACTATAACGTATGGATAGCGAGGTATGGAGAGTATAAGCCAGATGTGAAGCTGGTATACTGGCAGCTGTCGCCCGACGGGCATGTCAACGGCATACACGGAGACGTGGACATCAACGTCTTCAACGGCTATCAGGATGTCTTCGAGTCATTCATCAATACGCAAAGCATAAGGTGATGGGAGATAACGGCCTGACGCACAACGTCATAATAGCACTCGGCACAAACACCGGGCACGAGGCGAACCTTGACAAGGCCATCAAGCTGCTCAGCCGTATCGTCGGCGGCATGAAGGCAAGCCGCAGGCTATGGACCGCCCCAATAGGCATCGAATCGGACAGATTCATGAATCAGGTGGTGACGGGAACATGCAGCATGAACCTTGACGAACTGATTGCGGCCATGAAACGGATTGAGGCTGCATGCGGCAGGACTGCGGAGAGCACCGCCCGCGGCATCGTCACGGCCGATATCGACATACTGCAATATGACGGCATCAAAAGTCACCGCGACGACTGGGACAGGGAATACATTAAGACATTGATAAAGGAACTGATATGAAAAGACATCTGATTGCAGCACTTTGGCTGCTGGCCTGCATGACGGCCGCGGCACAGCAGTTTGACGAGTATTTCACAGACAGCACGCTGCGGCTCGACTATATATTCGCCGGCAACAAGACCGTGCAGAGCATCTACGTGGACGAACTCTTCAGAATACCCCGGTGGTACGGCCGCAGGAGCCGCTTGGCCGAACTGCCTCTGAAAGGAAACGGACAGATAACAGTGAGAGACGCCACGACAAAGAGGGTTATATACAGGCATCCTTTCTCGACGCTCTTTCAGGAGTGGCTCGCCACCGGCGAGGCCGCAACCACTAAGAAATCGTTTCAGAACACGTTTCTCGTCCCCTACCCCAGAAGCACCGTCGACATAACGGTCGAGCTGCAAGACTATCACGACAGCACCATCGCGGCAATGACGCATACCGTCGACCCGAAAGACATACTGATAAGGCACATCGGGAGCAAGGACGTCACCCCGCACACGACGCTGCAAGGCCCGGCCGACACAGCCCGGTGCATACACATCGCATACGTTGCCGAAGGATACCGGGAGGAAGAAATGGGAGAATTCATCGATGCGGCGAAGACAGCAACGGAAGCACTCTTCGCGCATGAACCGTTTAAAGAGATGCGCAGCAGGTTCATGATAACCACCGTAATGCCGCCGTCCGCAGACAGCGGGGCAAGCGAACCGGGAAACGGAATATGGAGAAATACAGCTCTCAGCTCGCATTTCGATACGTTCTACTCCGACCGCTATCTGACAACGCTAAACATAAAAGAGCTGCACAATATCCTCGCCGGCATACCCTACGAGCACATCATCATCCTCGTGAACACGGAAAAGTACGGCGGAGGCGGCATATACAACTCATATAACCTGTCGTATACCAAAGGCGGCAGTTTCAAGCCGGTAGTCGTGCACGAGTTCGGTCATAGTTTCGGAGGGCTTGGCGACGAATATAACTACGGCGAAGATGACCCTATGTACTTCCCCGACACCGAGCCATGGGAGCCTAACCTCACAACACTGCACGATTTCAAAGGAAAATGGGAGAACCTCGTGGAAAAGAAAGAAGCCGGACTCATCGAAGGAGGCGGCTACCAGACAAAAGGCGTATACAGGGGATATGAGAACTGCCGGATGAGAACAAACGATGTGCCCGAGTTCTGCCCGGCATGCAGACAGGCACTTATGAGGATGATACGATTCTATACGGAATGAGAAACCGGAAGCACAGAATGAGGCTTCAACGGCGGCGTATGTGACGAAATGCCGGCAAAAGGCTACTTACGGCTGTCCTCACCCTCGCGCGGAAATCGGCCGACAAACTTCATTTCATGCAGGATTTTGCCCTGGCGCTTCAGCATGTATGCGCTCGGAGCGGCCGAGTTGAACCGCCGCGGATTGGGAAGCGTGGCGGCAATGAGTGCGCACTGGCTGCGGCTGAGTTCATCGGCGTGGCATCCGAAGTGTCTCCTCGCCACGGCCTCAGCACCGTATATGCCCTCTCCCATCTCTATTGAGTTCAGATAAACCTCCATTATCCGCTGCTTGCTCCACATCAGTTCTATCAGCGCCGTGAAGTAAACCTCAAAACCTTTCCTCACCCACGTGCGCCCTGGCCAAAGAAATACGTTCTTTGCGGTCTGCTGCGATATGGTGCTGGCTCCGTGCTTGCGCTTGCCGCGGTTCTGTGCGTTGCGCTTCGCGGCCTTCTCTATCGCCTCAAAGTCAAAGCCGTGGTGAGAAAGGAAGCGCTGGTCCTCGCTCGCCATCACTGCTACGGGCAGGTCCTCGGAAATCTTTTCCAGCGGCACCCACTCATGGTAAAGGCGTATCTCCTTGCCGTCGGAAATCTGCTGGCCCACACGGATGAACATAAGCGGCGTGAAATAGACCGGAATGAACCGCAGGGCAACAACAGAAAGGATGGTGGAGCCGAAAAAGGCTACCACCATCCATCTTGCTATAATCTTCAGTCGCTTAAGAAACCTCATATTACTGGAGTGTTCCCTTCTCAGCGGCCTCAATCATCTGCTTGCTTGCATACATATAAACCTCCACGCGGCGGTTCTGTGAACGGCCGGCAGCAGTTGCGTTGTCAGCAACGGGGTTTGACGAGCCCTGGCCCTCAACGGTCTTAATCTGTGTTGCAGACACACCACAGCTCTTGAGATAGTTTGAAACGCTCTGTGCGCGGTTTACGGACAGCGGCTGGTTGATGCCGTCGTTACCGGTATTGTCTGTATGACCATAGATAGCCACGTCACAGTCGCGGTTGGTGTTCAGGACTTTTGCAAAACTTGCCAAAGAGCTCTTTGCAGAAGCGTTCAGGTCAGCCTTGTTGGTAGCGAAAAGGATACCGGAATCGAACGTAACCTTCACTGCATCAAGTCCGTTGGCATCCTTAACCTCCTGCACCTGAGCATTCTGAACGGCCTCAGCCTGTTTCTTTACCTTATCCATGCGGTTACCGATTATTGCTCCGGTACCTGCACCCACAGCTGCGCCCACAGTTGCGCCGACTGCAGTGTTACCTGCAATCTTACCTACAATAGCGCCGAGCAAAGCTCCGCCGCCAGTACCTATTACTGCGCCCTTCTGTGTGTTGTTACATCCTGCCACAATCATGCCGAGGCAGAGACCCAATGTTAATACCTTAATCTTTTTCATTGCTTATTTAATTTTGATGTTAAAGTTTTATTTTCGTGCAAAGATAGTCTATTTATTCAAATATTGAACGGTTTAAAACTTTTTTTTGTACTTTTGCAATCAAATTATGAGAAAATAAGTTATAAGCATGGCTAAAGAATTAAAAGAACTGACAAAAAGAGCCGACAATTACAGTCAATGGTATAACGACCTGATTGTAAAGGCCGAACTTGCAGAACAATCTGCAGTGAGAGGATGTATGGTAATCAAGCCATACGGATATGCTATATGGGAAAAGATGCAGCAGCAACTTGACAAAATGTTCAAGGAGACAGGTGCACAGAATGCTTATTTCCCGCTTCTTATTCCGAAATCTTTTCTCTCTAAGGAAGCCGAGCATGTAGAAGGATTTGCCAAGGAGTGCGCCGTAGTCACACACTACCGCCTCCGCGCAAAGGAAGACAAAAGCGGCGTGGAAGTAGACCCGGCCGCACGGCTTGACGAAGAGCTCATAATACGCCCGACATCGGAAACCATAATATGGAATACATACAAGAACTGGATTCACTCATGGCGTGACCTGCCACTGATGTGCAATCAGTGGTGCAACGTGATGCGTTGGGAAATGCGCACACGCCCGTTCCTCCGCACTTCTGAATTCCTTTGGCAGGAAGGCCACACGGCACACGCCACGCGTGAGGAAGCCGAAGAAGAAGCAAAGAAGATGCTCCATGTATATGCCGAGTTTGCCGAGAAATGGATGGCCGTTCCGGTGCTGCAGGGCGTGAAGAGCGAGACCGAGCGTTTCGCAGGCGCTCTCGACACATACACCATCGAAGCCATGATGCAGGACGGGAAAGCCCTTCAGAGCGGTACGAGCCACTTCCTCGGCCAGAACTTCGCCAAAGCTTTCGACGTCACATATCTTAATAAAGACAACAGACCGGAATATGTTTGGGCAACATCATGGGGCGTATCTACACGCCTTATCGGCGCACTCATCATGACCCACTCCGACGACAACGGTCTCGTGCTCCCGCCGAAGCTCGCCCCGATACAGGTTGTCATCGTTCCGATAACAAAGGGTGCGGAGCAGCTGCAGGCCATAACGGAAAAGCTCACGCCCGTAATTGAAAGTCTACGTGCGGCAGGCATCAGCGTGAAATATGACGATGCAGACAACAAGCGCCCGGGATTCAAGTTCGCCGACTATGAGCTGAAAGGCGTTCCGGTACGTCTCGTCATGGGAGGCCGCGACCTTGAGAACGGCACCGTCGAGGTTATGCGCCGCGACACGCTTGAGAAGGAGACTGTATCGCTCGACGGAATCGTGGAATACACCGAGAAACTGCTCGACGAGATACAGGCCAACATACTCGAGAAGGCCCGCAAATACCGCGACGAGCGCGTATACGAATGCGACAACTACGAGGAGTTCAAGGAGAAGGTCAAGGACGGAGGATTCTTCCTCTGCCACTGGGACGGCACAGCCGAGACTGAAGCCAAAATCAAGGAAGAAACCCAGGCCACGATACGCTGCGTTCCGTTCGCATACGAGCAGACGCCCGGCGTAGACATGGTAAGCGGCAAGCCCGCCAAGTGCCGTGTCATAATTGCACGAAGCTATTAATCGGAAAAATCCATAAGTCCTGTTCCCCTTCGGGAAACAAAGGACACGACAAAGGCGCATCAGCAACACGACGGTTGCAGATGCGCCTTTATCGTGTCTATTGCCGGAGGCTATCTTATTGATAGCCGGAAATTATCTCATTGATAGTCTGAAACTGTCTTTGATATATTACGAAACTATCCTTCCGGTAATCTGAAGCTATTTCTCCGGCTTTCAGAAACCGAGTAGCTCCGTATATATACGCTGCACGGGCAGTCCCATCACGTTGAAATAGCTGCCGTTGAGCCCCGTCACTCCTATATACCCTATCCATTCCTGGATGCCGTAGGCACCGGCCTTGTCGAACGGACGGTATTCGGAGATGTAATAGTCTATCTCCGCATCTGTCAGCACCTTGAAGGTGACATCCGTAGATACGGAAAAGGCATGCCTGCGGCCGGCCGTGGCGATGCAGACGCCTGTTATCACCTGATGCGTGCGGCCGCTGATGCGGTGCAGCATCCGCCGCGCCTCATCTGCATCGGCCGGCTTTCCGAGCACGTCGCCGTCGACAATGACCACCGTGTCTGCCGTTATCAGCAGTTCGTCGTCAGCCATCCGGCTGCGGTTCGCGTCGGCCTTCTTCACCGCGATATACTCCGGGATGTCCTCCGTGGCCAGTTCGCCCTCCGGATAGCTCTCGTCTATATCGGGCAGGACGCGCACTTCGAAGTTTATTCCAAGTCCTGCGAGCAACTCGCGGCGGCGCGGTGAGTTGCTTGCCAGTATAATCCTGTACTTATCTAAATTGTCTAACATATCAAGAAAACATTGTCTGCTGTCTGAAAACCATTATCCACTATCTTAAATACCGCTCCAGCGCCTTACCATCCGAAGGCCTCTGCTCCGTTGAGCCACAAGCCCTTTGCACGCAGCACCTGCTCTATCACGTCGCGCCCGCAGCCTGCGCCGCCGGCAAGATGACTTACATATACGGAAATCTCCTTTATGTCGGAGCACGCGTCTGCCGGACATACCGGGCAGCCCACCCTCCGCATGATCTCGTAGTCGGGGATGTCGTCTCCCATATAGATTATCTCTTCGTCGCTGAGTCCGTACTTGGCGAGAAAGTCATCATACGTCTTTATCTTCACCGAGCATCCCATGTAGATGTCCTTCACGCCGAGCCCTTCGTAGCGCATGCGTATGCTGTCTGTCTTTCCGCCCGTCAGGATGACGATGCGCAGGCCGAGCTTCATGGCCAGCTGGATGGCATAGCCGTCGCGTATGTTAACTGTGCGCATGGGCTCTCCGCCGGGATGGAGCGGTATCGTCTGCGCACTGAGCACGCCGTCGACATCGAATATGACGGCCTTCACCTTCTTCAAATCATAGTTTATCATTGTTCCTTTGCTTTTTGATGGATGCTCCTGCTCATCAGCTCATATATCTCCTTTGCCATCGGACTGTCCGCGAGCATACCCGCCTGCGCACCGATGACGTTCACGTCGTAGCGCATGGCCGGTCCGGTCTGCGCCGCCGCGGGGGCTATCTCGTGCACCTTGCGTGCCGTCTCGTCCACGAGCGACAGCATGACGTCGAAGGGCACGCCGCGCGATGCGAGGATGTCGGCAGACAGCGCGTAGCAGTGGTTGACGAAGTTGCATGCAAACACGGCTGCGAGATGGATATAGCGGCGGTCGTCGGAAGAGAGCGTCTCCACGCGGCCGCTCACCGTCGAGGCTAAGGCGCGGACGGTCTCCAATGCCGCGGCGTCGGATGCCTCGATGAAAACCGGGATGTTCCTGAACTCCACAAACCTGTCTTTCGAGAACGTCTGCATGGGATAGAGCACGCCGTAGCGGTGCACACGTCCCTTGAATATGTCCATCGGGATGCTGCCGGCGGTATGCACGAAGAGTTTGTCTTCACGTCCGCGGCACACTTCGGACAGTAGTTCCGCGATGGCCGAATCGCTGACAGACACTATATATATGTCCGCCTCCATGGTGATGCTGCCCGTATCCGTCACCGGCCGGCAGCCGGAAAGCTCCGCCACGAAGCCGGCCGACTCCGCCGTACGGCTGTAGACCTGCACTATATCGTGCCCTGCGGCTGCGAGCGCGCGGCTCAGATTGGCTGCCAGGCGCCCCGCACCGATAAAAGCTACCTTCATCTCAGAACTTGTTTATATGCACGTTCTCCCATTTGAGCTTATCCTCGTCCTGAAGCCTGCGCTCATCTGCCTTGCGGCCTACGGCCAGCACGCACAGCACGTTGTAGTTGTCCGGAATATCAAGTATGCCGCGCACTATCTGCTCAGAGTCCGTGCCGTCGCTCAGCCCACGCCCGCGCAACTGTATCCAGCAGCTTCCGAGCCCGAGCTCCTCTGCCTGATACTGCATCGATATGGCCGCGATCGAACCGTCCTCTATCCAGCAGTCGTTCTCCACGGCATCTCCGAGCACGACGATGGCTATGGGCGCGCCTTTGAGGAACTGCCCGCCCATATCCTTCGCATCGGCGAGTTTCCCGATGCTGGATTTCTCGTCCACGACGACAAAATGCCACGAGCGCTTCCCCTTCGACGTCGGTGCCATCAGGGCCGCACGGATTATCATGCGCAGGTCGTCGCCGTCGATCTCGTCGGGCGTGAACTTACGGTGGCTGCGCCTCTGCATTACAAGTGATGAAAAATCTGTCATTATACCTATTATTATATGTTTGTTATCGTAGTGAGAGGTCAAAAGACCAAACGCAAAGATGAAAAGACGCAAAGTTTTTTTATTCTTATCTCCGCTTTGCCGCAAGGCCTTTGCGTCTTCGCGTCTTTGCGTTTAGCCTCCTCGTCTTTACCTCCGCAAAGGTAGCAATAAAAAACGATACGGCCATGAAAATCAACAAAAAGGCTGATATACGCCGCGTTACAGAAAATATTTCGTATTTTTGCCGAATGAAAGAAGTGCGCACGGCCGTTTATCGCCACAGCAAGGACCTGCCGGACATGGAATACAGGAATTTCTTTCACGGCAAAGCCCTGTTCATGATTTATGAACAGAGCCGGCGGCAGACCCCTTACATGGTCGTCGCCACGGCAGCTGACGGCACCGTACTGGCCCATCTGCAGGCCGTGGTGCGCTACAGGGCCACGCTCTTCCCACCTTTCATATACAGGCATTGCAGAGTTTTCGGCGAGGGGGAATACTCCGGAATATGCGGCGATGCGGCCGGAGACTACCCCGTGAGCGACGTCTTCGAAGCGATGATGCGGCGGCTCACGGCCGAGACGCAGGGCAAGGTGCTCTACACCGAGGTCAGCCACATCAGCAGCAAGATGTTCGGATACAGGCAGTTCCGCTCCATGGACTTCTTTCCAGTGCACTGGATGAGCATACACAACTCCCTGCACAGCCGCGCGCCCGAGGAACGGCTCAGTCCGAAGACGCTCAGGCGGATAGAGGAAGGACACAGGAAAGGCATCGCCACGCACGAGGTGACAAGCGAGGAGCAGCTCCGGGAGTTCTCCGCGCTCATGCACAGGCACAACATACTGAAGCCGAAAAGATACGTTCCAGACATCAGTTTCTTCCGCGCCATGATGGCAAGCGGCGATGCCCGCCTCTTCATCACGGAGTACCGTGGCATCACCGTCGGATGCTGCGCCTGCGTATATACCGGCGGCAACGCCTACCTGTGGTATTCGGCATTCCTCCGCAAGAGCTTCATCATGCTCCATCCGGACATCATGACAATATGGCACGCCATCAGCCACGCATACAAAAACGGATACAGCCATATATTCTTCATGGACGTGGGCCTGCCGTTCAGCAAAAACCCGTTCAGAGACTTCATCCTCCGCTTCGGCGGAAAACCGGTCAGCACATTCAGATGGTTCCGCATATCGGCCGGATGGCTGAACGCCATAATGAAACGGATATACGGCTGAAAAAGCGTGCGGGCAGGCAGGATGATGCACCGCGGACGGCGCGTGACACTTTGACATGCTATCCGCGCAAACACGTTCCACGTTGATTCCGCAAACAAGCGCAATACTGCGATATTTTCATCCGGCACCTGCCGCAGGCTGAAACACGGCAGTTTCGGGCAAGAAAAGCCGCGCCTGATTTCTTGAAAGGCAGGGATGCGGGACAACGAAGGCGGCTTTTAAATCAACAGGAGGCATGCCTGCAACAGCTGTAGATGCCGCAGGCATGTCTGTAATAGGTATTACAGCTTTCTGTAATAGGTACTACACGATTCTCTAATAGGTATTACAGCTTTCTGTAATAGGTACTACGCGATTCTCTAATAGGTATTACAGCTTTCTGTAATAGATATTATGCAATTCTGTAACAGGTACTACACGATTCTGATAATGGTACTACACGATTCCGATAATGGTATTACGGGAGTCTGATAATGGTATTACACGGCATGTATAACGCTTGCGGCATGCGCTCAAGGACGCGCTTTCGCACGGGAAAATGCACTTCAGCACGGGGAAAACGGCGGCAGCGCGCTCCGCCGGAACGTAGAACGGGAGTTTCCGCTGCGGTTTTTGAAGTGTCATAATGCAAGGATATGGAGCCGGAACGCGTCACGGTGATATTCACGGAGCAGCCCGGACAGCCACGCCGCACATCTCAAAGAAGAGGCGCCGCGATACAATATTAACGGAGTTATCGCGTTTTATTAGCGATGAAAAGAAAGAAAATCCGATATATACTGCTCACGCTCATCCTCCTCATGGCAGGCAGCGGCACTGAGAGCGCGGCACAGACATTCACACTCACGGGAAGAGTTCTCGACGAGGAGAACAATCCGATAGAACTGGCGTCGGTGTCATGCCTCGAGCAGGGCAAGATGACGATGGCGGGCCTCAACGGCGAGTTCAGCATAACGCTGAAATCGGCTGACAGCGTGGTGGTGAGGTTCTCGATGGTGGGCTACAACGCCTGCAAGCGCGTGTTCCGCCGCCCGCGGGGCAAGCTCAGCGTAGAGGTGAGCCTGCCCTCGCTCCAGGCTCTCGGCGAGGTGGTCATCACGGAGAAGCGCAGGCAGACGACAGGGACGGAGCAGCTCGACATAAAAGACCTCAAGGGAGTGCCGTCGGCATCGGGCAACGCCGTCGAAGAGATGATACAGCAGCAGGCCGGCGTGTCGACGCACAACGAGATGTCGTCGCAATACAACGTCAGGGGCGGCAGCTTCGACGAGAATTCCGTATACATTAATAATATAGAGATATACCGCCCGCTCCTCGTACGCAGCGGACAGCAGGAAGGTCTCAGCATCATCAACCCCGACATGGTGGAGTCTATCGGCTTCTCGTCCGGCGGTTTCGAGGCAAAATACGGCGACAAGATGTCGTCTGCACTTGACATAACATACAGAAGGCCTGACAAGTTTGAAGCGAACGTCTCGGCATCGCTCCTCGGAGCCGGCGCATACATCGGCGTGGGCAACAAGAAATTCTCAATGAGCCACAGCCTGAGATACAAGACCAACAGATACTTGCTCGGCTCATTAGAAACCAAAGGCGAATACGACCCGAACTTCCTCGACTATCAGACATACATCAGCTACAGGCCCAACCAGCGGTGGACAATCGACGTGATAGGCAACATCTCCGAGAACCACTACAACTTCAAGCCGACAGACCGCGAGACATCGTTCGGCACGATGGAGGACGTAAAGTCGTTCAGGGTGTATTTCGACGGTCAGGAGAAAGACATCTTCCGCACGTTGTTCGGCACGGCGAGCATCTCGCGCCATTTCGGGCCGAACACGACCGTGACGCTACTCGGCTCGCTGTTCCACACAAAAGAGCAGGAGACATACGACACGCAGGGGCAATACTGGCTCGACGACACGCAGACGAACACGAACCTCGGCGTCGGGACGTACATGGAGCACGCAAGAAACTACCTCACGGCAGACGTCAGCAACTTCAAGCTGATGGTCAAGCACAAGACGAAGCACCACAGCATCGAGGCCGGCATCACATACAAGACCGAACGCATCAAGGAAAACTCACGTGAATACGAGATGCGCGACTCGAGCGGCTACTCCATCCCCCACTCTGCCGACAGGCTCGACCTCATATACTCGATGAAATCGGCCAACAGGCTGAACAGCCACCGCACGGAAGGGTATATACAGGACACGTATAAGTTCTCTACCGGAGTGGAGAACCAGACTCTGTACACGCTGAACTTCGGCGTAAGATTCAGCAACTGGACATTCAACGGCGAGACCGTCGTCTCCCCGCGCCTGTCGCTGGCCGTCATACCGGCGTTCAACCAGGACATGACGTTCCGCTTCGCCACCGGCCTCTACTATCAGACACCTTTCTATAAAGAGCTGCGCGACACGACGACGGTGAACGGCGTCACCACGGCAAGGCTCAACGACAAGATAAAGAGCCAGCGCTCGATACACTTCGTGGCCGCATTCGACTATAAGTTCAAGATGAAGGACCGTCCGTACAAGTTCACGGCCGAAGCATACTACAAGGCCCTCAGCAACCTCGTGCCCTACAACGTGAACAACATGAAGATAACGTACTACGGCGGAAACCAATGCAGCGGATACGCCGCCGGACTCGACCTGAAACTGTACGGAGAGTTCGTTCCCGGCACAGACTCGTGGGTCACATTCTCGCTGATGAGCACCAAGCAGAAGATGAACGGCATCTGGGTTCCCATGCCCACCGACCAGAGATACGGGGTAAACCTCCACTTCACCGACTATTTCCCCGGAACAGACAGATGGAAGATGACCCTGAGACTCGCATTCGCCGACGGCCTGCCGTTCGGAGCGCCCCACAAGGGACTCGAATACCACAACTTCCGCGCTCCTGCATACAAGCGTGCCGACATAGGCATGAGCTACAGGGCATACGGGGGCGACGACAGGAAGAAGAAAGGCATCTTCAGAAACGTATGGCTCGGGGTTGACTGCCTCAACCTGTTCGGCATAAACAACGTGAACTCATATTTCTGGGTCACAGACGTGACAAACCAGCAGTATGCCGTGCCCAACTATCTTACAGGGAGGCAGATTAACGGCAAAGTGCTCGTCGAGTTCTGACGGCTTAACAATATTTTCAACTCTACTTTCTTGAATATTAATTATAATTGCTATCTTTGCACAAATTAACAAAGTATTTTTAACTAAAATATAATTATGAAGATTTCACACATTGAGCATCTCGGAATCGCGGTGCAGAGCATAGAGGAATCTCTCCCGTACTTCGAGAACGTACTGGGACTGAAGTGTTACAACATCGAGGAGGTTGCAGACCAGAAGGTAAAGACGGCTTTCCTCAAGTGTGGCGAAGTCAAGCTCGAGCTTCTTGAGCCGACGTCACCCGACAGCACCATACAGAAATGGCTTGACAAGGGCAACCACGGAGTGCACCACGTGGCTTTCTGCATCGAAGACGGCGTAGCCAATGCACTGGCAGAATGCGATGAGAAGGGAATAAAGCTGATCGACAAGGCTCCGCGCAAGGGCGCCGAGAACCTGAACATCGCCTTCCTGCATCCGAAATCTACCGTCGGAATCCTTACCGAACTTTGCGAACACTAAATAAAAACAACAATGAGCAAACAATTAGAAAAGATCAAGCAACTCATCGAGAAGCGCGAGCAGGCTCGCCTCGGAGGTGGTGAGAAAGCGATAGAGAAGCAGCACGCACGCGGCAAGTACACCGCACGCGAGCGCATAGACATGCTGCTCGACGAAGGTAGCTTTGAAGAGTACGACATGTTCAAGCTGCACCGATGCACGAACTTCGGAATGGAGAAGAAACTCTATCTCGGCGACGGTGTAGTGACCGGTTCCGGAACTATCGACGGCCGTCTGGTCTTCATCTTCGCACAGGACTTCACCGTGAACGGCGGTTCACTGTCTGAGACAATGTCGCAGAAGATATGCAAGGTGATGGATATGGCCATGAAGATGGGAGCGCCCGTCATCGGCATCAACGACTCCGGCGGTGCACGCATACAGGAAGGAATCTGCGCGCTTGCAGGATACGGTGAGATTTTCGAGCGCAACATCCTCGCATCAGGCGTGATACCCCAGATCAGCGGTATCTTCGGCCCCTGTGCCGGCGGCGCGGTATACTCTCCCGCCCTCACAGACTTCACCCTCATGATGGAGAACACATCATACATGTTCCTCACAGGCCCGAAGGTTGTCAAGACCGTAACCGGCGAGGACATCGACCAGGAGCACCTCGGCGGCGCAAGCGTACATGCAACGAAGAGCGGCGTGACCCACTTCACCGCATCTACCGAGGAGGAAGGCCTGCAGATGATAAAGACTCTGCTCAGCTACATTCCTTCCAACAACATGGAGACAGCTCCGCGCAAGACATGCGAAGACCCGATTGACCGTCTTGAGGACAGCCTGAACGAGATAATACCGGAAAATCCCAACGAGGCATACGACATGTACAAGGTCATCAGTGCCGTTGTGGATAACGGTGAGTTCTTTGAGGTACAGGCCAAGTTTGCCAAGAACATCATCGTCGGCTTCGCACGCTTCAACGGACAGAGCGTCGGCATCGTGGCAAACCAGCCTTCATGCTATGCAGGTGTGCTTGATGTCAATGCCAGCCGCAAGGGTGCACGCTTCGTAAGATTCTGCGATGCATTCAACATCCCGATCGTATCGCTCGTAGACGTGCCCGGATTCCTCCCCGGAACAGGCCAGGAGTACAACGCCGTCATCCTGCACGGAGCAAAGCTGCTCTATGCTTACGGAGAGGCAACAGTGCCGAAGATTACAGTAACACTGCGCAAGAGCTACGGCGGAAGCCACATCGTGATGGGCTGCAAGCAGCTCCGCGCCGACCTCAACTACGCATGGCCGTCGGCAGAAATCGCCGTGATGGGAGCTTCCGGAGCCGTTGCCGTGCTGTGCGCAAAAGAGGCAAAGGCCAAGAAAGAGGCAGGCGAAGACTTCAAGGCATTCCTCGCAGAGAAAGAGGATGAGTACACAGAGATGTTCGCCAACCCCTATCAGGCAGCCAAGTATGGCTATATAGACGATGTGATCGAGCCTCGCAACACACGTTTCCGTATCTGCCGCGGACTTGCGCAGCTGGCAACAAAGCGCGAAAGCCTGCCGGCCAAGAAGCACGGAAACATACCTATGTAATTTTTTGAGTTCAAAGCAATAATCAGAGAATGTGGCTGATTCCACATTCTTTGGTTATTGCCAAATACAAATATACAAGTCATGAAACAAAACAATGAGGTTTTCGCTGCCATAGCATTGGCTATACATGAATATAACGGAAACAATGTTCACGATATGGAGTCCGGTAAGATAACTATTGTCAAGCACGACACGCAGTGGAACGGGCATGCTCTCTCCATGACTGAACATCCTTAAAAATTACAGAAGAAAAGACATGAAGGAATATAAATATACAATCAACGGAAACAAATACGAAGTCACCATAGGTGAAATCGTTGAAAACATTGCGGACATCACAGTAAATGGCGAAAGCTATAAGGTTGAGATGGAACAGGAAGTGAAACCGGAGAAGCCAAAGGTGGTTGTACGTCCGGTGGCAGCTCCCGCCACAAGCGCGCCGAGCCAGCCCGGCAGAAACAACAGCCAGAACGCAGTGAAGGCACCACTCCCGGGAGTGATAACAGAAATCAAGGTGAATGTCGGCGACGAAGTCAAATCCGGCGACACCGTTGTCGTACTCGAAGCAATGAAGATGGCAAACAATCTTGAAGCAGAGAAAGGCGGAAAGGTCACTGCCATCTGCGTACAGGCAGGACAAAGTGTCATGGAAGGAGACGCTTTGGTTGTTATCGAATAAATATAAATGCCCCCGGATGACGCAACATCATCCGGGGGCACTTTGTATCTATGTCTGAGCTCTGCCCACCAACCTGCCTACGTGCGGGATACAGGTCAGAGTCTGTTACCCTCCTTAGGGAATACCACCGTCGGCTTAAAGGTCTTTGCCTCCCCAAAATCCATCAGGGCATAAGATATGATTATACATACATCGCCGACCTGGACCTTACGTGCAGCCGCACCGTTGAGACAGATACACCCTGAGCCACGCTCACCTTTTATAATATAGGTCTCAAAACGTTCCCCATTATTATTGTTGACTATCTGAACCTTCTCTCCGGCAATCATACCGGCGGCATCCATCAAATCCTCATCGATGGTTATGCTGCCCATATAATTGAGGTTGGCCTCAGTAACCGTCACACAATGCAGCTTGGATTTCAATACACTTATCAGCATGTCATCTATACTTAATATGGTCTATAAGTCTTACCGGAATCTTACCGCAATATACAGTTATGCAACCGACAACATGGCCCGCGGCATCCCAGCTCTCTACATCCAGCAATGTATCGCCGTCAACAATCGAGAAGTATTCCACCTCAAGACCGTCAACTGCATTGATGCGCTCCACCACGAAATCGTGGGTCTCCTGCACCGTATGGCTTTTTGAAAAAGCGATACTTTCATTCAAAGACTCATATATCTTGGGGGCGATGGCACGCTCGTCGGCCGCCAGCAACGTGTTCCGGCTCGACCGCGCAAGGCCGTCAGCATCGCGCACGATGGGGCACTCCACAATCTCCACGCCGAGACCGAGGTAGCGCACCATGGCTTTTATAACCGCTATCTGCTGCCAATCCTTCTCTCCGAAGTATGCACGCTCCGGCCTCACAATATAGAACAACCTGCTCACAACCTGGCACACGCCATTGAAATGGCCCGGACGGTGAGCGCCTTCCATCACCGTGGATACCGGCGGAAACTCGAAATGCCTCGTATCGGGCTGCGGATACATGTCTTCAACGGTCGGGGCAAAGACTATATCGGCACCGCAGCTATCCAGCAACTCACAGTCAGCCTCAAGATTGCGCGGATAGTTCTTTAAATCGTTCTTGTCATTAAACTGCGTTGGATTAACGAATACGGACACGACAGTAACATCATTCTCCCCGACACAACGCCTTACGAGTGAGGCATGACCTTCATGAAGAGCTCCCATCGTGGGAACAAGGCCTACAGACAAGGCTTTCTTGCGACACTCAAAAAGCTCATTCTGAACATCTACTATCTTACTAAATACTTTCATTACAACAAAACGTTTAACGCTGTTATTCAAATTGGGTGCAAAATAACAACATTTTTACCAAATAAGGAAAAAATATAGTAAAAATATGCCAAATAAAGAGGTGATTTCTCTAAATTCACTTTCAACTTTCGAATTTGGCAAATATTTTTCGTAACTTTGCATCTAATTAATTATTATGTCATGACAAAAAAAGTATTATTCATTAACCAGGAGATAACTCCATACGTTCCAGAAAGCGCCCTTTCTGAAATGGGACGCAATCTGCCACAATCTATGCAGGAGAAAGGCCACGAAATCCGTACATTCATGCCCAAATGGGGAAACATCAACGAACGGCGCGGGCAACTCCATGAAGTTATCAGACTCTCTGGCATGAATCTTATCATTGACGACACCGACCATCCACTCATAATAAAGGTTGCATCGATACAGGCATCACGCATACAAGTCTATTTCATAGATAACGATGACTACTTCACAAAGAGACAAATGGGTAAAGATGAGAATGGCAATGACTATCAGGACAACGGAGAACGGGCCATTTTCTTCGCACGCGGCGTATTGGAGACTGTGAAGAAACTGCGCTGGACACCGGACATCATACATTGCCAAGGCTGGATGAGTGCCGTTGTTCCTTTATATGTCAAAACTGCATATCATGATGAGCCTTCATTTGAAAATGCTAAAATAGTGACATCATTGTTTGAAAAGGAAATCAGCGGAAACATTGGAAACAATTTCAAGAAATGCCTTGAATTCAGGGATGTCACTGAAAAAAGCCTGCAAAAGTATAATGACAATTTCGATTTTGAGGAACTGAACAAGCTTGCCATCGATTACTCTGATGGCATAATAGAGGCTTCTCAAGGTGTAAACCCTTTATTGACAGACTATACAATAGAAAATGGAAAGCCGCTATTAAGATATGAAGAAGAAGGTTTCACAGACCGTTGCAACCTATTCTACAATACAGTATGCGGAGAATAACAAAGCTAAAGGCTATGTTATACCTGCATGCAAATACGGATAAAAAAACAAGAGTTCTATAATCAATGAATATAAAAAAGTTTATTGGCATAGCTTTCATCGCCGCATGCCTCTTTGCGTGTGACGATACGACTGACACACTGGGAAACTCACTGACCAATAAGGTAGACCAGTTCGATATTATACCTGACACTTTCAACGTAAGGACAAGATCAATAATCATCGACTCAGTGCTGGCACGCAGCCAGTACTGCTATTTGGGCAATATAAAAGACCCAGAAACGAAAACTTACGTTACGAGCAACTATACCACACAGTTCACCATCCTGGAATCGTTCGACGGCAGCGGACTGTTGCCGGAACAGGACAGCATAATGAGCAGAAACGATGACAACGAAGTTATTGCCGACTCATGTAAACTGAGCATATACTTCTATTCATCCATAGGAGACTCACTCAACCCCATGAAAATGACGGTATACGAAATGAGCAAGCCTATAGAAGAAGGCGGATTGTACTACACCAACTATGACCCGGAAGAGAAAGGACTCCTCCGTAGCGACGCAAACGCCATCAGAAAGAACAAGGTATACACCGTGGTAGACCTGAATCTTGGAGACAGCATACGCGACAAGATCGTTGACAAGACAAACATGGAGTTTGTCACGATACCACTGAATGAGCCATATTACGATGCCAAAGGCAACAGATATGACAACTATGGCACGTATATAATGAGAAAATACTACTCAAACCCCGAATATTTCAAAAACTCATACAACTTCATACACAACGTATGCCCTGGATTCTACATCAAATCCACAGACGGACTTGGAGTCATGTCTGAGGTATACAGAACTGAACTCGCACTCTTCTACCGATACAAGAACGACAGCAGCACATACAATGGTTCGGCACTGCTCTCCGGCACCGAGGAGGTGATGCAGACAACTAACATCACAAACGACAAGAACACGATAAAGGAACTGGCAGAAGACAGCAGTTGTACTTACATAAAGACACCGGCCGGAATATTCACGGAAGTAACGATACCGGTTGACGACATAAAGGCTGGCCACTATAATGACACCATCAGTTCATCAAAGATCGTCTTCAGCAAGATAAACAGCAAGAATGATGACGACTCATTCGGAGCTCCGCAGAACCTGCTGATGATTCCTAAGGACAGCCTCTATAAGTTCTTTGAGGAAAAAGATCTGCCCGATCACAAGACATCGTTTGTCGCCACATATAATTCTTCATACAATACATATACATTCAACAATATATCGACACTGATATCTACTATGTACGAGAATAAAGTGACAGGCAGGGCATCCGCCGATTGGAACAAGGTCGTGCTCGTGCCGATATCCATCTCGTATAACTCTTCATCATCAGTATCGTCTATTACGAACGTATCAAACGAGATGTCGCTTAAAAGTGCCAGACTCGTAGGAGGCTATCAGAATCCCTATGAGCCTATAAAAATCAGCGTGATATATAACAGATTCATTAAAGAATAATGGCGGACAACTATCTTGAGAACCACATGGCTGAGTACGAGGCCAAGAAAGCTGAGTATCTGAAGAAAAAGAAAAGACACCTTCCGAAAAGCAACAAGCGCCGGTCTTCCGATGAATAGGAAAACCGGCGCTTGCCGTTTTTATATTCATACCACGCGAAACTGGTAGAACATCATTTGAGTTTCTCTTGTTCCGGTTTGCGCTTCTCCCCCATTTTCCGGTTTGGCGTTTCTTTTTCCGCTATCCTATAATGGTATAGCGCGCGAACTTAAGGAGCAACTGCTTAACACCCGCATGCTTGAACTCCACCGTTGCCTTCATGTTTTCTCCCGAGCCTTCAACCTTCAGCACATGACCGATGCCAAACCGCTGATGCTCTATCACGCACCCCTCGCTCACTGCTGACGGTGAGTTGCCGGCCGATGGCCCTGCACTCTCTACCGGACGGAAACGCTGCATGCCAACACTTACAGGCTCTTTCCGCTCTACCGGCATAGCATTATGTGGTGTCTGTGCTGTTCTATGAGACACAGGATTACTGAACAGCGACTGATGGGGAGTTTCTTCAAAAGTCCTCCGTCTACGGTCCGCATACCGACCGGATGCAACCGGATCATAAGTAGTGCCCGTACTCTCGATATTAATCAACCCTGGAGCAAAATCCCTTATGAAGCGCGAAGGTGACCCGAACTCCATATGCCCGTAACGGAAACGACTCTTGGCACATGTTAGGATACAACGCTTCTCTGCCCTCGTCACGGCAACATACAGAAGGCGCCGCTCTTCCTCCAGCTCGCGCGGACTGCCGCAGCACGACGGAGAAGGAAAGATATTCTCTTCGAGCCCCACGATGAACACGGTAGGAAACTCAAGTCCTTTCGCACTGTGAACAGTCATGAGCGAAACTTTCGGACTGTCAGCATCGCCGTCGCTGTCAAGGTCTGTCAGCAGCGATATTTCCTGAAGATAATCGCTCAGCAAAGCATGTTCAAGCATCCCCTCCTCCATCCGTGTCTCCACGAAATCCTGTATGCCGGATAGGAACTCCTCCACATTCTGCTGCCTCGAAAGGTCTTCCGGTTCGCGGCCGAGATATATTTCCTTGCTAATCCCGCTACCCTGTATTATGTCGTGGCCGAGATGATATGCATCGTCAAGCGCCGAGCGCTCTATCCACCCTTCAATAAGGGTTTTGAACTCTGAAATACGCTTCAGGGCCGCACCCTTTATGCCGGTGTCCATCACTTCTACATTACAGATTACATGCCAGACACTTACACCTTGCTTATTGGCCGCCTCGAAAAGCTTTCCTACGGTGGTGTCGCCGATGCCGCGGGCCGGATAGTTGATAATCCTCCGCAGGGCCTCCTCATCGTCATGATTGGCCACAAGCCTGAAATAAGCCACGATATCCTTTATTTCCTTACGCTGATAGAAGCTCAGTCCGCCGTAAATCCTATACGGGATGCCCATCTTAAGCATGCACTCCTCAAAGCTGCGGCTCTGCGCATTGGTACGGTAGAGTATCGCAAAGTCGCTGTATTCGCACTTGTCGGTCTGCTTGAAGCGGCGTATGTCGTTGCATACGAGCATAGCTTCTTCCTTGTCGCTATATGTCTCCTTGAACACGGGGCGTTCTCCCCGGGCGTTCTCACTGTATACATTCTTGGGTATCTGCCTGGCATTATGCTTTATGAGACTGTTTGCCGCCATGACGATGGACTGCGTAGAACGGTAGTTCTGCTCCAGCTTAAACAGCCGTGCCCCGTCATAACTATCTGTGAAGTTAAGGATATTGTCAATATTCGCCCCTCTGAAACCATAGATACTTTGGGCATCGTCGCCGACAACGCATATCCGCTGACGGTCTTTTGACAATTGCATCAGTATCGCCTGCTGCACGTAGTTGGTGTCCTGATACTCATCTACAAGAATATAGCGGAACCTGTCAACATATTTGTCGAGCACATCCCTATTGGTATCAAAGAGGATATATGTGTTCACGAGAAGATCGTCAAAGTCCATCGCGTTGGCTTTCCGGCAACGTTCCGAATATCTGAGGTATATGTCCTTCACTGCCGGCATCTTCCTTTTGACATCCTCCGCCACCTCCAGTGCATTGGAGGCATAGGCTTGCGGCAGCAGAAGCCTGTTCTTGGCCATGCTTATCCGGTCGGCCACAGAAGCAGCTTTGTACAATTTCTCGTCGAGCCCCATTTCCTTTATGATAGTACGGACAAGTGAGCGCGAATCAGACTGGTCGTATATAGTGAAGTTATGACTATAGCCGAGGGCTACGGCTTCTGACCGCAGGATACGCGAGAAGACAGAATGGAACGTCCCCATGTTCAGTCGGCGGGCATCGTCGATGCCGACAAGTTTGCCTATTCTCTCCTTCATCTCGCGGGCCGCCTTGTTCGTAAAGGTTAGGGCGAGCACATTCCACGGCGCTAACCCCTGCGACAAGAGATAAGCTATCTTGTATGTCAGGACTCGGGTCTTGCCCGAACCGGCACCAGCAATCACAAGTGATGCGCCGTCACAATACTCAACTGCCGCTCGCTGACTGCCGTTAAGCTGTTCTAAGAGTAAATTCTCCATCGTTATAATTTCGCCTTTTCAATCTGCAAAATTAATGCTTTTATTTTGCAAAAGGCCTCAAAAGAAAACAAAAAGAGAGTTTGCAGGCTTCTGCAAACTCTCTTTTCATTATTAATTGTTGATTGAACCTCCCACGATGTCAAGCAACTCGCTCGTGATAGCCTGCTGTCTGCTCTTGTTGTACTGCAGGTTCAGCTCACGCAGCAGTTCGTCAGCATTGTCCGTGGCTGTCTGCATGGCAACCATACGGGCGGCATGCTCGCTGGCATTACTGTCAAGCAAAGCCGTGTAAAGCATGAGATGGGCAAGCTTCGGGATAAGCATGCTGAGCACGGTGTTCATGTCCGGCTCCACAATGAAGTTGTCGTTGAGCGGCTTTGCCTCGTCCGTTTTCTTTTCGGCAGCCCTCTCTGCTTCCTTGCGGCGCATGTACTCCTGACTCTCGCGGGTGACTACACGTGTGGTGAGGTCACGCTCATGATCACGGTTCAGTTCCCCGGTAAGGTCTATCGGAAGGAAAGTCTTACGGGTCAGAATCTGTGAGCCGGCACTCTTGAAGTGGTGATAAATCATCTCCACACGGTCAATCTCGCCGTCTCTGAACTTCTGCCCCAAGTCTCTTGCTATGTCGATGCAGTCCTTGACATTAGGCTTGTCGGCAAGTTCGGTATAGTTTCCGGCTGCCTTCAGCCCAAGTTTGGCGACCTTCTCTGCCACCTTACGCCCTATCGGGTATATGAGAATGTTCTCCTTGCCGACATTTGAATACTCGTCAATGACGTGCTGCATCAGCTTTAGGATATTTGCATTGAAACCACCGCAAAGGCTGCTGTTGGAAGCATACACCACAAGGGCGACATGCTTGACAGGACGCTCCGTACTGTAGATTGTCGTTGCATCTGCCTCAGAGGCAAGGAAAGCCTTGAGGATGTGTTCGAGCATGGTCTCATAAGGGAGCATGTTCTCAATCATCACCTGTGCATGGTGGAGCTTCGACGATGCCACCATCTTCATGGCACTCGTTATCTTGCGGGTGCTGTTGACGCTGGCAATGCGGTTTTTAATCTCTTTCAGTGACGGCATAGGCTATCAGCTTTTATATGCTCCGGCGGTATCAGCCATGACAGACTCAATTGTACGGGTCACGTCATCGTCTATCTTGCCCGATGCCAAAGTGGCTATTGTCTCTGCATGAGCCGAGCGCATCTTCTCGAGGAAAGTGTCCTGACATTCACGAATCTTATCTACCGGGACATCGCGCATCAGTCCGTGCGTGCCGCAATAGATGATGGCCACCTGCTCTCCTACGGGCATCGGGCTGTATTGCGGCTGTATGAGCAACTGGTTGTTCTTGCGTCCGCGATCGAGTGTCATGGCCGTCACGGCATCCATATCGCTCGAGAACTTTGAGAAACTCTCAAGCTCACGATACTGTGCCTGGTCAATCTTAAGCGTACCGGCAACCTTCTTCATACTCTTTATCTGTGCCGAACCACCCACACGCGACACCGAGATACCGACGTTGATAGCCGGACGGAATCCCTGATTGAAGAGATCGGTCTCGAGGTATATCTGTCCATCGGTAATGGAGATTACGTTTGTCGGGATATACGCCGACACGTCACCGGCCTGGGTCTCGATGATTGGCAGGGCCGTAAGCGAGCCGCCACCGCGCACATGACCTTTCATGCACTCGGGAAGGTCGTTCATCTGCTCGGCCACCTCCTGCTGCTCGTTTATCTTTGCTGCACGCTCGAGCAAGCGGCTGTGCAGGTAGAACACGTCACCCGGATAGGCTTCACGGCCCGAAGGGCGGCGCAGGATGAGCGAAACCTCGCGGTAAGCCACGGCCTGCTTAGACAGATCGTCGTATACAACGAGGGCAGAATGACCGCGGTCGCGGAAATATTCGCCGATGGCAGCTCCGGCAAACGGAGCGTAATACTGCATGGCGGCTGGGTCGGCAGCCGTTGCAGCCACGATAATCGTATAAGGCATGGCACCATGCTCCTTCAGTGTGGAGACGAGCGCAGCAACCGTACTGGCCTTCTGACCTATTGCCACATATATGCAATATACAGGCTTGCCGGCTTCATAAAAACTCTTCTGGTTGATGATGGCATCCACGGCGATGGCTGTCTTTCCCGTCTGCCTGTCGCCGATGATAAGCTCTCGCTGGCCGCGGCCGATTGGAATCATCGAGTCTACGGCCTTGATGCCTGTCTGAAGCGGCTCCTTCACTGGCTGACGGTAAATCACACCGGGAGCCTTGCGGTCAAGCGGCATCTCAAACGACTCTGTAAGGTCGATTTCGCCGCGGCCATCAATGGCCTGTCCCAAAGGATTTATCACACGGCCGAGCATGTTGTCGTTGACACGGATGGAAGCAATGCGCTTTGTACGCTTGACCACCATGCCCTCCTTGATGCCCGAGGTAGGACCAAGAAGCACACAACCTACGTTGTCTTCCTCAAGGTTCATCACGATGGCCATCGTGCCGTTCTCAAACTCCAGAAGTTCGTTGGCCTCGGCATTACGCAGTCCGTAGATACGGGCCACACCGTCGCTAACCTGAAGCACAGTACCGACCTCGTCGAACTTCTCGCTGCTGCCAATTCCTTTCAGCTGGTCGAGAAGTACCTGAGACACTTCGCTTGGTTTTATTTTATCTGACATAGTCTTTTTATTATTACGAATTTTGAATGCCGGGAAATGAGCCGACGGCCTGTTGCCGGTTACGGATTATCACGATTCCGATTCTCCGTTCAGCTCTTCATCCCTCATTCTTCATTTTCTACTATCGCAGCGCTGTGAGAATGGAATTAAGCTTTGACTTCACGCTTGCATCCATCCGGTAAGTATCATACTCGAGGATGAAACCGCCGATGATATCGGGATTCACCTCAGTCTCAAACTCCACAGTCCCATTAGTCTTGCTCTCCACCATGCTGCGCATCTTCTGTTCTGTGGCAGGATGCACGGCAGCGGCGGTGGTTAGCTTACCGCGGATGATGTTCTTCTGCTTTCTGTAAAGAGTTATATACGAGTTGGCCATGAACTGTATAACATCCTCACGGCCGTTGTCGAGCACTATGCCGAGAAACGATTTGGTGAGGTTGCCCGGAGCTTCGCCCGACGCTGCAATGAGAAGCGACAACTTGCTGTCTTTCGAGAGCATCGGGTTGTCTATTGTCTGCCTCAGCTGCGGCACTCCGGCAAAGCTCGCTGCCAGCGTCTGCATGTCGCTGTAGACTTCATCCTCAAGGTGAGCGTCGGTCGCGCCTTTGAGCAGCGCGCGTGCGTACCTTACTGATATTACTCCAATCTCCATAGCCTTTTACTTTTTATCAGAAGAAGAAACGTCATCCAGCATTCGGTCTATCAAATCCATCTGAGCCTTGTTAGTGGAGAGTTTCTCACGCAGCACCTTCTCTGCAATCTCTACACTGAGCGTAGCTACTTGCCTGCGGATGTCGCTGATGGCGGCCTGCTTCTCGTTTTCAATCTCGGCTTTCGCCTCGCTGATAAGCCTGGCGCCCTCTTCACGAGCTTTCTCCTGAGCTTTCTCTACTATGGCATCGCGCGTGGCAGTGGCTTCTTTGAGTATCTGTGCCTGCTTCTCGCGTGCCTCCTGCAAGATGGATTCACCTTCCTTCTGTATGTTGGCCAGTTTCTCGTTGGCCTCGTGAGCCTTGCGCAGGCTGTCGTCGATGTACTGCTTGCGCTCATCCACCATCTTTATGATGGCGGGAAAGCCAAACTTTGCGAGCACACCGAAGACCACCAGAAAGGCAAGGGCCATCCAAAAGAGGAGACCGAGATCGGGCGTCAGAATTGCCGGTAAATTCAGTTCCATTTGCTATTGTTTTATCAGAGAAATCTCTTTGTTATTTGATAAGGAATGCACAGGCTGCGATGGCGAACAGGGCACAACCCTCGACAAAGGCAGATGTAAGAATCATGTTTGTCTGAATCTTACCTGTAGCCTCCGGCTGACGTGCGATGGCATCCATGGCGCTGCCGCCAATCTTGCCGATACCCAAACCTGCACCAATTGTTGCAATACCTGCTCCGAGGCCGCAACCCAGCTGTGCCAGACCCTCAGCGGCCAATAATGTTGAAATAATCATAATCTTAAATGTTTTATTTGTTATTACTTTATTATTTTATTGATTCTCAATCATTTATATTTAAAACCCTAATAGCTTGAACTCAATATCCAAAGGCTTTCCCATGTCTGCGTCTCCGGCTTATTCTGCTCCGTGCTCCTTGTGTGCCAGACCGATGAATACCGAGCTGAGCATAGTAAACACGTATGCCTGAACGAAGGCGACGAGCACCTCGAGACAGTTCATGAACAGAAGCATGATGATGCTAAAGGCATTCAGACCGAGTCCGTAGCCCACGCCCATGGACCAGCCGAGGAATATTACGCACGTGAAACTGAGTATCACCGCATGTCCCGCCATCATGTTGGCAAAGAGACGGATCATAAGCGCAAAAGGCTTGGTGAACACTCCGAAAAGCTCTATCACCGGCATTATAGGCACGGGATAGGCCTTGAGGAACAGCGGGACCTCCGGCCAAAATATCTCCTTCCAGTACTCCTTGTTACCGAAGAGGTTGACGGCAATCATCGTGCACACGGCAAGGAACAGCGTTATGTTGATGTTTCCGGTGACATTGGCGCCACCGGGGAATATCGGGATAAGACCGATAAGGTTTGCCGTGAATATGAAGAAGAACACCGTGAGCAGATACGGGGCATAAGACCGGTAGTGCTTCTCTCCTATCGATGCCTTTATGACATCATCGTTGATAGCCATCACCAGCATCTCGATCATGCCGACGAAACCACGCGGGGCATCGCTGCGGGCGTCACGCTTCTTATACCAGCGGGCACACGACAGGAAAACGACGATGAGTACGGCCACGACAATCCATATTTGGACAACATCCTTGGTCATGCTCAGGTCCAACGGGCGCACCGAAGTGCCGTCGGCGAGCGTCTCGTATATCTTGCCATGATGCTCCGCATCGAAGTAGAAGCCGTCGGGAAGCGTATGAGCCGTACAGAAGTGCCACTCGCCTGTATTCTCGCTGCGCACGATTATGGGCAGCTCTATGCTGAGATGCTTACCCTCGTACGTGGCGATATGCCACTCGTAAGCATCGGCCAAGTGTTCAAGCACTATCTCCGGTATGTTGAGCTCTCCGCCCTCATCACCGTTACCGGCTGCAAACGACTGCACGGGAAGCACGGCAAACAGCACCAGAAGCAATATTGACTTTATCTGTTTCATTATAATGATATGACTTTTATTTATCTACACGGGTATCGGATACCTTTGCAAAGAAAGCCGTATGGTGGATAAGGAGCATCACATAGAACGCCATGAACACAAGGAAGAACACCAGCATTGCATCGCTGCCGGCCACAAGATAGTAGACCAGCATGGTGACAAGAGCCAGCAGCATCCTGAATCCGGACACGGCAGTATAGAATGTGGTGAGACTCTCCGGGCTCCGCTCCGCCACCCTACGCCAGACAGCAGCGTCTGCCGTATCTACGGCGATGGAGAACACCGCACTTACTATGAGCGGAGTCAGCATGGCGTCGAACCGAAAGACATTCGCCAGAAACAATCCGGCAAGGAACATCCCGGCCGTCAGCCATACACTCTGCCTGAAGTAGCTCCTGCTAAGCCTGCCTGCACCTTCTATCTTGCCTTGCACCTGTCCGTCCATACATATCCTATTGTAATTCCACACACAAGCTAACCACATTCTTCTGCACCTCGACGAAACCGCCTGATACGGAAATCCGGTTACTGCCACCCGTCGTCACATACTCCACGATGCCCTTCTCGAGGGCTGAGATTATCGGTGCGTGGTTTTCGAGAACCTCGAACTGGCCGAGGACTCCCGGCACGCGTACGCTGACGATATCTCCATCGTAAACTATCTTCTCCGGTGTGACAATCTTTAGTTTCAGACTCATGCTTGCTATTTTAGTGGTTACAAATTATCCTTGAGCGGCCTCGAGCAGCTTCTTCGCCTTAGCCTTGGCATCCTCGATAGTTCCGACATTGAGGAATGCCTGCTCCGGCAGGTCGTCTACCTCGCCGTCGAGGATGGCGTTGAAACCCTTGATGGTGTCCTCTATGCTCACCATCACGCCCGGCAGACCAGTAAACTGCTCAGCCACGGCGAACGGCTGTGAAAGGAATCGCTGCACACGGCGTGCGCGGTTCACCGTCAGCTTGTCTTCATCTGAAAGTTCGTCCATACCGAGGATGGCGATGATATCCTGCAATTCCTTATACCGCTGGAGTATCTCCTTCACGCGCTGGGCGCACTCATAGTGCTCCTTGCCCACGATGAGCGGGTCGAGGATGCGCGAGGTACTGCCCAGCGGGTCTACTGCCGGGTAAATACCGAGCTCGGCAATCTTTCGGCTGAGCTCCGTCGTTGCATCAAGATGCGTGAACGTCGTCGCAGGCGCAGGGTCGGTCAAGTCGTCCGCCGGCACGTATACGGCCTGCACGGAAGTGATCGAACCGGTCTTCGTCGATGTGATTCGCTCCTGCATCGTACCCATCTCACTGGCCAGCGTAGGCTGATATCCCACTGCAGACGGCATACGGCCGAGCAGGGCCGACACCTCGGAACCAGCCTGGGTGAAACGGAATATGTTGTCGATGAAGAACAGGATATCGGCTGCCGCGCCGTCCTTACCTCCATTGTCGCGGAACTCCTCGGCCACGGTAAGTCCTGAAAGGGCCACCGACGCACGTGCTCCCGGCGGCTCGTTCATCTGTCCGTATACGAGCGTGGCCTGGCTCTTCTTCAGTTCTTCGGGGTCAACAAGCGAGAGATCCCACTTGCCTTCGTCCATCGCCTTGCGGAACTTGTCGCCATAGCGTATGACGCCGGACTCTATCATCTCGCGGATGAGGTCGTTACCCTCACGCGTACGCTCTCCCACTCCGGCGAAAACGGAATATCCGTTGTGGCCCTTGGCAATGTTGTTGATAAGCTCCATGATAAGCACGGTCTTTCCCACGCCGGCACCGCCGAACAGACCGATCTTTCCTCCCTTCATGTAGGGTTCGAGAAGGTCTATCACCTTGATACCCGTGGCAAGCATCTCCTTACGCGTCGAGAGCTCCTCGAAAGAGGGAGCCTCGCGGTGAATGGGATATGCGCCATCCATCTGAAACTCTTTCATGCCGTCGATGGGCTGTCCGATAACATTGAGCATGCGACCCTTGATTTGGTCGCCGGAAGGCATCAGTATAGGTGAGCCCATGGGCACAGCCTCCAGTCCGCGCTGCAGTCCGTCGGTGTTATCCATGGCCACGCAGCGCACGGTATCTTCTCCGATATGCTGCTGCACTTCGACGATGAGCGTACGCCCGTCGTTGCGTGTTATCTTCAATGCCTCATGAATCTTTGGCAACACTTTCTCTGCCTCCTGGCCCTCCGTCTCGAAGTAAACGTCGATGACAGGACCGATAATCTGAGAGATGTGTCCGATAATTTGTGACATAAGCTATGTAATTGTTTTAAAATTTTATTCTTTCGTCTGTACCCGCAAAGATAGCAAATATTTCTCAATGGACAATCGCCCTATGCAAGTTTATTCGATAATAATTCCGTTTTAAGCCACAATCGCTCCTATTACGGCCATTTGCCACTTGCGGTCCGCCCGTCTGCCGTCAGATGCTCAGTTCGTCGAGAACCTTTATCAGTTTCATGTCGAGCGGCTTGTCCGTGCGTATGGCATCGCTGAACGGCACGTAGACAACCTCGTTGTTCCTTACACCCACCATGACGTTACGCTGTCCCTGAAGGATTGCCTCAATGGCTCCCACTCCGGTGCGGCTGGCAAGTATGCGGTCGCGCGCCGTGGGGCGGCCACCGCGCTGCAGGTGGCCGAGAATGGACACGCGCACATCGTAGTCGGGGAATTCATTACGCACGCGCTCGGCATAATAGAGGGCGCCGCACTTCGGGCTCTCGGAGACTATGACGATGCAGCTCTTCTTCGACTTGCGTATGCCGCGCTCCATGAAACGTGCAAGCTGGTCGAACTCGAGCGACTCCTCGGGGATTATCGCTGCCTCGGCACCGCTGGCGATGGCACTGTTCTGGGCAAGGAATCCGGCATCGCGGCCCATCACCTCGATGAAGAAAATCCGCTCGTGGCTCTGCGCAGTGTCGCGTATGCGGTCGACGCACTCTACGATGGTGTTCATCGTCGTGTCGTAGCCTATAGTCGAGTCGGTGCCGTAGAGGTCGTTGTCTATCGTTCCAGGCAGTCCGATGCAGCACACGTCGTACTCTGCAGCGAAGTTTCGTGCTCCGGTGAGCGATCCGTTTCCGCCGATGACGACGAGAGCGTCAATCTCCTCGCGCTTCATCGTCTCGTAAGCCTTGGCCATTCCCTCCGGCGTCATGAACTCCTTGCTACGTGCCGTCTTGAGTATTGTTCCGCCCTGCATTATTATGCCGCTCACGTTCTCCGTCGTGAAAGGCTTTACCTCGCCGTTTATCAGTCCTTCATATCCACGGTAGATACCTTTTATGCTGAAGCCGTTGCATATTCCGGCCCTCGTCACGGCCCTTATCGCCGCATTCATGCCCGGTGCATCACCACCTGAGGTCAAAACACCTATCGTCTTAATCTTAGCCATAATCCTTATTACTTATTTCAAACAACAAAATAAATCTCCGCCCACAGCACGGCCAGCCCTGCCAGCCAGCCTGCCATCACCTTGAACGTGCAGTTCCGGAAGTACCATCCCACGTGCATGCGCTCCATCTTCATCAGTGCCAGTCCGCAGGTGTTGGCAAAGCACATCAGGCATCCGCCCACTGCCGTGGTGTAGGCAATGATTTTCCAAAACGCACCGTTCTGCACGAAATTGGTCATGTAAGACGCATCCGTCCACTGACTTACATACGACATGTCGGCCACGGGATACATCGATATGCCGGTCATCGCTATGGTGAATGTGTCTACAAGTCCGCTCATCAGGCCTGACACGACACCAAGCACCCATACATTGTGCACGTTATAGTCGAACCACGATGAAAGGTCGCCGAAGAATCCCGTCTCCTGCACCACCCCCATGGCAAGCATTATGCCCATCACGAAGAGCATCAGCTGGATGCTGCCGTACTGCAGCACGCGGGGTATGCGGCGCTGAAACATCTGGTCTGCATTCATCAGCTTGCGGTTGAACACCTCGTTTACGATCCACAGCACCGACAGGACGCACAGCGCTCCGAGGAAGGGGCTCAGCCTGGTGATATTGTGGAACGTTGGTATGAACCACAGCCCGCCTATTCCAACGATGAGCATTATGAAGCGCTGCCACCTGTTCAGGTTGGTGTCGTCGCCGCGGTAGGGAGCCGTGGGCCACTCCACGTCGAGCCTGTCGGGCAGTTCCATGCTGATGAGCAGCGTTGGAACCATCCACGCCACGATGGCCGGAACGGCCAGATAGGCCGAGAAGTTCGTTGCCGACACGGCACCGTTGCCCCACAGCACCACCCCTGCCGGGTCGCCGATGACGGTGAAGCACCCTCCGGCGTTGGCCGCAATGACGATGGCGCAGCCTATCATCATGCGCTGACGCCTGTTCCTCACGATGTTATGCATTATCATGAGCATCATCGTCGTGGTGGTCAGGTTGTCGAGATTGGCCGATATCACGAACGTGGCGAGCGTGAGCGTCCACAGCAGGCGCTTGCTGTTGCGCGTGCGCACCCATTCGCCTATGAAGTCGAAGCAGCCGTTGTTGTTCAGTATCTCTATGATGGACATGGTGGCAAAAAGAAACAGCACCACGGCCGCAGCCTTGCCCACATATTTCAGAAACACATTTTCATATATGTAAGACTTCACGGCCACGCCCGTCGAGGCTTCTCCGGCAAGGTATTCCGAATATTCATAAGGATGCTGGCTCATGACGAAATCCGTGCCATAGCACACATAGAGCACCCACCCCACAGTACCGATGAAGACGGCTATGGCCGACCTGTTCACATTCGTCAGGTGGCCGGTAGCTATCAGGAGATAGCCGAAAAGCAGCATCAATACGATTATAAGCGTCATATTCTGAAATACTAAACAGCTACAAAGATAACAATCTTTATCCGAAATAAAGACGAATTGTCCGAAAAACTAAAAGCGGTTAACGAGTTTTCGCCCGTTTAAAACAAATTTAACCTTGGCCGGAAGAGGTGCGGAATGCGCTGTATACGGTATCAGCGAGGTGCATGACGGTTATGCCGTGCAGCATCATGACTATCCGGGAAGTAGCCCGTGATGATGCAACGGAGGCCTTCTGACGGTGCCGCGGGTTGGGTTTGACGGTGCCGCGGGTTGCCCGCGAATGCCATCCGGAATCTGTCAAATGCGTTTTTGAGAGCTGTCAAAAGTGTTTTTGAGAGCTAAGCCAACCGTTTTTGAGAGCTGTCAAAAGCTGCGGCGAACCGGACACGCGGCGAGCACATCTGACGGAAAGGCTGAAAGCACCGGCCGAAAGGGCCGGAACGGGTAAAAAGAAAGAGCCGCACCTGCATAATATTGAATTGCAGATGCGGCTCTCCTGTATATTCTCCGGCAACCATGCGGCGTTATCCGCCGAAGTTGTCGTACATTATCGACTCAGGCTCCACGCCAAGACTGTCGAGCATCTTGACGACGGCATTCGACATCGGGCCGGGGCCGCACATGTAGTATTCGATGTCTTCAGGTGCCTCATGGTCCTTCAAATAGGTGTCGTGCATCACCTGATGAACGAAGCCTGCCGTATACTTGACTCCTGCCGCATCGGCTGCGGGGTCGGGACGGTCGAGAGCAAGGTGGAAGTGGAAGTTGGGATACTCCTTCTCCAGCCCGAGGAAATCGTCGAGATAGAACACCTCGTTGAGCGCGCGGGCACCGTAGAAGTAGTGCATCTCACGGTCGGTGGTGTGCAGCGTCTTCGTCATGTGCATTATCTGAGCGCGCAGCGGAGCCATGCCGGCTCCTCCGCCCACCCATATCATCTCGCGCTTGGAGTCGAAATGCGGGTGGAAATCGCCGTAAGGACCGCTCATTATCACCTTGTCGCCGGGCTTCAGCGTGAAGATATAGCTCGAGGCGATACCCGGATTTACGTCCATGAAGCCGGAACGGTCTGCCTTGAACGGAGGCGTGGCAATGCGCACGGTGAGCATGAACACGTCGCCCTCGGCGGGATAGTTGGCCATGGAGTATGCGCGGATGGTAGGCTCGGTATTGACACACTTGAGCGGGAACAACCCGAACTTCTCCCATGCCGGCAGATACTCGTCGCCGATGAGGCTCTTGTCGATGTCCTTGTCATAGTCCATTGAGAATGCCGGAATCTTTATCTGTGCGTAAGAACCTGGCAGGAAGTCCATGTGCGCGCCCTTGGGCAGCTGCACCTTGAACTCCTTGATGAACGTGGCAACGTTCTTGTTCGATATCACGGTGCACTCGTATTCCTTCACTCCCATGACACTCTCGGGCACCTTAATCTTCAGGTCGCCCTTCACCTTGCACTGGCAGCCCAGCCGCCAGTGGTCCTTTATCTGCTTGCGGGTGAAATGCGGCTTCTCCGAGTCGAGTATCTCGCCGCCGCCTTCGAGCACCTGAACCTTGCACTGCCCGCACGACGACTTGCCGCCGCATGCCGACGGCAGATAGATGCCGTTGTCGTTGAGCGTGGCCATGAGGCTGGAGCCCTGCGGCACGTTGATGGTGCGGTCGCCGTTGATTGTTATATTGACGTTGCCGCCTGGTGACAGATATTTCTTGGCCACCAGCAACAACACCACCAGCAGGAGTATTGTCACGAGGAAGGCCCCGATGCTTGCTAATATAAACTGTAACATAAGATAATGAATCGTTGATTAAATGTTTAAACCGGAGAAACACATCATCGCCATGGCCATCAACCCGACGGTGATGAACGTTATGCCGAGGCCCTGCAGGGGCTTGGGCACATCACTATACTGCATCTTCTCACGTATGGCACCCATCGACACGATGGCCAGCGTCCATCCGATGCCGCTGCCGATGGCGTAGACTATAGAGTCGGTGATGCTGCCGATATACTGCGAGTTGGCCGGATCGAGGTTGATGCGCTGCTGCATGAAGAGCGAGGCACCCATGATGGCGCAGTTGACGGCTATCAACGGAAGGAAGATGCCGAGGGCGGCATACAGCGACGGCGAATAGCGCTCGACGGTCATCTCAACGAGCTGGACGATGCCGGCTATCACGGCAATGAACAGGATGAAGCTGAGATAAGACAGGTCGACGCCCTCTATGAGGCAGCCGGGACCGAGAACCTTGGTCAGCAGCAGATAGTTGACCGGCACGGTGACGAGCAGCACGAAAGTAACGGCGAGGCCGAGGCCCAGCGAGGTCTTGACATTCTTCGACACGGCAAGGAACGAACACATGCCGAGGAAGAATGCGAATATCATGTTGTCCACAAAGATGGACCTGAAAAACAAACTTACTAAATGTTCCATGACTTGTTATTTTTCTTTATAGAAATAAGCTCTGTGAATCCAGATGATGCACCCGACGAGTATCATCGCCATTGCGGGCATGGTCATCATGCCGTTGTTGATGTAGCCGGCATCATACAATCCCTGCGGCAGTATCTGGAAACCGCCGAGGCTGCCGCGGCCGAAGAACTCGCGGAAAGCTCCCACCAGCACGAGGATGAGGGCATAGCCGAGACCGCTGCCCACACCGTCGAGGAAACTCGGCCAGGGGCGGTTCATCATCGCGAATGCCTCAAGACGGCCCATGAGGATGCAGTTGGTGATGATAAGTCCGACGTATACGGACAGCTGCACGCTCACATCGTAGGCGAATGCCTTGAGAATCTGGCTCACGATGGTGACGAGAGCAGCCACAACAACGAGCTGCACCACGATGCGGATGCGCGTCGGGATGGTGTTGCGGATAGTTGAGATTATCACATTTGAGAATCCTGTTATCACCGTCACAGCCAGTCCCATCACGATAGACGGCTTAAGCTGGGCCGTCACGGCGAGTGCCGAGCAGATGCCGAGCACCTGGACGAGCACGGGATTGTCGATATTGAGCGGATTAGTGAGAACCTGTCTGTTCTCTTTTGAAAACAACTTACTCATATTTTATTAATCCTTTATTTTACTGTTTTGTGTTGAGAAAAACCTTATACTCACTGAAGCACTCGCGGAGCATGGCGCTGACACCGTTCGAGGTGAGCGTGGCACCGGTGATGCCGTCTACCTCCGAGGCTGGATTCTTTATGTCTGCCGGCTTGCTCACGGCAATGGCTATATCGCCAAGGCCGCCGTCTGTCTCCGTAAAGAGTTTCTTACCGGTGAACTTCTCCTGCCATGCCTTGCTGTCCTTAATCTCCGCTCCCAGTCCGGCGGTCTCGCTGTCGTGGTTGAAATAGGCTCCGCAGATTGTGTTCTTGTCGCTGTCAAGGGCGATATATCCCCAGATGGCGCCCCATAATCCCATGCCGTAGACGGGGATGACATACTTCGTCTGTCCGTCAACATCGCACACGAACACGGCCAAGCGGCCGGCCTTATAGTCGGAACTGTTGAGCGTGAATCCGGCTTTCTCGCCGCCCTTCTCACCCGCTTCGGTGGTTTTGCCGGTCTTGTCTATTACCATATCGGCCTTCACCACCTCGGCATAGCGCGCTGCCACGGCGTCGTTGGCCAAGTCGCGGATATTGAGCGCCGCCAATATCTGCTTCTTCTTGTCAAGGGCCACGTTGGTGTCCTGCATCGGCTTGAGTGTCTGTGAGATGAAAGCCAGCAGGAAAGCGACGATAATTACCATTACCGCGCTATACATTATTATATATGAATTGGAATTCGTATTCAATCCCTTTTTCTTTCCTTCAGCCATGTTTTCAGTTTTTAGGAGTTAAACGCTTCATTCTCTTCGATATGTTACGCTGTACCACGCAATAGTCTATCAGCGGAGCGAACATATTTGCAAACAGTATGGCAAGCATCATTCCCTCGGGGTATCCGGGGTTCATCACGCGGATGATGACGGCAAGAGCACCGATGATGAGACCGTAAATCCACTTGCCGGCCTCTGTGCGGGCACTCGTTACGGGGTCAGTGGCCATGAAGACGGCACCGAAAGCGAATCCGCCCAGTATGAGATGCTCATACCATGGGATGACCGTCATGCCTGCCGAGGCAAAGATGGCGGCCACGGCACTTCCTCCGGCAAACACGCTCAGCATGGTCTTCCAGCTGGCTATGCCCGTCCAGAGCAGTATGGCGGCACCGATGGCGATTGCAATGACGCTTGTCTCGCCGATGCTGCCGGGGATAAAACCGAGGATTGAGTCCATCACCGAATAGCCTGTACCTGCCCCCGAGGCTACTCCGCTAAGCGGCGTGGCACACGTAAAGCCGTCAGGCAGCGCGTTGCCGAGACCGAAGATGCTGTCGTTTGCCACCCATACGGTGTCGCCACTCATCTTCGTGGGATAAGAAAAGAATAGGAACGCGCGCGCAACGAGAGCCACGTTAAAGATGTTCATGCCTGTTCCGCCGAATATCTCCTTGGCGAATATCACTGCAAAGGCCACCGCTATGGCAAGAATCCACAGCGGACAGCCCACCGGAACAATCATCGGGATGAGGATTCCGGACACGAGGAAACCCTCCTGTATCTCCTCGCCCTTCCATTGCGCCCAGGCGAACTCGATGCCGAGACCGACCACATAGCTGACAATGATTTTGGGAAGCACGGCCAATGCGCCGTAGATGAAGATTTCAAAGAATGATGCCGAGGCAAGCGCGCCTGCGGCGAGGTAGTTCTGATAACCCACATTATACATGCCGAAGAGCAGTGCCGGCAGAAGAGCCACTACCACCATGCTCATAATTCGCTTTGAATCAATGGCGTCGTGTATATTCGTTCCACTTTTCGATGTAGTATTGGGGACGTACAGGAAAGTGTCCATACCGTCGTAAAAGCTACGCAGAGAATGCAGTTTCCCGCCCTCTTCGAAGTTCGGCCTTATCCTGTCGAGGTAATTTCTAAGTATACTCATAATTCTAATACGTAATGTTTAAGCGTTTTCCTTGCGCAACATATCAAGCCCGTGACGGACTATCCGCTGCAACTCTAACTTTGAACTGTCGACAAATTCGGCGAGAGCGAAATCCTCAGGAGACACTTCGTATATGCCAAGTTGCTCCATCTTGTCGATATCTCCGGCTATGATGGCCTTTATCAGATACTCTGGATAGATGTCCATGGGGAACACGCGGTCGTATTCGCCGCTCATTATCATGTGCCGCTCGCCGCCTTTCACACGCGCATCAAGTGCGTAGTCTTTCTTTCCGAAAAGCCACGAGAAATAGCTGCGGTTTACTGAGAACTGGTTGAAACGCGGCATAATCCATCCTGCGAACTCGTCGGCCTTGCTTCCTTCGGGAATCACCGTTATCTCCGATGTATGCGCGCCGAGGTATCCCGCCTTTGTCGTTGTACGTCCAGTGAGCACGTTTCCGTTGATGATGCGGACGTCGGCATCGCTCTTGATGCTGTTGCTGAGAAGCGTTGACAGCTCTTCGCCGACGAGCATATCCACATACGACGGCTTCTCCACCTCACTGCCGACGAAGGCTACGGTGCGGCGGAGGTCCACACGGCCCGTACGGAACAGCCTGCCGAAGAATATCACGGCCGTCGGCTCCACCGTCCAGACGGTCTCTCCCTTGTTCACGGGGTCGATATGGTTTACCTGAACGCCTACGTTTCCAGCCGGACAAGGTCCATCGAACACGGTCACTTCAACATCGCGGGCTCCAGTAAGCGCCGCCGAGGTCTGCCCGACGCCGATGCCGAGATAGGTCTTGGCAATCTTCGACAGGGCGGTAAGTCCAGCCTGGAAGTCTTCTTCCTGACCTTCGAGCTCATACTCAAAGTCGGAAGCCAGGGGCATGTCGCGCAAAGCCGACACGAAAACGGCCTTCGGACGCACATCCGGCGTGGCCGACACAGCATAAGGCAACTGGTTGATATAGCCGAACAGACCGGCATCGAGCAGGGCCTGCACCACATCCTCTCCTCCGAGAGCGGCCACATCCCTGACGCCGAAGTCGGCATACTCCTGCTCGGAGTCCGCCTCGACAACGATGCCGAGCACCTTGCGGCGATCGCCGCGCACTACTTCCTTTACCACTCCACTTACCGGTGATGCGAATCTGACGGTCGGAAACTCCTTGTTAACGAACAAGGGGTCGCCCGCTTTGACCCGTTCACCTTCTTTTACAACTACTTTTGGAATTACGCCAACAAAATCTCCGGGCTCCAATGAATACCTGCCGTTTGAGCATAAGCGGATCTTCACTTTCTCCGCCTTGCCCACAAGGTTTATATCCAAGCCCTTGCGTAACTTAATTACATTTGTCATACTACTATTTTCGATTGATTCCGATACAATGTTATATAAAGTTAGATAATTAACGGTCGTGCTGCAAAATTATACAAAAAGGCCCGATTAAATAAGAAGAAATAACAATTAATATTAGATGATGACAAGTTTTTAGTGTAAATTTGCAGTCGGAAATTGATTTTTGAGCGAATTGTAATCTCAGTTTTACGATTTAAAGGTAATCTGTCACGCCAATTTATTGAAGTCTTGAAAGCATTGAAACATATAATCAACATTCTGATATGGACTACGGTAAGCCTATATCTGCTGATGATTATATTCGTGCGGATACCCTATATACAGGACTACATCGGCACACAGGCGGCCCATCTGATATCGGAGAAAATCGGTTCGGAAGTCCGCATCGGAAGAGTCGACGTCGGTTTCCTCAACAGGATAATCCTTGACGATGTCATGGTATTCGACCAAAACGGCAAGGAGATGGTGAAAGCGGCAAGGCTTTCGGCGCGGATTGACATACTGCCGATAACCGAAGGGAAGATATGCATATCGTCCGCGCAGATCTTAGGCACGCATTTTAAACTGTATCAAGCGTCTGAAAACACCAAGCCCAACTTCCAGTTTATGCTCGATTCGCTTGCCTCAAAGGACACGACGGACAGCTCGCCGCTCGACCTCAGGGTAAACACGTTCATCATGCAGCGCAGTTCTGTCACGTTCGACAGATACGACAAGCCGTATACCAACAAGGTCTTCAACCCTTCACATATTAATATAAGGGATATCAGCGCATACATATCGCTGAAGGTCTACAACCAGGATTCGCTCAACCTTGCCGTCAAGAAACTGGCTTTCAAGGAGCATTCGGGTTTCATTCTGAAGAAGCTGGCCTTCAAGACTGAAGGCAACAGGAAACGGTGCAGGCTGTACGACTTTAAGCTGAGCCTACCGGAGACGGAGCTGAACATAAGCGAAATCGTTGCAGACTATAAGTTAAAGGACAACAAACCGGACCCTGCTTCGCTCAATTTCCATGGCCGCACGGGACATTCCGTCATCGTTCCGTCCGACCTCGCTTTCCTGTCGCCTGTCCTAAAAGGCTTCAGACAGAGACTGTTGCTATCTTCCGTCTTCAGAGGGACAAGGAAATCTGTCGACGTCGGAGAACTTTCCATAAAATCATCGGATAACAGCCTCTACCTCAAGACAGACGGACAGCTCACTTACACCAATGGTAAACCATCGTGGACGGTGGCCATAGACAGATTTTTCGTATCCCAAAACATGTTCAATCAGATGGAATCCAACATCCAAGGAAAAGGCCATGACATCATCACGGCCATCTCAAAACTGGGTTTCATTGACCTGCAAGGCAAGATACACTCGCATTCCGGCAAGCAGATTAGTGCCGAAAGCAAGATAAAGACAAACTCAGGAAGCATCGACATGAAAGCGGACATGCTGGATATGACCTCATTTCATGGCACGGTCATCACCGAAGGGTTTGACATGAAACCGATAATGGGTGACGGTAAAGTGGGCCATGTCATCGCATCCATAGGCTTCGACGGTCATGTGGAAGGCAAGAAGATTGCATCGGTAAAAGCCGACGGCACAATCTCCGAACTCGAATACAAGGACTATAAATACAGCAACATCACCTTCAACGGAGACTATGCCGGAGACATTGTATCCGGAAAGATGAGCATCAACGACCCCAATGCAGAGATTACAGCAGAAGGAACCATGAGTAAACAGCGCGGAATATCCGACATCAGCATCGATGCCATGGTCAAGAGGATTGTACCTCAGGCAATCAACCTTACAAAGAAATGGGGCAATACAGTGTTCTCAGCCGGACTGACGGCACGCTTCAATGCCGCAAGCATCAACGACGCGGTCGGTTCTATGAGCATAAACGACTTCGTAATGGAGCCGGAGAACGACGACATTTTTATTATAAAGAACATCAACGTCAGCTCCGGATATGACAGCGGCACGCATTTCGTCACATTAGACAGCGACTTCGGCCATGTCGAACTGAAAGGACAGTTCGACTACGGCACGCTGGACAAGAGTCTGGCAAACCTCATAAAGAGCAAGCTGCCCACCGTTCCGGGCATCAAGGAGCAGAAGATAAAGACCCGGAACGACTTTACCATCGACGCACACATCACCGATACGGAATGGCTTGAGCACATCGCGCAGATTCCATTAGACATCAGACGCCCCGTATCACTCACCGGTTCGTTCAGCGACGGCACTCATAGCATGAACCTCAGCTGCACCGCCCCCCACTTTTTCTATGACGGCAAGGAATACAGGAACAGCTCGGTATCCATCACATCGCCGGCAGACACACTGCACGGAGACATCAAGGTGTCGAAAATAATGGATAACGGAGACGTCTTGAGCATCGGAATGACCGGCAACGCTCTCGACAACAAGCTCATGACATCCGTTAAATGGAGCAACAAGGCCAAGAAAAAGCAGCATGGCATGCTGAACACCATCACGCAGTTTGCCGACGACAGCCACCACTCGGCCTACATCAGCATCGAGCCATCGCACATAAACATCAACGACACGATATGGAACATACACCCGTCGACAATCACTTACAAGGCCGGACAGATTGACATAAACCGGTTCACCATAGCCAACAACAAACAGCACATCATCATCGACGGCACCGCCTCGAAGTCGCAGGCGGACTCTGTCAAGATAGAACTCAACGACATAGACATCGAATACATCCTTGATCTCGTCAACTTCCATTCCGTCGACTTCAGCGGCAGGGCCACAGGACATGCCTACATCACGGCCCCGCTAAGCGAGATATCCGCCAACGGACAGATAAGAGTGGACAACTTCAAGTTCGAACACGGAGATATGGGTACGCTGAACGCCGACGTCAACTGGAACAAACAACTGAAGCAGATTGACATCCAGGCCATTGCAAACGACGGGCCGGGCCGCATGACGGTCATCGACGGCTACGTGTCGCCATCGCGCAGCTACATAGACCTCGGCATACAGGCAGAAGGAACGCGCATAGACTTCATGCAGTCGTTTACATCCAGCTTCCTCGACAAGGTCAACGGGCAGGCCCGCGGAGCCGTAAGGCTTGCCGGTCCGCTAAGCACCATAAACCTTACCGGACAGCTCGTGATAGACGGAGAAGCTACGGTAAAGGCACTCAACTGCAAGTATTTCCTCAAGAACGACACGGTGACGTTCATCCCTGACGAGATTGAACTGCGCAACATACCGCTCTACGACAAATACGGCAATAAGGGAGAGATGCATGGAAACATACACCACCAGCACCTCACCCGCCTCTCCTATGACCTTGCCCTGAAGGCCGACAACCTCCTGTCGTACAATTTCGACGATTTCGGAGACAACACTTTCTACGGCACCGTGTTCGGCACGGGCAACGTCAACATACACGGCAGGAGCGGCGAGGTGGTCATCAACGTCGACGTAACCCCGCAGAAGAACTCGCAGTTCGTATACAATGTGTCGAATCCGGACGCCATCGTAAACCAGGAATTCATAAGATGGAACAGCTATGAGGAACGGCAGGACACGGCTATGCAGGCTGTGAAGAAGGAAGAGCACAACGACATATCCGCCAACATACACATAAACTTCCTGATAAACTGCACTCCGGACGCCACCATAAAACTGCTGATGGACAGCCGCGCCAACGACTACATCACACTGAACGGCAGCGGAGTGATCAGGGCATCGTTCTACAACAAGGGCTCTTTCAACATGTTCGGCACCTACACAGTGAGCGACGGCACCTACGGCATCACCATACAGGACATCATCAAGAAAAACTTTATATTCAACAACGGCGGCAAGATACTCTTCGGCGGCAACCCCTACGAAGCCGACCTCAACCTGCAGGCCATCCATACGGTAAACGGCGTCTCCCTGTCAGACCTCAACATAGGCAACAGTTTCTCGAGCAACACCGTACGGGTGAACTGTCTCATGAACATCCACGGTACCCCGAAGAGTCCGAGAATAGCCTTCGACCTTGACATACCGAACGTCAGCACGGATGAGAAACAGATGATACGGAGCATCATCAACAGCGAGGACGAGATGAGCCAGCAGGTGCTTTACCTGCTCGGCGTGGGCCGCTTCTACCCCAAAGAGTCAAACAACGCCGCCGCACAGAATGAGAACCAGAAAAGCCAGACTTCGCTCGCCATGCAGAGCCTGCTCTCAAGCACCATATCAAACCAAATCAACAGCGTGCTCAGCACCGTCATAAACAGCAAGAACTGGAACTTCGGAGCAAACATTTCTACAGGAAACGACGGCTGGGACAACGCCGAATACGAGGGCCTGCTCAACGGACGGCTGCTCAACAACCGCCTGCTCATCAACGGACAGTTCGGCTACCGCGATAATGCAAGCACGGCCAACACAAGCTTCATAGGCGATTTCGACATCAGATACCTGCTCTACCCTAACGGCAACCTCGCCGTGAACGTGTACAACAAGACCAACGACCGCTATTTCACCAAGTCGAGCTTCAACACCCAGGGCATCGGTCTCATCATGAAAAAAGACTTCAGCAGCCTGAAAGACCTCTTCAATACAGGCAAGAAGCGCAAGAAAAAGAAGGCGAGATAATCCGCTGACTCATAGAATGGAACGGAATACAGCCATTTTTAGTGTTAAATATATATAAAACACACCTCCCCCGCTCACGCGGATGACTTTACTATAACTAAAAAAGAGTACCTTTGCAGCCGATTTTTAGTATTAACATAAAGTCAAACTTTATTAATTAAAACATTATTAATTTATTATGTCAGATTTAACAAAAAACGTTCAGCCGTTGGCAGACTTCAATTGGGACGAGTTTGAGAACGGCACACATGTCAACGTCAGCAAGGAAGAACTTGACAAGGCTTACGACGAGACCCTCAACAAGGTCAGCGAGCATCAGGTTGTCGAGGGAACCGTAATCTCTGTTGACAAGAAAGAGGTAATCGTCAATATCGGTTACAAGAGCGACGGTATCATCCCCGCAAGCGAATTCCGCTATAATCCCGACCTGAAGATCGGCGACACGGTAGAGGTTTACGTAGAAAACCAGGAAGACAAGAAAGGCCAGCTGGTTCTTTCGCACAAGAAGGCCCGCCTCAGCAAGAGCTGGGAGCGCGTCAACGCAGCACTGGACAATCAGGATATCATCCAGGGTTACATCAAGTGCCGCACCAAAGGTGGCATGATCGTAGACGTATTCGGCATCGAGGCATTCCTGCCCGGCAGCCAGATTGACGTTCATCCTATACGCGACTACGACCAGTTCGTAGGCAAGACGATGGAGTTCAAGGTTGTGAAAATCAACCAGGAGTTCCGCAACGTTGTCGTTTCACACAAGGCTCTCATCGAGGCTGAGCTGGAAGCACAGAAGAAAGAAATCATCTCTAAGCTCGAGAAGGGTCAGATTCTCGAGGGTACAGTCAAGAACATCACCTCTTACGGCGTATTCGTCGACCTCGGCGGTGTTGACGGACTCATCCACATCACAGACCTTTCTTGGGGCCGCGTAGACGATCCTCACAAGGTAGTAGAGCTCGACCAGAAGATAAACGTCGTTATTCTCGACTTCGACGACGAGAAGAAGCGCATCGCCCTCGGTCTGAAGCAGCTCACTCCGCACCCGTGGGATGCTCTTGACACAGAACTCAAGGTTGGCGACCACGTCAACGGTAAGGTCGTTGTCATTGCAGACTACGGCGCATTCGTTGAGATTCAGCCGGGCGTTGAGGGTCTCATCCACGTATCTGAGATGTCTTGGAGCCAGCACCTGCGCTCTGCACAGGAGTTCCTCAAGGTTGGCGACGAGGTAGAGGCTGTAATCCTCACACTCGACCGCGACGAGCGTAAGATGAGCCTCGGCATCAAGCAGCTCAAGGAAGATCCATGGGAGGCTATCGAGGTTAAGTACCCGGTAGGCAGCAAGCACACTGCAAAGGTTCGCAACTTTACCAACTTCGGCGTATTCGTTGAGCTCGAGGAGGGTGTTGACGGACTCATCCACATCAGCGACCTGTCTTGGACAAAGAAGGTTAAGCACCCGTCAGAGTTCACTCAGGTGGGCACAGACATCGAGGTTATCGTTCTCGATATCGACAAGGACAACCGCCGTCTGAGCCTCGGTCACAAGCAGCTCGAGGACAATCCGTGGAACGTCTTTGAGGCTGAGTACACCGTAGGAAGCATCCATCAGGGTAAGATCACCGAGCTCCTGGAGAAGGGCGCTGTAGTATCTCTCGAGAAGGGAGTTGAGGGCTTCGCCACACCGAAGCACCTCGTGAAGGAAGATGGCACCCAGGCTGCCCTCAACGAGGAACTGCCGTTCAAGGTCATCGAGTTCAACAAGGACAGCAAGCGCATCATCCTTTCTCACAGCCGCACATTCGAGGATGTACAGCGTGAGGAGAGGAAGGCAGCCAAGAAGCCGCGCGCCAAGAAGGAAGAGACTGTGAAGATTGACAATCAGCCCGCTTCTACAACTCTCGGCGACATCGACGTACTGGCACAGTTGAAGGAGAAGATGGAGAAGGGAGAATAATACTCACCCATCATCAATATGAAAAGGGACAGCCGTAAGCTGTCCCTTTTTTCGTACCCGCCTGCAGGAGGCGGTGCAAGGAGTTGCCCCTGATTTGACAGGGAATTGCCTTACCGGCGGAAGCTATTGCTCCCCACGATGCAAAGGGCTGTCCGTGACGGTGCAACGGAGTGCTTTTGACGATGCAACGGGCTGCCCGTGAATGAACAACGGGCTGCCCGCCGATGCAGACTGCCCGCTTTCAAACGTCTCTTTGAGAGCTGTCAAAAGTGTTTTTGAAAGCTAAGCCAAGTGTTTCTGCCAGCTATCAAAGACGAAGTCCCTTCCTCTTCGTCAGCTTATACAGGGCCTTGTTCCTTATCTGCCGCACGCGTTCACGCTTCAGCCCCATCTCCTCACCTATCTCTGCAAACGTCATCTTGTCGCAGCCGATACCGAAGAAAAGTGTTATCACCTGACGCTCACGCCCGTCGAGACACTCCATCGACTCGCATATCATATCATACAGAGCCTGACGGCCAGCCTCGCCGTCGGCAGCGGGGGCATCCGGGTCTTCCAGCACATTTATCAGGCTGACGTTCCTGCGCCCTCCGAGCGGTGCATCCGCCGCCAGTGCCCGGCTCCGCTTCTTCTCGAGCGGACTGTCCTCACCCTTCGGAATGCTGTACAGTCCCGACTGTCCGGCGATGGCTTTCTCCATGGCACGGTGCACGAACGGCGCCGCATAGGAGATGAAGCGGCTTCCGCGGCCGGCATCGAAGCGCTCGGCAGCACGCACCAGTGCGATGTTTCCCTCGCAAACGAGGTCTGACACATCGAGGCCGGCGCCCTTATAGCGCGAAGCCACCGACACTACGAAACGGAGATTTGCAGCCACAAGGGCATCGACGGCCGTCCTGTCGCCATCTGCGATACGGGCGGAGAGGGTCTTCTCCTCTTCGTCTGTGAGACTCTCAAACTTCCCTATCTCATCCAAATATCTGTCAAGCATGGTCACAATAAGTTTTATTCGTTTATTCTCAACACAAAAATACAAATAATAATCCGATTAAACAACACTTTCACCGCTTATTAAATATTAAATCGGCAAGCGTCACATTTTAATTGAAGTATTCGTTTTTCCAATGTTTTTTCAGTAATTTTGCATTGTTTTACGCCGATAAAATAAAAACAATATATAATTATGGAATTAGCAAGCAAATACGACCCGCAAGCAGTGGAGTCGAAATGGTATCAGTATTGGCTTGACAATAAACTTTTCAGCAGCAAGCCCGACAGTCGCAAACCCTACACGATTGTTATCCCGCCGCCAAACGTGACGGGCATACTGCACATGGGCCACATGCTCAACAACACCATCCAGGACATCCTCGTGCGCAGGGCGCGCATGGAGGGAAAGAACGCATGCTGGGTTCCCGGCACCGACCACGCCGCAATCGCGACGGAGGCAAAAGTGGTGAACAAGCTGGCACAGGAGGGCATAAAGAAATCGGACCTCACCCGCGAGGAATTCCTCAAGCATGTGTGGGACTGGACCAACGAGCACGGAGGCATCATTCTGAAGCAGCTGCGCCGCCTCGGAGCAAGCTGCGACTGGGACCGCACGGCCTTCACCATGGACGACTGCCGCTCCACGGGTGTGATAAAGGTTTTCTGCGACCTGTATGAAAAGGGTCTTATATATAGAGGTGTGCGCATGGTAAACTGGGATCCGAAGGCTCAGACGGCGCTCTCGGACGAAGAAGTGATATACAAGGAGGAGCAGTCGAAGCTCTACTACCTGCGCTACATGGTCGACGGCGAGCCCGGCAAGTATGCCGTGGTGGCCACGACACGCCCTGAAACCATCATGGGCGACACCGCAATGTGCATCAACCCCAACGACCCCAAGAACAAGTGGCTCAGGGGCAAGCATGTCATCGTGCCGCTGGTGGGCCGCAGGATACCGGTGATTGAGGACGACTATGTGGACATCGAGTTCGGTACGGGCTGCCTGAAGGTCACCCCGGCACACGACATCAACGACCACGCACTCGGTCTGAAGCACAACCTCGAGACCATAGACATCTTCAACGACAACGGAACGATAAGCGATGCAGCAGGACTCTATGTAGGCATGGACCGCATGGACGTACGCGTCAAGATAGAGAAAGACCTCACCGAGGCCGGACTCATGGAGAAGGTCGAGGACTACACCAACAAGGTGGGATTCTCCGAGCGCACCAATGTACCTATCGAGCCGAAGTTGTCTACACAGTGGTTCCTGTCGATGAAGCACTTTGCCGATATCGCTTTGCCGCCGGTGATGAACGACGAGATTAAGTTCTACCCGACAAAATACAAGAACACATACCGCCACTGGCTCGAGAACATCAAGGACTGGTGCATCAGCCGCCAGCTGTGGTGGGGACACCGCATACCGGCCTACTACTTCACCACGGCCGACGGCAAGCGCGACTTCGTCGTTGCCGAGACCCGCGAGAAGGCGCTCGCCATGGCACAAGAAAAGAACGGCGCACTGACAGACGACTGCCTCGATCAGGACAACGACTGCCTCGACACGTGGTTCTCGAGCTGGCTGTGGCCCATGTCGGTATTCGACGGCGTCAACAACCCTGAGAACGACGACATAAAGTATTACTATCCGACAAGCGACCTTGTCACCGGACCGGACATCATCTTCTTCTGGGTTGCCAGAATGATTATGGCCGGATATGAATACCGCGGCACGATGCCGTTCAAGAACGTGTATTTCACCGGAATCGTGCGCGACAAACTCGGCCGCAAGATGTCGAAGAGCCTCGGCAACTCACCCGACCCGCTGCAACTGATAGACAAGTACGGCGCCGACGGCGTGCGCATGGGCATGATGCTGTCTGCACCTGCGGGCAACGACATTCTCTTCGACGAAAGCCTCTGCGAGCAGGGCCGCAACTTCAACAACAAGATTTGGAATGCCTTTCGCCTCGTAAAAGGCTGGACCGTGGCCGACGGAGAGCAGCCTGAGGCAAACGCGATAGCCACAAAATGGTTTGAGGCTAAACTGCGCCAGACGAACGCCGAGATAGACGACATGTTCCGTAAATACCGCATCAGCGAAGCCCTCATGGCCGTGTACCGCCTCTTCTGGGACGAGTTCTCAAGCTGGTATCTTGAGATGATCAAGCCGGCCTACGGCCAGCCGATAGACCGCAAGACGTACGACGCCACAATATCGTTCTTCGAAACGCTGCTGAAGATGCTGCACCCGTTCATGCCTTTCATCACGGAAGAGCTCTGGCAGCATATCTGTGAGCGGAGCGAGGGCGAGTCTATCATGAAAGACAAGCTTGAGGTTCCGGCCGTAACAGCAGAAGACGAGACAATTATTTCTGACATCGAAAGCATCAAGCAGATTGTGGGAGGCGTGCGCACGGTGCGCAACCAGAAGAACATAGCTCCCAAAGAGGGACTCACGCTGCAGGTTCTCGGCACGAACAGATTTGAGGCTTACAACAGCGTAGTGTCGAAGATGGCCAACCTCAACGCCATCGAGACCGTGGCCGAGAAAGACTCAACGGCATCCGCCTTCATGGTCGGCACGGACGAGTTTGCCGTTCCCGTGGGAGACATGATAGACATAGAAGCGGAGATTGAGAAGCTGGAAGCGCAACTGAAGCATCTCGAAGGCTTCCTTGCCTCCGTGAAGAAGAAGCTTGCAAACGAGAAGTTTGTCGCACATGCACCCGAGGCTGTCGTCAGCCTTGAGCGCAAGAAGCAGAGCGACAGCGAGGAGAAGATTGCAGCGATTAAGGATTCTCTCGCCGCACTGAGAAGCAAATAACAACACACAGGGAAAGAGGAAGCGCACGCCAAGGCATGCAGTTTCCTCTTTCCTGCTTATAGAATGCAACTACGGAAATGAGGAAAGAAGAGAGATACAGCAGGGTACTTGAATACTTCAGGAAGGAGATGCCGGTGGTGAACACCGAACTTGAGTTCGGAAGCATATTCCAGCTGCTTGTAGCCGTGATACTGAGCGCACAATGCACAGACAAGCGCGTCAACCAAGTGACCCCTGCCCTCTTCAACAGATACCCTACGGCAGAGAGCCTTGCCGAGGCCGGAGCAGACGAAATTTTGGAATACGTGAAGAGTGTTTCCTATCCTAACGCAAAGGCAAGGCATCTTGCTGAGATGGCCAAGGCCTTGGTGGAAAGACACGGCGGCATGGTGCCCTCTGGACTGGATGAACTGCTTGCGCTCCCCGGCGTGGGACGGAAGACGGCAAACGTTATACAGGCCGTGGCATTCGGAAAGCCAACCATGGCTGTAGACACGCATGTGTTTCGCGTCAGCCACAGACTCGGTCTCGTGCCGAAGACCGCCGACACTCCGTATAAGGTAGAGAAAGAACTCATGAAACACATACCTGAAGAGGACATTCCTGACGCTCATCACTGGATTCTCCTGCATGGAAGGTATGTCTGTACATCAAGAAAACCACACTGTGAGAAGTGTGGTTTATCGGATATCTGTCCCAAGATAATGGACAATTCAAAACTAAGCTGAATGCACCGGCTATCCCCGCCGGGCTTCATTTCTTTTCTTTCGGCGGACGGTTACCGCCGTATTTGCGCAGCATTCCGCGGTGGAAACGTTCTTCCGCCTTTATTACGTCAAAGAGTTTCTGAGCCGGAATCACAGCAAGCAGCTTATTATGGTATGACTGCTGGATACGCTTTAACTCGAGATCCAGCTTGTCCCGCTCCTTAATGACCTCAAGGCAGGCTGCCTCATTCTTCGGCTTATGCCTCCATATCTTTCTCATCTTGTCGAAACGCGACCGCTGCTTCTGAAGCATCTCATTATATATGGGAATGAACATCTCTGCCTCCTTAGGGGTAAGACACGCCTCCTTGATGATGAACTGCTGCATCTCGGCATTGAACTTCTCACGTGAAAGCCCTCCGTTAGGCTTCTTGTTCTGAGCACCTGCGGTAAGCGCCAGTATCAGAACGATTATCAAACAACTCAGTCTCCTCATATTACGATCTCCTTTCTACTCACTCAAAAGACATGCATATATATCGGTATTGTCCATCATCGCATAGTCGATGACTGCATCTTCCGCCGTATACATGGTTCCGGCAGTATGTGCCACAACATCATCAGCGACCCCGACATTATCCGACAGGCCGGCCTTTGAAAAATATACGACCGCACCCATAACGGCAATGCTTACGCATGCTGCAGACAACAACGGGCGCAACGACCGCATCATGAACATCCGAGACTTCACCCTTACAGACTCATCATCCTGCATCCTCTTGCTCATACGGTCAGCAAAACCGTCGAAATAGCCTTCGGGCACACGAAAATGGTTCTCTTTTCCGAACCTCTCCCTTATGTACTTATCTTTATTCAACATATACATCCTTTTCCTTTTTGATGCAGAAACCTGCCTAAAGTTTAATCACGCTCCTTAAAATAGTCGGATATTTTCTTTACTGCTATATGGTATGAAGCCTTCAATGCCCCCTCCGATGTCTTGAGAATACTGCTCATTTCGCTATATTTCATCTCGTCATAATAACGCATGTTGAACACGTTTCGTTGTACGGGAGGCAGCTTGGAAATGGCCTCCTGCAACATGGCCTGTGCCTCATCGCCATCGAAATACCTGTCGGAAAGCAGGGCTCCGGCAACCGACGGGTCGCTGGCATCGCTGCTGACAATATCCTTGCGCTTGCGTATGAAGTCAAGACTTTCGTTCAGTGCTATGCGATACAGCCACGTGGATAGCTTCGAATCGTTACGGAACGTATCTATATTAAGCCATGCTTTCATAAAGACATTCTGCATTATATCGTCCGTATCATCGTGCGAAAGGACGATACGGCGTATCTGCCAGTATATCTGCTCACTATACCGACGGACCATCGAGTCAAAGGCACGCCGACGTGTCTTTGGCTCCGACAATAACGATACTATCTGGCTTTCATCGTATTTATCCACGGTTATTTGACGGTTTATTTCATGAAAGGTTTAATATGGTTGCTCATCACCTTGTCGTAACCATATACATCGGGATAAGAACACAGGCTACCGTCCTTGCCGGGATACATCGTATAGTATGTGATGAACACCGGAATGGCCGGAGCGACCTTCAGGGAATGCACCAGGCGCGTATCTTCGGGCTCGCGCCGCATGAACTTCCGGCCGCGGTCGGTCTCCGGTTTCATGTCCATAGATATGCGCAGCTTGTCTATCAGCCACTCGTCGGCATCGCCGAGCAGGAACAGAGCAAGGTCAAAGGGGCGTTGCACCCTCACGCAACCGTGCGACACGCTGCGGTTTTCACGGTTGAAAACCCCGCTGCTCGATGTATCGTGAAGGTATACTGAGAAATTATTGGGAAACCTGAAGATTATCCGTCCGAGCGAGTTGCCTTCCCCACCCTCCTGTATCACGGCATACCTTCCGGACTTGAACATAGCCGGAGTCATCTCCTCCGGATCGACATGGTCGCCAGTCGACTTCTCTACAACATAGTAACGGTTCCGTTCAAAATATGAAATATCCCCGGCATGGGGAGCCACTTCCTTTGATATTATACTGTAAGGGATATTCCATACAGGGTTGACATCCATACGGTTGATGGCACTAATGAGCAGCGGCGTCTTGGTCTTCATTGCCCCGCACCCTATGCGCATCTCCATGACATCGTCCCCGCCATAGGCATACAGGCTGTAAGCAGGCACGTTTACAACGATAAACTTGCCCGTAGTGTCAGGCACTCCGGTCTTCCTCCAGCGGCAACGCTCCATATTGCAGAGTATCTTCATGCGGGCGGCATGGTCTGACTTGCCGTCAAGCTCACGCTGTAACCTATAATACAAGCCCGACTCCGGCTGGATGCTGCGCAGGAATGCCCCAACGCTGTCATTCCGTACACGGCGCAAAGCCGCAACGGCAAAGTCTTTGTCAGGACGCTCTATGTCTATATCAAACAAGCGCCTGTAAACATTTGTACGCCGCAGGGAGTCGTCGCTGTCCTTCAAATCGAGCCTGTTAAATACGTAATAAGGGTTCACAAAGCCGAAGCGCTGCCCTATTACATAACGCAGGTATGACTTGGTGAGCCTGAACTCAAGGCGTGCCATGACATCGTTTATCGAGTTATCGCCATCATCAAAGTCAAGATTACGCACGCGGGACAAGTCGCTTTCAATCTCATCGACATCGAAAGAGCGCCTGGTGAAGCCCATCTTGTCCACCGTCTTCAAGACAGCCAGCAAGCTGTCGGCCCTGCCACCGATGCCGATACGTGCTATCCAAAGCAACGCTCCGCCATTATTATAATATGAACGGGTTTGATAATCTGCCGATATGGTATCCAAATCGGTACGGCAAAGATATCCGATGCGGCTTCTTATCTTATGCGAATCAAATATCAAATGTGGCATTCTCAAATCTGAGAATGCCTCCATTGTAATGTCTCTGTATTTGTCTTGGTCCTTATTCCCACAGGCCGCGGCAAGCAACAGGCAGCCCGCTGCGATTATCAGCGGATAGAGACCTTTCTTACAACCTTGCCGATTTTCAGGATATAGCAACCTTTGGGTACATTAAGTTCAACACGTTGTGCCGGGCTTTCAATCTTAACGGTCATCACCCGCTTACCTGTCAATGAGACAACCTCCAATGTCAGTCCGCTTGCCCCCGTCACCTGAACGGAAGACTGGTTGACTGTGATGCTTATGTTCCGCTCATCTACCTGTTCAATAGTGCCCGATTCCATCTCTGACCCCATGGCCAAAGAAGGGGCAAATACAGTTGCCATTGAGACAAATAATAATATGAGTAGTCCTTTTGCCATATTTTCTGTTTTATTTTTGCAAATATAACATTTTATAATGAAACGGCAAAATATTTCCGCCTAAAATGCAATATAAAAGCCTCAGGTTCGTTGTTCAGACATCAAAAACAGCCATTTCCTCTGCCAGAACCGTGTTGCCAAACACTCTCCGCGCCTCGTCAAGCAGCACGGTCTCGTCTTCATAACGGGCGGAATAGTGTCCGAGGATAAGTTTTCCAGCACCGGCATCACGCGCAGTCATTGCCGCTTCCTCTGCCGTGGAATGCTTATACTTGACCGCCATCTTTATATTGTCACTGCCATAGGTACTCTCATGGTATAGTGTTGACACTCCCTTTATCATCTCATGTAGCTTCGGCATATACCTCGTATCGCTGCAATAGGCATAGCTCCGGGGGCTCTCGGCCGGGTATGTAAGCCGTGAATTGGGTATGATGTCCCCATCTTCAGTGGTCCAGTCGTGCCCGTTTTTTATGTTGTCAATCTGACTCAACGGTATTCCGTACATGTCGATGATGTCTCTCCGGATATGCGGCCGCACCGGTTTTTCACGGAACAGGAAGCCGCAACATGGCAGACGGTGATCTAATGGGATTGTCTCAACTGTCATACTGCGGTCTTCATATATCACCGCATTCACCGTTGTGTCAATCGGATGAAAGCATATCTCGTAGTCGAGACCGGAGCAGAACACCTTAAGGTCCGACTCAATGACCGGCCCCAACTCCGCCGTGGCAAATATATGCATCGGTGCCGTACGGCCAAGCATGCCGAAAGTGGACAGCATGCCGATAAGTCCAAGGCAATGATCGCCATGAAGATGTGAAATAAAGATATGGTTAATCCTCGTAAACCGGATATGGGAACGGCGCAATTGCATCTGCGTTCCCTCTCCGCAATCTACCAGAAAAAGCTTCTTCCGCACTTCAACTACCTGCGAAGAAGCGTAATGCCGGAGTGTGGGCAAAGCACTTCCACACCCTAATATGCACACGTTGAACGGCTCCACCTTATTATATTATAGTCTTAAACCATCATTTCTGGCGGCCGTACTCAAAGACATCGTCCTCATTTCCGAATACGAGAGAATCGGCATCGAGCTTCCTTATCTCATAGATATCCGTCTCGTCCTCCTCGCTTCCGCCTTCGCGCACAGACACAATCTCAAGCTTTCCGTCCGCAATCTTCCACGATTTATAGTTCAGGCCCGACTGGTCGATGCTCTCTGCCACGCCGCCGTCTTTCAGACTGATACCTACCACGGAGCTGCCGTCAAACGGATTAGGCATAAGCCAGTTGCCGAGCAGGGTCGTTTCGTTTATCACAAGCTCGGCCTCGGTCTTGTCTTCATTGAGCACCACAGCCATCCTGTCTCCACTACCATATCCTCCGAACACCTTGTTGTTCTCATGAGCCTCTTCCAAACCGAGCACCAGCGTATCGCCGTTGTCCGCTATCAGCTGAAGAGTATTCATCGCTGAGCCGTCCCCGCACATGCCGAATACAGTCACATTCTTATCATCAACGGTCTCAAGCGTGTCTGTCTGAGACACCGGTGCCTCCTGCTGTGCCTTGTTGTTGCAGGCCGACGTCAATGCAACCACTGCAATAACAGTAAATAATACCTTATTTTTCATTTCCTAAATCTATTACGATATAAAGACGATTACCGTATCATTCCTTCGACTTGGCTTCGTTCCACAAAGCATCCATCTCTCCTATTGTCATGTCTTTAAGCGGTTTTCCAATCTTGATGCTGTGCTCCTCGATATAATTGAACCGGCGTATGAACTTGCTGTTGGTCATCTCCAGAGCCGTATCGGGATTCAGATGATACAGCCGTCCGGCATTTATGGCACTGAACAGGAAATCTCCGAACTCGGCAAGCGAACGCTCCTTATCCTCCCTTTTCAGCTCCGCTTCAAGTTCATCGAGCTCCTCGCGCACCTTTCCCCATACGTCACCCTTGTCTTCCCAGTCGAATCCGACGTTCCGTGCCTTGTCCTGTATGCGGTAAGCCTTTATCAGAGAGGGCAGTGCCGCAGGCACACCAGCCAGCACGCTCTTGTTGCCGTCCTTCTCTTTCAGTTTTATCTGTTCCCAGTTCTCAACCACCTGACCGGCCGTCTTGGCGTCGCTCATCTCGTCAGCCTCACCGTTCTCTCCGTAAGGCAGCGGCTTGGGATGAGGTGCTCCCACCTGCGAATGATGATAAACATGCGGGTGACGGTAGACGAGCTTATCGACAAGCTTGTTGCAAACGTCGGCTATATCGAACTGTCCGGTCTCGCTTCCGATCTTCGCATAGAAGCAGATATGCAGCAACACGTCTCCCAACTCCTTGCAGATATTAGGCGTGTCGTCCTTCATCAGTGCGTCACACAGCTCGTATGTCTCCTCTATCGTGTTCGGGCGCAGACTCTCGTTCGTCTGCTTGTTATCCCACGGGCACTTCTCCCGCAAGTCATCAAGTACGTCAAGCAGCCTTCCGAAGGCTTCCATCTTTTCCTCTCTCGTATGCATCAGACCTATATCTTTAGTTCTTTCATTATCTCGCTCATCTTCTGCAGCGTGGAAATCCTTGTCGGAACGAGCGGAAGACGCAGCACATTCTTTATGAATCCCATCTCATGGAGCATCGCCTTCACTCCCGCCGGATTACCGTCTACGAAGAGAAGGCTGAACAAATCCGTGAAGCGGTGGTGTATCTTGCGAGCCATCTCGTACTCCCCGTTAAACTCGAGGCGTATCATCTTCGAGAACTCGCGGGGCAGGGCGTTGCCTATAACGCTGATTACGCCGACCGCACCGCACGACACCATGGGAAACGTCAGCGCGTCGTCACCGCTTATAACGTCAAAGGTCTTCGGTTTGTTCTTTATTATCTCGTCCACCTGCTCCAGGTTTCCGCTTGCTTCCTTTATTGCCACGATGTTCTTGCAGTCGCGTGCCAGGCGCACCGTCGTCTCGGCCTTAAGGTTCACTCCGGTACGTCCGGGAACGTTATACAGCACCACCGGCAGTTCCGTTGCCGCAGCAACAGCCTTGAAATGCTGGTACAACCCTTCCTGAGACGGCTTGTTGTAATACGGGCACACGCTCAGAATACCGTCTATTCCGCGGAAGTCGCCGGTCTTCAACTCATCCACTACGGCCGCCGTATTGTTGCCGCCGCATCCCATCAGGATAGGGACACGCCCGCCGACTCTTTCTATCACGAGATTCTTTATCTTGGTTTTCTCCTCCAAAGTGAGACAAGGTGTTTCGCCGGTAGTGGCTAATATGCAGAAGAAGTCTGCTCCGTTGCTGAGCTGGTATTCCAGTAATCGGGCTAAAGACTTGTAGTCTACCGAGCCGTCGTCATTGAACGGCGTGACCAGTGCTATCCCCAATCCCTTGAAAATATTGTGTACCATAATAGATTGATGTTCTGATTCTGCCTACAAAATTACACAAATAAATTGTAATCTGTTATCGCCCGAGCCACTTTTTTGATAAAACAATAAGATAAAACATTAATAAATACGAAAGTCTGCATTATCCGTCAGCATTCTATATGCCGGATAATGCAGACCCTCCGCCTTCTCATAACGGCGGTGTCCGGTGCTCTTCACCGGAGGCCGCCTACTCACCCTTGAAGAGTTCCTTTATTCCTCCGATGCTGCCCATCAGGTTCGTAGCCTCGTAAGGCAGATATACCGTCTTTGTCTTGTCGCCCTCTGCAAGTGCCTCGAGCATCTGGATATACTTCTGTGCCAGCAAATAGTTGGCGGGATTGGTGCTCTTTCCCACAGCCTCGGTAATCTTCTCTATGGCTATGGCCTCAGCCTCAGCCTTGCGGATACGGGCCTGAGCCTCGCCCTCGGCATGCAGTATAGCTTCCTGCTTGGCCGCCTCGGCACGGTTTATAGTGGCCATCTTCTCACCTTCTGACAACAGGATGTCCGATGCCTTGTTACCCTCGCTCGTCAGGATTGCCGCGCGCTTGTTGCGCTCTGCCTGCATCTGCTTCTCCATTGCCGTGAGCACGCTCTCGGGCGGAGTGATGTCTTGCAGCTCCACGCGGTTGACCTTGATACCCCATTTATTGGTGGCATCGTCGAGCACAGCACGCAGTTTCGTGTTGATGGTGTCGCGGCTTGTCAGCGTCTCATCCAGTTCCAGCTCGCCGATGATGTTTCTCAGCGTCGTCTGCGTCAGCTTTTCTATGGCGTTGGGCAGGTTGTTTATCTCATATACGGCCTTGAAAGGGTCTACTATCTGAAAGTAGAGCAAGGCGTTTATCTCCGTCTGCACGTTGTCCTTGGTTATCACGTTCTGCTTCGGGAAGTCGTACACCTGCTCCCTCAGGTCTATTGACGATGTATACATATACCGTCCGCGGGTGAGGATTACGATGTCCTTAGCCCGGTCTATGAACGGTATTATGATGTTTATACCCGGATTGAGCGTGGCATGATACCGCCCGAGACGCTCGATAATCTTTGTTTCCGACTGCGGTATTATCACCAATGCCATCTTGGCGAATACCAATACGCACACTATCAATGCAATTAATACATAAAACATAACTATACTTTTTTAACTCTAATGATAATACTCTCACGCCCAACGACTTCCACCTTGCTTCCTTCAGCAATTCCTTCATGGTTCTCCGACTCGGCCTTCCAGTCGTCGCCGTCTATCGCCACGCGGCCGTATCCGCCCTCCACGATACTCTGACTCACCGTGCCGACACGCCCGATGATGGCATCGGCATTGCTCACCCGCCGGTCTTCGTTCCTGTGAAGATAGCGCACGGCGAACGGACGGACGAGGAAGATGCTGACAGCCGAGAAGAGAACGAAGGTTCCGAGCTGCACATATATGCCTCCGACGAAAGATGCCAGCAAGGCAAATGCCGCTCCCACGGCGAAACAGATGATGAAGAATCCACCCGTAAAAAGTTCCAATACAAGGCATACCACCGCGAGAACGCCCCACAGCTGCCACATGTTCGCACTTATATAATCTGTCATAACCGTTGCTTTTACATTATGCTTATCGAGCGTAAAGATAGCAATAATAATCGGAAGCGGCAAACAGAACTTTACATTTTTATGCTTTCCGCTGTCTTTTTTCCTTCCGGAGGGATTTCAACGGCCGACTGAGCGCATCAGCGCGAGCCGATGTAGAGGAAAATCATGCCCAGCAGCACGAGTGCAAGGTCGATGAATTTAGACTTGAGATTCTTCTCGTGAAAGGCCACTGCACCGAACAGGAAGCTGACAACCACACTGCCGCGGCGTATCATCGACACGATGCTAATCATCGCGTCGGGCTGACTCAGCGAGTAGAAATAGACGAAATCGGCCGTACTTAGGAAGATGCTGACGAAGATTATGCCCCAGTCCCAGCGGAAAGGTGTCGTCGCCTTGCGCTTCGGCCACCAAAGGAGCATCATCATCGCGCCCATCATGAAACACTGATAGATGTTATACCAGCTCTGCACCATCATCTTGTCGAGCCCCACTCCGCCGCTCCCGACTGGTGCCATGAGATACTTGTCGTACAGTCCGCTGACGGCTCCGAGGGCCGCTGCGCCCACTATCATCCATATCCAATGGTCATGCTTAAAGTCTATACCCTCTTTCTTCCCGCTGCGGCTGAGCATGAGGAACGACGCCACGGCAAGCAGCACGCCCACCCACTGCCACAGGTTGAGCCGCTCGCCGAACACGAGGAACGCCCCGACAAGCACCATCACCGGACGTGTGGCATTGATGGGGCCGACTATGGTGAGCGGCAGATGCTTCATTCCGAAGTATCCGAGCACCCAGCTGCTGAGTACGATAAGGCTCTTCAGCAGTATGTACTTGTGCTCGTGCCATCCCCCTGAGGCCACATGGAATATCGAACCGTCGAGAACAGGAGTCCCGGCACTTGCCAGAATGAACGGCAGGAATATCAGAGAAGAGAACAGCGTGTTAAGAAACAACACGGGAATGACGGCATTTTCCTTGAGCGCCTTCTTCTTGAACGAGTCATAGAAGCCGAGCAGGGCTGCCGACATGAAAGCTAAAAACAACCACATTGCTATATCCTGAATATTAATACTTTATGTCTTCGAGAAACAGGGCGTTGCCCGGCATAGACTCGCCGGCCTCCGTGCGCCTGCGGCCTTCAACCACGCCGCGGAACTCTTCCAGCGTCATCCGGTGGCGGCCCACCTCTATCAGCGTGCCCACCACGGCCCTCACCATGTTCCGCAGAAACCTGTTTGCGGTGATTTCAAAATACCAGCTGTCGGGCGACGTGCGGTGCCATCCGGCCGAAGTGACCTTGCAGAGGGTCGTCTTGACGTCGGCATGACTCTTGCAGAAAGCGCCGAAATCGTCGTATTCCAGCAGCGTTGCCGCCGCACGGTTCATCAGTTCAAAGTCGAGCTGATAGTGAAGTTCGCACGAATAGGCCCTCAGAAACGGGTCCTTACGCGTGTGTATATAATAATAATATGTACGCGAGAGGGCGCTGAACCGCGCATGCATGCCGTCTGCCACCGGCTCCACGCTGCTCACGGCGATGTCGCGCGGCAGCAGCCGGTTCAAGCGGTATGCCAGTTGCCGGCAGTCGTCAATCCCGCTGTGCTCAAAATGGGCTACCATCACGCGCGCATGCACGCCCGTGTCTGTCCTTCCGGCGCCCACCACGGGAGTGTCTTCCCTGAGAATCACCGACAACGCCTTCTGCAACTCTGCCTGAACGGTATTCCCGTTCGGCTGCACCTGCCATCCGTGATATTCCGTACCGTCATAACTCAGTCTGATGAAATATCGCATAGTATTCCTTATTTGTTCCTTACGGCGGATTCGCGCCGTTCGCGGCGCAAAGTTAGCCTTTTTTTTTCAAACGGCGAAATATCTTCATATTTACTGCAGTCGTGAGCTCCTTGTCAATTATTTTATGTATCTTTGCGGCATGATATTCTATTTCTCAGGAACAGGAAACACACGGTGGGCAGCTGAATTTCTGGCCGCCCGCACCGGAGAGAGGCTCGTAAGCATACCCCATGAGGCAGCTCTTGAGCACCGCTACACCCTCGGCGAAGGCGAACGCATAGGCTTCTGCTTTCCCGTGCACGGATGGAAACCGCCGCGCATCGTGTGCGACTTCATCGCATCGCTCGACATAGCAGACGCCGGCAGCCACTACTGCTACGCCCTATGCACATGCGGCGACACGGTTGGAGACGCCATGACAATACTCAACAAAGACCTTGCACGCCGCGGACTGCACGCCTCAAGCCTCTTCTCGCTTGTCATGCCGGAGAGCTACGTGTGCCTGCCGTTCATGTATACCGATACGGAGGAACGCGAACGGGAGAAGATTACGGTGGCCGCCCGCGAGCTCGAGGAGATATCACGCATCGTCTGCGCCCGCGAGACGGGCAAGGAGCGGCTGAAGAAAGGCCCCACGCCGCGGATATACTCATACGTCATCGGGGGCTACTTCAACAGGTTCATGATTACGGACAAGCCGTTCCGTGCCGATGCCGACGTGTGCATAAGGTGCGGGAAGTGCGCCGAGGTGTGTCCCACGGGCAACGTCACCGGCAGCAAAGGAGCCGTGCCCGGATGGAAGCACGACGGCAGCTGCACGTGCTGCCTCGCCTGCTATCACTACTGTCCGGTACATGCCATCAACTACGGCAGGATAACACGAAGCCGCGGGCAGTATCATTTTAAGAACGACACATCACATAATCAAAATACATGACAGGTATCATGAGACATCTTCTAATATTATTATCATTACTCTTCACCGCCGGAGTACAGGCCGTGAAAGTTCACCCGCGGCTTGCCACAGTAAGGCAGTCCGACGGCACAAGCCTTTGTGTGAGAAGCTTTGGCAACCACGACTTCTCATACAGCATGACCACCGACGGCGTGCTGCTCTATCAAGAAGGACGCAACTACTACATCGCAGCCATCGGAAGCGACGGCATGCCCCGCTCCACCGGTGTGCTTGCCCACGAGAAGGACATGCGGAGCGAGGCCGAGACACGGCTCGCCGGAATGCAGGACAAGGCTCTCTTCTTCGGCATGATGGCGGAGAACGCCGGCAAGGCAAGGGCACGCCGCGAACCGTTGCAGGCCAACAGTACGCTGCTGCCGCACACGGGCTCACCGAGAGTGCCTGTGATACTGGTCGAATTCAGCGACAGCACGTTCAAGGTGCCTGACCCGGCAAAGACATTCGGCAAGTATCTGAACGCCGAGGAGCTGTTCAACACTACCGACGACCCGGAGATGGGACGCAACTACGGAAGCGTGAGAAGGTATTTCAAGGACATGAGCTTCGGCAAGTTCGCCCCCGAGTTCGACGTCTACGGCCCCGTGACTTTAGACAAGCCGCTGAAACACTACGGCGGCGGCAATTCGGCGTATGAGAACATGAACGACCTGTTCAAGGATGCATGCACCGCAATCGACGCCGATGTGGACTTCGCGCAGTACGACAGCAACGGCGACGGGAACATAGACCTCGTATACATCATATACGCGGGATATTCGCAGAGCTGGGGCGGCAACTCGACAGACTGCATACACCCCAAATCGGGAGTGCTGACGAACAACATACAGGTGGACGGAAAGACGGTATACAGATACGGAGTGAACAACGAACTCAACGCCACGCCCGAGGACCAGGCGCGCCTGGGACTGCTCATCAACGGCATCGGACTGTTCTGTCACGAGTTCTCCCACTGCATGGGACTGCCCGACATGTACCCCACTCCGGGCAGCGAGGCCGAGCGCTGCACCAACCAGAACCTCGACTACTGGGACCTTATGGACGCCGGAGAATACACACAGGACGGATACCGCCCCACGGAATACACGGCATGGGAACGCGAGCGCTTCGGATGGATGGCGATAGACACGCTCAGCGAGGCATGCGACGTGACTCTGAAGACGCTGGACGAGGGCGGGAAGGCATACCGCATACTTAACGACAAGGATGCCACCGGCAAGGAATACTACCTCGTGGAGAACGTGCAACGGAAGGGATGGAACAGATATCTGCTCGGACACGGCATGCTCGTATACCACGTGGACTACGACGACTACAACTTCAGTCTCGGCGGATGCCGGGTTAACAGCACAGCCGGACATCCCCGCATGTCGCTGATAGCGGCAGACGGACTTTTCATGCCGGAGTATTTCGTATACACAGTGGTCAGCGCCGGGAGCATGCCGGAGAAGGAACAGACAATCAATAAGACGCTCACGGACAGGTATGAGGGCACTTACATCACAACGGACATTTACCGCACGGAGATGCAGGGAGACCCCTTCCCCGGCACGGGCAACGCCACGGCACTGACCGACACGACTATACCGGCCACAGCAACGGTATACACCGGCGGACTGATGGGCAAGCCGATAACGGACATTGCCGAGGACACCGAGACCGGCACGGTCAGCTTCAAGTTCATGGGTGGCGGCACAAACACCATCACCACTGCGGAAGCTGATTCAGGAAAGGTGCGGATTTACTCGCCAGGCGGGCAGTATCTCGGCAGCGACATGAGCCGTCTTGGCAAAGGAATATATATCATAAACAAAAAGAAGGTCATCATTTGATGACCTTCTTTTTGTTATACGGGTTGCTCCCGAAGGTGCAACGAGGCCGTTCTGACGGTGCAACGGGTTGCCCGTGACGGTGCGGCGGGTTGCCCGCCGATATGTTCCAGCCTCTTCCAAATGCGTCTTTGAGAACTGTCAAAAGTGTTTTTGAGAGCTACCAAAAGTGGTTTTGAGGGCTGGCGGAAAGTACTCCGCGGCATGCCCGGACTGCCGGCACCGCACGACGGCATGTGCCGTCAGTATACACGGGGCCCGAAAATCTTTGTACCGACCCTAACCATGGTACTGCTGCAGCCGATGGCAATGCGGTAGTCATCGCTCATGCCCCACGAACGCTCGCAGAAAGCATCGCTGTCGGCAAAGTAACGGGCCTTCACCTCGTCGAAGAAACGCGATGCCACCATGAACTCCGACCGTATCTGCTCCTCGTCGTCGACAAACGAAGCCATCGTCATAAGTCCGCAGATGCGCACGTTGGCCAGCCCGCGCCACTCTCCCTCCTCAAGCATCTGCCTGCAGGCATCGGTGGTGAAGCCGTACTTCGTGGCCTCCTCGGCCACGTGCAGCTCGAGCAGCACGTCGATAACTCGGCCGTGGCGTGCGGCCTGGCGGTCTATCTCCTTAAGCAGTTTCAGCGAGTCGACGGCCTCAATCATCGATATATACGGGGCGATATACTTCACCTTGTTTGTCTGCAAGTGACCGATGAAATGCCAGCGTATGTCGCCGGGCAGCGAAGCCACCTTGCACGATAGTTCCTGCACGTGGCTCTCGCCGAAGATGCGCTGGCCCTCGGCGTATGCCGCCTCGATGCTCTCGGCTGGATGGAACTTGCTGACGGCAACGAGCTTCACGCTCTCCGGGATGGAGGCGCGCACCTCGCTGAGGTTTCCTCTTACATCATACGTCATTGCTCGTACTCCGGTTTGTCGTCGCGCTCCTTCTTCTTATATTCGAATACGTCCATCAGCGTGGTCTCGGCAACGGACGATATCACGTAGTCTATCATCGTTCCGCCCATCACTTCGTCTATGTTCTTCACCGCACCGTTAAGCGTTCCGGCATTCACGAGGTAGCTCACGTTTGAACGTTTCTCCTTGTCGGTCTTCTCGTCTATCGTGATGAACTGCAGCTTTGCCTTATACCAGCGGTCGGCCGAATCCTCGTCGCTGAAGAATATCTCCTTATAGGCGGCCTTCTTTATGTCCGTCACCTCGAACTCACCGCTTATATAAGCCGACACCTCCTCCGTAATGCGCTGCTCTGCCTCGGTGAAGCTGAGCGCATCGACGGTATAAGCCTCTGTCACCTTCTTCTGCATGCCGTCTTCCATCGTCTTCTCGTAACGGATCTTGCACTCAAACCATTCTGCTGTTCTACTTCTCATAATTCGTTATTTATGCTTGTTATTACTTTTGTATCCCATGTTTTGTCAGCTCACGGTTCTTCTCTGCCGTGATTGTCTCTATTATCTCCGTGGCTATTCCCTGACTCCTGACGCTGCTCAGGTCAGACTGCGAAGCTATCTCTATCTGCGCCTTGACCAGCTCGTCCATGACCGACTGGCTGGCAGCGACAAACTTTTTCTCGCTCGCGCCCATGTAGTCTTTGTTGTATATCTTGGAGAGTATGCGCTCGGCCTCCTCCCGATAGCGCTTGCGGAAAATCTCCTCACATTTCTTCTCATACTGTTTCATCTCGTCGGCTTCATCGGGAGTGAGCAGTCCGGATGAGTCGTGAACGGCCACGCCGAGCTCCGTATTCGGGTCGAAACCGGCGTCGAGGAAGTCTTCCTCCGCTGTCTTGGGAGCCGGTTTGACATAGTCTACGGCGACGGGCTCGGGCATCAGTCCGAAGAACACCCCGACACACAGCAGCGACAGCAAGGCCACGACCACGGCTGTACGCACCCCGCGGCTCATCCTGTTGCGTACCTTGAAAGCCGCCGCCATCTCGCCGACCGTCATGTAGCGGTCTTCCATCACCTCCGACACGGCCTTGTCTATGGCCGCACGGTAGCCCGGCGGCATGTCCGTGACGGAGAAGAGGTAGGCGAAGAACTTGCCGAGCGAATACACATCGCTGCGCTCGTCGACCGTTCCGCAGGCAAGAACCTCGGGCGCCACGTAGTCGAGACAGCTCTCATAGAGCACGCCGGGGGCGGCCATCTTTAGGTAAAAGGAGCCGTGCGACAGGAGCATGACCTTGTTCGTGCCCTTACGGAGAAAGACATTAGACGGTGAATAGCATATGTGATATATGCCCTGCGAATGAAGCCGTGAGGTTATCTCGAAGAGACCGTCCATCACAGACTGCAAGAAACCTGGGCGCGCAACGACCGAGGGAGTCTCTGCCAAAAGCTGGGCGAAAGATACGAAATGGCCGTGCTCGACTTCAAGAGCCTTCACACAACCGTTCTCTTCAACAGGAGAGAAATGCATCTGGTGCTGATCGGATATGCCAAGGTTCTTGCTGCACTCGTTACGCAATGACTCGCAAAAAATCGGATTATCGGCAAAAACCTCACGCAGCTCGACAATATTCACATACTTATGGTCTTCAGGGACCCTGCGGAAAACACCTATCGGCAACCTTATAAGACGCATCGGAGCATTCTCGCCGGTAAAGACCAGTTCCTCGTAGTTCATTGCAAATACTTTTTTTCGTTTTGGTTAGGCAAAATTAGTCTATTTAATCGTAATCGGAGAATCGATAATTAAAAATTATGTTAAGAACAAACCATAGTCCGGCAAATGATAACCTTTTTCGGATTATTTTGTGTAAGTTTGCATTCAACTTGACAAAGCAAAATTAAAGAAAATGCCGGAAATATCTATTCGCGGACACGAGATGCCCGAGTCACCGATCAGAAAGCTCGCGCCATTGGCCGCGGCAGCAAAAAGCCGCGGCATAAAAGTATACCACCTCAACATCGGACAGCCCGACCTGCCCACACCGCAGGTGGGACTGGACGCCCTGAAGCATATCGACCGCACCATACTGGAGTACTCTCCGTCGCAGGGTTACCTGAGCTACAGAGAGAAACTGACAGGATACTACAAGAAATTCAATATCAACGTCAGCGCCGACGACATCATCATCACCGCAGGAGGAAGCGAGGCCGTGCTCTTCGCCTTCATGTCGTGCCTGAACCCAGAAGACGAGATTATCGTGCCGGAACCGGCATACGCCAACTACATGGCATTCGCAATATCGGCCGGCGCGAAGATAAGGACCATCGCAACGACAATCGAGGAGGGATTCTCGCTGCCTAAGGTGGAGAAGTTCGAGGAACTCATCAACGAGCGGACAAGGGCCATAATGATATGCAACCCCAACAATCCGACCGGCTATCTGTATACCCGCAGGGAGATGAACCAGATCCGCGACCTCGTGAAGAAATACGACCTGTATCTCTTCTCCGACGAGGTATACCGCGAATACATATACACCGGTTCGCCATACATCAGCGCCTGCCACCTCGAAGGCATCGAACAGAACGTCATACTGATAGACTCCGTGTCGAAGAGATATTCCGAATGCGGCATACGCATCGGCGCACTGATAACGAAGAACAAGGAGGTGAGGCAGGCTGTGATGAAGATGTGTCAGGCAAGGCTGTCGCCGCCGCTGATAGGACAGATTGTCGCCGAGGCGTCGCTCGATGCCCCGGAGGAGTATTACAGGGATGTATACGACGAGTATGTGGAACGCCGCAAGTGCCTCATAGACGGTCTGAACAGGATCCCCGGAGTATATTCGCCCATACCGATGGGGGCATTCTACACCGTGGCCAAGTTGCCGGTAGACGACTCTGAGGCCTTCTGCCGCTGGTGTCTGTCGGACTTCAACTACGAGGGAGAGACCGTGATGATGGCTCCTGCATCTGGATTCTACACCACACCGGGAGCCGGATGCAACGAAGTCAGAATAGCATACGTACTGAACAAGGAAGACCTGAACCGGGCATTGGTTGTGCTTAAGAAAGCGCTTGAGGCCTACCCGGGAAGAACCGAAAAGGAATGAACCTGCCCCTCTTCATATCAAGGAAGATATATAATAATAAAGGTGACAGGCAGAAAGTAAGCCGTCCCGCAATAAGCATCGCCACCGCAGGGGTGGCGATAGGCCTTGCCGTGATGATAATAACCGTGTCCGTGGTGCTCGGATTCAAGCATACGATACGCGACAAAGTCATCGGCTTCGGCAGCCACATACAGGTGGTGAACTTCCTGACGATGCAGAGCACCGATCCCTACCCCGTATGTATCGACGACAGCCTGATGAAGGTGATTAAAGGAATCGACGGTATTGAACACGCCGAAAGGTTCTCGCTGACACAGGGAATACTCAAGACCGACTCAGACTTCATCGGAATAACATTCAAGGGCATCGGACCGGAATATGACATGACGTTCATAAAGAACAGCCTGGTCAGCGGTGAATGCCCGAAGTTCAGCGACACGAAAAGCGGCAACAGGATTCTTATATCAAAGACCACGGCCGACAAGCTGAAGCTGAAGGCCGGAGACAGAGTCTTCGCCTACTTCGTGTCGGACGACGACGTCAGGGCAAGACGCTTCACGGTAAGCGGAGTATATATGACAAACATGAACCAGTTTGACAACAGCATCTGCTTCACCGATATATACACGGCAGGAAGACTGAACGGATGGCAGGAGAAGCAGTGCACCGGTGCCGAACTGACAGTCAAGGACTTCGGCAAACTGGAGCAGACGGCGGCAAACGTCATCGGCAAGATAAACAAGACGCAGGACGCACAGGCCAACACGCTTACGTCGCAGACCATCTATGAAGCCTATCCGCAGATATTCTCATGGCTCGAACTGCTCGATATCAACGTGTGGATAATAATCGCACTGATGATATGCGTTGCCGGATTCACCATGATATCGGGACTGCTGATCATCATTCTCGAACGCACGCAAATGATAGGAACGCTCAAAGCACTGGGAGCGACCGACGCAACGGTGCGCCACACGTTCCTGTGGTTTGCCGTATTCATAATCGGACGAGGACTGATATTCGGAAACATCATCGGCATCGGACTGGTTGTACTCCAGATACAGACGGGCATCATCACCCTCGACCCAGCCACATACTACGTCAGCACGGCACCGATGGAAATCAGCATGCCGCTGATAATACTGATAAACGCGGCTACGATGCTCATCAGCGTATTTGTGCTGATAGCCCCGAGCTACCTCATCTCGCACATACACCCGGCAAAATCGATGAAATACGAATAGGAACCGATGAAGAACTTAGAGATGACGGATTCACAGCCGCCAGCTATCCAGGCATAGGATTCCTACCATTCAAGAATGGTAAACACTGCGCCGCAGTGGCACAGCGAACCTGCCAGCACGAAAAGATGCCATATACCATGATAGAAACGGCGGCCGTCGTGCGAATAGAAATATGTGCCAAAGGTATAGAAAAGGCCTTCTGCGAGTATGAGCCACAACGCGGCAGAAGGCAACCGGCTGAACACCGGACCGGCAATAAGCACTCCCGACCATCCCATTATGAGGTAGAGAGCCAGCGACAGCTTCGGATAACGGCCTATTGCCTTTATCTTATAGCAGGCTCCACCCGCCACCACGAGCCACAGCAGCGAGAAGACGGTCCACCCGAGCCATCCGCCGACGACGCTGACACATATCGGAGTGTACGAAGCGGCTATCATCACATAGATACCGATATGGTCGAAAACCCTGAGCAAACGCTTCCCCGCCCCTGGAAGCCACCAGTGATAAAGCGTGCTGCATGAATACATGAGAAGCATGCCACAGGCAAAAAAGGTCACACCGAAAGCGTACTGCCATCCCATTGCATAGCCATAGCGCAGCATCAGAGAGGCAAGAAACACGGTAATGACTACTCCCGAGAGATGGGTCAGCGTGTTGAATATCTCCTCATCAGTCCTATTATATAATGTCTTTACCATCTTTGTATTGTTTTTAATCCGAATACTCTGAGTCCTCCAAGCACTCGGAGCACCCGATATCCACTTCCTCTGCAAAGATAGCCATTATATTCCAAACCGCAACGGCACGGCCCCAACTTCTTAATAGCAACCGACAAATATCATATTTAACCACACATTTATGCACATTTTATTTGGGAATGTGCAGGGAATGAAGTATCTTTGCACAAATTTTTGATTTTTGTGCAATGACATTTAGTAGTTTCAATTCATATATAGAGAAAAGCATTGTCAGCAATTGGCATCTCGATGCCCTTACCGACTATAAGGGCGCAACACTCCAATACCACGACGTTGCAAGGAAGATAGAGAAACTCCACATCATGTTTGAGAACAGCGGAGTGACCAAGGGTGACCGGATTGCCATTTGCGGACGCAACAGCGCACACTGGGCCGTAGTCTTCTTTGCAACCCTTACATACGGTGCCGTTGCCGTCCCGATTCTGCATGAATTCAACTCCGAACAGATACACAACATCGTAAACCATAGCGAATCAAAGCTGCTGTTTGTCGGAGACGTCGTCGTGAAGACCATAGAACCGGATAAAATGCCATCGCTGGAAGGCATAATAAATATCCCCGACTACTCCCTGATGATATCGCGGTCGGATAAACTCACGTTTGCCCGCGAGCATCTGAACGAGCTTTTCGGCAAGAAATATCCTAAAGCATTCAGAGCCGAACACGTGAAATACCACGTTGACAGCCCGGAAGAACTGGCATTGATAAACTATACAAGCGGAACGACGGGCTTCTCAAAAGGCGTGATGCTCCCATACAGGGCGATATGGGGCAATCTCGACTTCTGCCTGAACACTATCGGATGCCATATCCCCAACGGAGCAAACACGCTCAGCATACTTCCAATGGCACACATGTATGGCATGGCCATTGAGTTTATTTTCCCGTTCTGCCATGGATGCCACCTGTTTTTCCTCACACGACTTCCTTCTCCGGCCATAATAGCCCAGGCCTTTGCCGAGGTTAAGCCGGCAATCATCATATCCGTACCACTGATTATCGAAAAGATTATAAGGAAAAATGTATTCCCGAAGGTGCAGACCAATATGATGAAACTGCTCCTTAACATGCCCGTAATCAGCAAAAAGATAAAGGAAAAGATATGCGAGCAAGTACATCAGGCACTCGGAGGAAACGCTTACGAGGTCATCGTAGGAGGCGCCGCACTGAATCAGGAGATTGAAGCATTCCTTAAAAGCATCGACTTCCCCATAACAGTGGGATACGGAGCGACGGAGTGCGCACCGCTGATAACATACAGCGACCATAAGGATTTCATCCCGGGAAGCTGCGGAACGCCTGTAAGCCACATGGAAGTGAAAATCCTGAGCAGTGATCCGGAGAACATTCCAGGAGAGATTATTGCACGCGGCACCAACCTGATGCTTGGATATTACAAGAACGGGGAAGCCACGAAAGAAGCCATAGACGGCGAAGGATGGTATCATACAGGAGACCTTGGAACGATGAGTACGGACGGACATGTCTTCATTCGCGGAAGAATCAAAAACATGCTGCTCGGTGCCAACGGCCAGAACGTTTACCCGGAAGAGATTGAGGACAAGCTGAACTCAATGGCTCTCATTAACGAATGCATCATAATACAAAAGGAAGACAAGCTGACCGCACTCGTTTACCCGGACTTTGAAGAAGCCAAGGCAATGGGACTGGACCGTGAAGACATCGAGCACATCATGGAACAGAACCGCAAGGAGATAAACGAGACGCTCCCGGCGTACAGCAGGCTTTACTCAATACAGATACATGAAGAGGAATTTGAGAAGACCCCGAAGAAGAGTATAAAAAGGTATCTCTACAAGAACATCAACTAAAAACCACGATTCTGATGGAAATAACACCGAGTTTTAACGCCATAATAGAGAAGTGCATCATAGACAACTGGGACTTGGATGCACTCACCGACTATAAGGGAAGCACCCTGCAATACCATGATGTGGCAAGGAAGATAGAGAAACTGCACATCATGTTCGAGAACAGCGGAGTAAGACAAGGTGACAAGATAGCCTTGTGCGGACGGAACTGTGCCAACTGGGCCGTCGCATTTTTGGCCACATTGACATACGGAGCAGTAGCCGTGCCTATCCTGCACGAGTTCACGGCCGACCAGATTCACAATACAGTGAACCACAGCGAAGCCAAACTGCTGTTCGTCGGGGATGTCGTCGCAACCATAATAGACGCAACCAAGATGCCGGGACTTGAAGGGATCATCAACATCCCCGACTATTCGCTTTTCCTGTCAAGGACGGACAAACTGACACAGGCACGCGAACACCTTAATGAATATTTCGGAAAGAAGTTCCCAAAATACTTCCGTAAGGAACATGTGCACTATTACAGGGAGGCCAATAGCGACGAACTGGCACTCATCAACTATACGAGCGGCACCACTGGATTCTCCAAAGGCGTCATGATTCCATACCGGGCGGTATGGAGCAACTATGACTTTGCCATGAATGTCCTTGGCAACACTCTTAAAACCGGTGACAAAGTGATAAGCATCCTGCCTATGGCACACATGTACGGAATGGCTTTCGAATTCCTGTTCGAGTTCCTGCACGGATGCCATGTGTATTACCTTACGCGCATTCCAAGCCCTGCCATCATTGCTCAGGCATTCGCAGACATTAAGCCATCCATAATAATCGCAGTACCGCTGGTCATCGAAAAGATTATAAGGAAAAGGGTATTGCCAAAGCTGCAGAACAATAAAATCAAGCTGTTGCTTAACATGCCCATCATAAACAAGAAGGTATTACAAAAGATACGCGAGCAGGTTATACAGGCATTCGGTGGAAATATCTATGAGATTATCATCGGCGGAGCAGCCTTCAACCAGGAAGTTGAAGCATTCCTGAAGAAGATAGACTTCCCCTACACCGTGGGATATGGAGCTACGGAATGCGCCCCCATTATCTGTTATTCTGACTATAAGACATTCATGCCCGGCAGTTGCGGACGTTCTGTCGTGCATATGGAAGTGAAAATAGATAGTCCCGACCCGGCAAACATACCCGGAGAGATTCTCACCAAGGGGCTCAACGTCATGCTGGGATATTACAAAAACGATGATGCGACGGTTGACGCCATCGACCGCCAAGGATGGTATCACACGGGAGACTTAGGCATAATGGACAGTGATGGCAATGTCTTCATCAAGGGACGCTCAAAGAACATGCTCCTGAGCTCGAACGGACAGAACATCTATCCCGAGGAGATTGAAGACAAACTGAACTCCATGCCAATGGTCATCGAGAGCATCGTGGTACAGAGGGAATCCAAGCTCGTAGCCCTTGTATACCCCGATTACGACGAAGCCAAGAGCATGGGACTCAGCGACGACGACCTCACCGGAATCATGGAGCAGAACCGTAAGGACCTTAACGACAATGTACTTCCTGCATATTCCAAACTCGCAGAAATAGAGATACATAGTCAGGAGTTCGAGAAGACCCCGAAAAAAAGCATCAAGAGATTCATGTATAAATAAAAGGAAGCGTCCTAAAGACATTCATATATAAATAATAAAGCGCCGTGAAGATATCACATCTCAGGCGCTTTGCTATTTAACAATCAATTATAAAAATCCTATTTGTCTTCCATCAGTGCCGAAGTCCTCACTCTGCTCAAAGTCTCCGGAGTCATCTGAAGGTAGCTTGCGATATAAACCAAAGGGGCTCGCAACACCAGCTGCGGGTGCATCTTGACCAATTTGGAATATCTGTCCTGCGCAGTTTCAAAGCGAAGCAGGTCCGCATGAATCTGGCTCTCTATCAACGACTCTTCCAATATCTTGCGATATAATATCTGAATGTTCACACTTTTCATCGCAACCTGTTCCAAGAGAGGTCTCGGCATGGCATATATTACAGTCGGCTCCAATGCAACAATTTGCTGGCAGGTCGGCTTTTCCTTGAACAGGCTCTCTATAGACATTACTATATGATTCTCCACGGCCATGTGTTCAGTCACTTCCTTGCCGTTCTTATAGTAGAACTGCCGGACCAATCCCTTTACTATCCAGTATATATTGGTACACACTTCCCCCTCACTGAGAATCTTCTCACCCTTTTGAAATTTCATCGGCACAAGCACGCTCTCCAACACATCCAACTCGTCGTGCGTCATAGTACTGTACCGTCTGGCCAGTTCTCTGGCCACATCACGCTTAGTAAGTCCAATGCTCGGCATATAAAACCCTCCTTTACATTATATTCTTGTTAGTCCAATTTCAACACGGCAAGAAATGCCTTCTGCGGCACCTCTACGTTACCAATCTGCTTCATGCGCTTCTTTCCGCGCTTCTGCTTCTCCAGCAACTTACGCTTACGGCTCACATCGCCGCCATAGCACTTAGCCGTGACATCCTTGCGTACACACTTTATCGTCTCACGTGCTATTATCTTCGCTCCTATTGCGGCCTGAATGGCTATGTCAAACTGCTGCCGCGGGATAAGCTCCTTCAGCTTTTCACACATCCGCCGGCCAAAGGTCACGGCGTTGTCCTGATGAGTCAGTGTTGAAAGGGCATCCACCGGCTCGCCGTTCAGGAGAATATCCAGCTTGGCAAGCTTTGACGGACGGAAGCAATCCACATAATAGTCGAACGACGCATAGCCTTTCGAGATGCTCTTCAGCTTATCGTAGAAGTCTATCACTATTTCTCCGAGCGGAAGCATGAAGTGCAGCTCAACGCGGTTTCCGCTGACATACTGCTGGTCAATAAGTTCACCGCGTTTGTCGAGACAGAGCGTCATTATAGGGCCTATATAGTCTGCCGCCGTTATTATCGTGGCCTTTATATACGGTTCTTCAATGTGGTCTATCAGCGTCTGCTCAGGCAGTCCGGACGGATTATGCACCTCGCGCACCTCTCCCTGCTTGTCGTAACACATATATGAGACGTTCGGAACGGTCGTAATCACATCCATATTAAACTCCCGGTCGAGGCGTTCCTGTATGATTTCCATGTGCAGCAACCCAAGGAAACCGCACCTGAAACCGAATCCGAGGGCTATGGACGACTCCGGAGAGAACGTCAGCGACGCGTCGTTAAGCTGCAACTTCTCGAGCGAGGCGCGGAGATTCTCATAGTCTGAGGGGTCTATAGGATACACGCCGGCGAATACCATGGGCTTCACCTCCTGAAATCCGTCGATTGCCTTGTCGCAGGAGCGTGAGATATGTGTTATCGTGTCGCCCACCTTCACTTCCTTGCTTTCCTTTATTCCGCTTATTATATATCCCACGTCGCCTGTTCCCAGCTGCTTGCGCGGTATCATATCCATCTTCAATACACCTATCTCGTCGGCCACATACTCCATTCCCGTATTGAAGAACTTTACCTTGTCGCCCTGCTTTATCATACCGTTCTCAATCTTGAAGTAAGCGATTATTCCTCTGAACGAGTTGTATACGGAATCGAATATCAGAGCCTGCAGAGGAGCATCTGTATCTCCTTCCGGATGCGGCACACGCTCGACCACGGCATCAAGAATCTCCTCAATGCCCTCACCTGTCTTTCCGCTCGCCCTGATAATATCAGAACGGTCGCATCCGATAAGGTCGATAATCTCGTCCTCGACCTCATCCGGCATGGCACTCGGCATGTCTATCTTGTTTATCACGGGGATAATCTCGAGGTTATGGTCTATCGCCATGTAGAGATTAGATATCGTCTGCGCCTGAACACCCTGCGTCGCATCAACGACGAGCAGCGCACCTTCGCATGCCGCGATACTCCTCGACACCTCATAGGAGAAGTCCACATGTCCCGGAGTGTCGATGAGGTTCAGTATATACTTCTCTCCTCCATGGACATACTCCATCTGTATGGCATGACTCTTTATCGTTATGCCACGCTCCCGCTCCAGGTCCATATTGTCAAGCATCTGTCCTTCCGTCACTTGAATGGTCTTAGTATACTCAAGCATACGGTCGGCGAGGGTTGATTTACCATGATCTATGTGGGCTATTATACAGAAGTTTCTTATATGATCCATGTGCATTAACTTATTATGAAACGCAAAGTTAGTGCAAATCAGGCGAAAATCAAAATAAAAAAAGATTTATTTTTACACGATTTAAGGTTGTAGAAGAGGTTAAATTCATTACATTAAGTCTTATGGACAAAAAACAATGAACCGAGATGCGGTTTGCAATTAATTTTAATTAATTTTGCAACGGAAAACAAATAAGCATTCTGATATAAATAAACAAGAATACAGACATGAAGAAGATACTTTTTTTATCCGCTATGGCGTGCTGCCTGTGCGCCTGTCAGGAATCGCTCGAAGACAGATGCGCGCGTGAGGCCAAGAACTACACGGCCAAGAAATGCCCGGCTCAGGTGGGCAGCAACGTAACAATAGACAGCCTCGTCTTTGAGCGGGAAAGCCACACAATGCACTACTATTACACGCTGAGCGGAAACGCGGACAACCCCGAGGCGATAGCCGCGGCCGACGTACGCAAGGCATTGCTCGACGAAGTGAAGAACTCCACGTCTATAAAGACCTACAAGGACAACGGCTACCGCTTTGCCTATACATACTATTCACAGAAAGACCACGGCAAGGTGCTATTCAACGTAACCTTCACCGAGAAGGACTACAAATAGCAGTGAAAAGACTGCAAGCACAACATGGCAACCAGTCTATAAACCGAAAAAAGTCCCGGCACGAACTGCTGTTCATGCCGGGACTGTATTTTTATGTGCCGTACTATTCTGCCGGCTTCATATTCGTATATACCGTCTGCACGTCGTCGAACTCTTCCAGTCGCTCAACCATCTTGTCTATGGTCTCGCGCTCCTCGTCGCTGACCTCCTTCTGGTCGTTGGGGATGCGTGTGAACTCTGCTCCCGTGACGTCGTAACCCTCTGTCTCCAGATGCTTCTGAATCTCTCCAAAGCTCTTCGGGTCGCCGTATATCGTGATTTCCCCGTTCTCCTCGTCCTCGTCATACTCATCCTCTACACCGTAGTCAATGAGGTCGAGAATCATCTCGTCCATGTCGAGGCCATCCTTTTTCTTGAAGGTGAACACGCATTTATGGTCGAAAAGGAATGAGAGGCTGCCCTGGGTTCCGAGGTTTCCGTTGAACTTGTTGAACACCGAGCGTACGTCTCCCACAGTACGCGTGGTGTTGTCGGTCAGAGTCTCCACAAAGACAGCTATTCCGTGAGGGCCGTATCCCTCGTAGGTCACTTCCTTGTATTCGCTCTGATCCTTACCCATCGCGTTCTTGATGGCACGCTCAATATTGTCCTTAGGCATGTTCTCACGCTTTGCGTTTGCTATGATGGCACGCAGAGAGGGATTATTCTCCGGTTCCGGACCTCCTGCCTTCACGGCAATGGCTATCTGCTTACCAATCTTTGTGAATGTGCGGGCCATGTGCCCCCATCTCTTCAGCTTTGCTGCTTTACGATATTCAAATGCTCTTCCCATTGGATTTGTTTTAACGGAGCTCTGCTCCAAGTTTATTCTTTAAATTTGTTATCAGCTTATTCATTATGCCATCAATCTGCTTGTCGTTGAGCGTCTTAGTCTCATCCTGAAGTATGAAGTTGACGGCATAGCTCTTCTTGCCCTCCGGAAGGTTCTTGCCTTCGTACACGTCGAACAGCTCCACGTTCTTGAGGAGTTTCTTCTCGGTCTGCCGTGCAATATCCACAATCTGGGCAAACTCAACCGTATTGTCTATCAGGAGGGCCAGGTCGCGGCTGACGGCCGGATACTTGCACACCTCTTTATATAATACCTTGTTCTTTGCGGTGGCCTTCATCAGCGCATCCCAGTTCAGTTCGGCATAGTAAACGGGGGCGTCTATGTCCATCGCCTTAAGCAGTTTCTTCGAAAGGATGCCCATCTCGAGCAGCACCTTGCCACCGCGGTTCTCCATACGGATACCCGCCGAGAATATGCGGCAGTCGCTCTTCTTGCGCACGGCCATACCCTCCTGAAGACCGATACGCCTCAGAATGTTCGCCACGTATGCCTCAAGTTCGAAGAAGCTCGTCTCCTCGTTCTGGTGAGCCCAGCTTCCTTCGACCCTCTTTCCCGTCACCCAGAGTGCCAGATGGTGGCTCTCGCTGTATGCTGCGACAGGGTTTTCCGCATTCTTGCGGTCCGGACTGTAGCGGTATACGTTTCCGAACTCGAAGAACTTAAGGTTTGCATTGCGGCGCTTAATGTTATGCTCAAGGCTCTCCAAGCCCCCGAAGAGGAGCGTGCGGCGCATCACGTTGAGGTCGGAACTCAGCGGATTCATTATCTTCACGCACTCGTCCGGTGCATATCCGTAATCTTCCACGTAATAGGCGCCCTTGGTAAGAGAGTTGTTCAGTATCTCGTTGAAGCCGCAACCCACAAGCTGTTCGCTGACCAGGTCGGCAAGACGGTGCTTGCGGTCTTCCTCTCCCTTGACCACGAGACAGCTCTTCAGCTGTGTCGGAATCTCCACGTTGTTGTATCCGTAGATGCGCAGGATATCCTCGACAACGTCGCACGGGCGCTGCACGTCGACCCTGTATGCCGGTATCTCAAGGTCGAGACCAGCGGCATCGGCACCGAGTATCTTCATCTCCAGACTCTCGCATATAGACAGCACCTTATCTGCCGGTATATCCTTGCCTATCAGTGTGTTCACATACGCATAGTCAAGTCTTACCTTGGGGTTCTCAATCGGATTGGGATATACATCCTTAATCTCCATAGACACCTTTCCTCCGGCAAGTTCGCGGCACATCACGGCCGCCTGCTTGAGTGCATATATCAGTCCATTTGGATCTATTCCGCGCTCAAAACGGAACGAAGCGTCCGTGCTGAGGCCGTGGCGGCGCGCGCTCTTGCGTATCCACGTCGGGTGGAAGTAGGCGCTCTCGAGCACCACGTTACGCGTAGTCTCGTATGTACCGCTGCCCTTACCGCCGAATATTCCGGCGATGCACATCGGCTTCTCTGCATTGCAGATGCTCAGGTCGTGCTCGCCGAGGGTATGCTCCTCACCGTCGAGGGTGACGAACTTAGTGCCCTCCGGCTGTGTGCGCACCACAATCTTGTGGCCCGTCACCATGTCTGCATCGAAGCTGTGCATGGGCTGGCCGTATGCCATCATTATGTAGTTGGTGATGTCCACGATGTTGTTTATCGGGCGCAGGCCTATCACCTTCAACTTGTTTTGCAGCCATTCGGGGCTTTCCTTTACCTCACAGCCTGTTATGCTGATGCAGGCATAGCGGCGGCAGGCCTCTGCATTGTCTATCTGCACGTCTATCTGGAGGTTGTTGTTGTCCACCGTGAAAGCCGAGCAGTCGGGCCGGTGAAGGCTCGTCTCATATCCGTTGCTGCGGAGCCATGCGTAGAGGTCGCGGGCAACGCCCCAGTGCGATAGTGCGTCGGCACGGTTGGCGGTGATGTCCACCTCTATCAGCCAGTCGCTCTCAAGGTTGTAATATTCTGCCGCAGGCATTCCGACGCATGCGTCTTCGGGCAGCACGATGATGCCGTCGTGGCTCGTCCCCACCCCTATCTCGTCTTCGGCGCATATCATTCCGAAGCTGTCGACGCCGCGGAGCTTCGATTTCTTGATGACAAACTCGCTGTCGCCGTCGTACAGCACGCAGCCGAGGTCTGCCACAATGACCTTCTGTCCGGCAGCCACGTTTGGCGCTCCGCACACTATCTGCGAAGGCGTCTCGCGCCCGAGGTCAACCGTTGTCACATGAAGATGGTCGGAGTTGGGATGCACATCGCACGTAAGCACCTTTCCGACATAAAGTCCTTTCAGTCCGCCCCTTATCGTCTGCACTTCCTCAAGCGCTCCGACCTCAAGGCCCGTCGACGTGAGAGCATCGCACACCTCCTGCGGTGTGAGGTCGAAGTCGACGTATTCCTTAAGCCATTTATAGGAAATATTCATTATAATGATAATATATTGTTATACGTATAAAATGTTGTGCAAAATTACTAAATTTCCATCAGCCTTGCAAGTTTTTCTTTCTTTAATTACAAGAGCCGTGCCGCCGCATATCCGCCGCCGGCCGGATGCTAAACCGTCTTCAGATATTCGGCGCACATCTCGGCGCACCGCTCACCGTCGACGCCGGCCGACACTATGCCGCCGGCATATCCGGCACCCTCGCCGCAGGGGAAGAGGCCGCGCAGGCGGACGTGCATCAGTGTGTCTCCGCTGCGCAGGATGCGCACAGGAGACGACGTGCGCGTCTCGGCGGCAATCATCAGTGCCTCGTTGGTGAGGAAGCCGTGGCTCATCTTGCCGAACTGGCGGAATCCCTGCTGCAGGCGGCTGACGACATGCTTCGGCATCCAGAAATGCAGCGGCGACGATATCAGTCCCGGCGAGTACGAACTGGCGGGCAGGTCGTAGCTAAGCCTGCCATTGACGAAGTCGGCCATGCGCTGCGCCGGAGCGGTCTGCCTCATGTTGCCCTGCTGCCAGCACTGGCGCTCAATCTCTTCCTGCCAGTGCATCATGCGCAGCGGACTGTCGCCCGCGATGTCTTCCGGACGCGTCTCGACCACCATTCCGCTGTTCGACCATTTGCCTCCGCGGCTGCTCGGACTCATTCCGTTCACCACGATCTGCTGTTTCGCCGTGGCCGCCGGAATGACGAATCCGCCGGGGCACATGCAGAACGAATAGACCCCGCGTCCGTCGGCCTGGGTGACAAACGAATACTCGGCCGCAGGCAGCCAGCGCCCGCGTCCCTGCTTGTTGTGATACTGTATGCGGTCTATCAGTTCGGCCGGATGTTCGAGGCGCACACCCACGGCGATGCCCTTGGCCTCTATCTCGATGTTCCGGCCGTGCAGATAGGTGTATACGTCGCGTGCCGAATGTCCAGTGGCGAGTATCACCGGCCCGCGGAAAGTCAGTTCCTTGCCGGTCATGAGGTCTGTCGCCTCCACCCCCATCACCTCATCACGGTCTGTCAGCAGCCCGGTCATTTTCGTCTGATGATGCACCTCTCCGCCCGATTTCAATATCGTATTGCGCATGTTTTCTATCACTCTCGGCAGCCTGTCCGTACCTATGTGCGGATGCGCATCGGCAAGAATCGCCGTCGATGCCCCGTGCTGGCAGAACACGCTGAGTATCTTGCGTATGTTTCCACGCTTCTTGCTGCGCGTATACAGTTTTCCGTCCGAGTATGCGCCGGCTCCTCCCTCGCCGAAGCAGTAGTTGCTCTCGCTGTCGACATTCTGCTCCCGCGATATCTTCGCGAGGTCTATCTTGCGCTCGCGCACGTCCTTGCCGCGCTCTATCACAACCGGCTTCAGACCGAGCTCGATAAGCCGGAGGGCCGCGAAGAGCCCGCCGGGGCCCTCGCCCACCACGATGACGCGCCTCGACTGGGATACGTCTCCGTATTCCGTATGGTCGTAATCGTCGTCCGCAGGCATCTCGTTTATGTATACCCGCACCTTCAGATTCACATATATAGTCCGTTGCCGGGCGTCTATGCTGCGCTTGAGCACACGCAGCGAAGTTACCGTACGCGCGTCGAAACCGTTTTCTCCGGCCGCATATTCTATTATAGCCTGCTCTGAAACCGCCACCTGCGGCAGCACCCTTATCTGATATTCATTTGTCATAATATAACTGCTGTCATTCCGAATCCCGTATACCTTTCATCAAATTATCCTGCAAATATACATTAATTAAATGAAGAATGAAGAATGAAGAGTGAAGAATTTGCTGCCGCGGTGGACTTAAATAGGAATACGAGAGTTATAAAATGTAAGGAGAAAGCAACAGACTGACATTTTTGTCAGCTCTCAAAAACTCTTTGCCAAGCGCACAAAAACACTTTTGATAGCTGGCAAAAACACATTTGAAAGCAACCGCACGGCATTGGCGGGTTGTCGATTGCGCCGTCACGGGCAACCCGTTACACCGTCAAAACGGCCCCGCGGCATCATCAGGAGCAAGCCGTTAAATTGAAGGGGCTATGATATACAAACAAAAAAGGCCTCCACCATAAGGACATAGACGAGCTAAGTCCCTACACTGGAGGCCCCTTTATTATAAACCTGGAGAACCCTTTATTATCCAAGCAATAGATAAGAATCAGCCGTCGAAGCGCCGTTCAAAACCACCGCGGCAGCAAATTCTTCACTATTCATTCTTCACTCTTCACTTATATTACTACCTTCTTTCCACCTATTATATATATACCCTTCGGCAGTCCGGCTGTGCCTTCACAGGCCTTGCGTACGATGCGGCCATCGATGGAATAGATATTTGCCGACGGGCGGGTAGCGGCAGCAGCACTGACGGTTTCTATCGCCGTCACGGTCTCCAACGGCATACTGCCGAAGAAGTAGAGACGGAAGTCGTCGAAGATGCACCAATAGTACGAAGGCATTGACGATGAGCTGATGCCCACCTTCATATTGCTGCCGTCTGAGTCGAGCGTTGCGGTCACTATGTTCTCGTAAAGTCCCTTGCCGAAGTATATGCTGGCGGCCTGCATATCGTTGGGCATGTACAGTCCTCTGCCCACCGACGACTCAGCACCGCCGAGCTTCGTACTCTGCGCACATGCTGCGATGTGCGTCAGCTTCTCGCGTGCGCTTCCGGCATAGAGATATGCCGTCACGCGGTCTGTACCGGCGGCATAGTCGGAGTAGGATGCCGTCGACGTACCGGGGCGCTGGAACGCCTTGGCACGCAACTGGTATGTGCCGGCAGGCATGTCGCTGAGAGTCTGATTCATGTCGAACGTGGTCTGATAGAACTCTCCGCACGAGTGGTTTATCGTGGGAGCGGCCGACCATCCCTCGGCCGACTCCATGCCCGGATTTACGAGCATGTATGTGAGGTCGAACGGCTGGGCCGCACTGCTCGGCGTGGCACCGCGCAGGAATGTGCCTATGCCCGCCCTTATCTCAGCCTCCAGCTGCATTATATCGGCCGTGCCGGTGGCCTGTTCAACGGTCTGCTCCACCCTTTTTATCAGCTGGGCGGCAGCATCGTCGGTGCCTTCGGTATCCTCTGTGTGCGGCACTGCCACAAGTTTTTTCAGGCATTCGAGGGCCTTTCCTATCTCAACCTTCATTCCGCTGAATGCTCCCTGCTCCACTGCGGCCATCTCCTCCTGCGTCAGGATGAGCCAGCGCTGCTTGTCGGCCTTGTTCGCGATATCGAAAGCCACGGCCGTGGTGACGCCGCCGGCAGCGGCCTGAAGACAGCGGGGCGTCCAGTTGCTCTCGGGATGTATCAGCCAGTAGCCCCGCAGGCCCGTCTTCTGCGTTCCCAGAGCTACGTCTGTGCGGCCGCGCATCAGCTGGAAATTGTCTGCCGCCGCAGGCGCCGTGCGCGCAGCGGTCCTTATGCCGTTCGTACCGGCAGCTGCATAGGTGAGATAGCGGCCGGTGGCGGCGTTCCGCAACTGGTAATACTGGTTCTCGGGAGTGAACGTCACCGTCCATGCCGTGCTGTCGTTGGCGGCTGCATCGGCCGCACTCATAGCTCGCCACGTAAGGTTACCCTCCGGCGTGACTATGAGGTAAGAGCTGTACAGGCCGCGTTCGGCCGACTCGTTCTTTATGTAATACTTCGTGCCCTCCTCGTGGTTGAACGAGTAGTAAGGCTGTGCGAAAGAGGTGCTCGTGTGCTGCAGGCCGTCCTCGCCGAGCGCCTGGCATACGAGTCCGTTGCCGATGTAAAGCACTTCGCTGTGCGTATCCTCATGCGCGCCGTTGATTCCATAGGGCCACATGTGCTGGTAGTCGCCGTTGAGCTGTGCCGTCGTGCTGTTGTCCCAAAAGCGGAGCAGTTCCGTAACCCTGTCGCCGAGCCACAGGCCGGTGCCGTATCCGTCGCCGTTCACCGACGCCCTGAGGTTATGCCGGCTCCACTCCGTGTCGGCCCAGGGGATCACTCCCACACCGTGCAGCAGCTCATGGAGAATCGTTCCCGTGGCCTGGTAGGCAGTGTTAGAGCCCACTCGTATCCATCCGCCATAGGAGCAGTCGGCCGTGGGCACGCCGCTCTCATAGCCTACGCTCGTGCTAAAGCCCTTCATCTCGGTCAGGTTGTTCCAGTAACCCACGGCATCCTTCACCGCATCGGTGATGCGCTTCACCGTGGCGGCATCGCCGCCGCTGCGTATCGTGTAGCCTATCTGTCCCTTGGGGATGGTGTAGAACCTCACCGTCTCGCCGTATCCCACCTGGCGTCCCTTCGTCACGGCGTATGCACGCATATAGTACTGCGTTGCCGGCTTCAGGCCGTCGAGACGGTAGATGCGGCCGTTGTTTTCGAGATAGTCTGTCGTGGTGTTGTCCGCTATCGTGGGTTCGGGCATCTCGCTCCAGCAGAATCCCTGCTCGGCGATGTCCGTTCCCTTCACGCTCATGCGGCCGAAGGCCATCGTGGCACCGCGCGCATAGCGGCTGTCTGTTGTCACCGTGGGCACATCACCCGTCGGGTTGGCCCACAGATAGGTGTCGATGGCGGCTTCAAGCGAAGCTATCGCGGCCTCGACTTGGGCTATCGTGGCTGCATCATCGGCCGCTACGCGACGTGCGTCGTCGATTGCTTCCTTCAACGCAGCCGCCCCGTTACCGCTTCCGTCGGCATAGAGGGTCTCGGCCTCAGTTATAATCGGGGCAAGTTTCTCCTTATATATATCGGCGTCAGCCTTGCCCGCAGGAGTGTCGCGGATGAGCTTCACGAAGTCGAGCGCCACCTTGGCAGAGTTTGCCGAACCGCCGGCACCTGACTTATATCCTATCTGTATCTTTCCCTCTGTGGGGGCTGCGACGTCAAACCACACGGTATCGGCTGTCCACTCGCCGCACGGAAAACTGCTCACGGCCGACATCTTGCTGCTACCGCCGGCCGGAATCCAGCCCACGCAGCTCTCGCCCACGCTTTGGTCGCCGCAGCTGTAGAAAGCAGACACCAGTCCGTAGCGGCCGGCAGGCAGCGTGACGTTCTGAAAGAAGAGCATCGACTGGGTCCAACCGGTACTCAGCGCGAGGCAGCCGCCTGCCGCCGAGCCGTCATATCCCGCCGCGGGGACGGGCGCGCCGTTGAATGTGGCCTTGGTGCCATACTGATATACGCCGGTGATGGTGTAGTTCACGGCAATGTCTTTCGTCCATCCGTTAACCTCACGGATTTCCTGTGCCACGTTGCCGGTGGCCGAAACGGGATAGTCGAAGTCAGTGTCGAAACCATTGTTGTGAAGATACAAGTCTGTGATGTCAAAGTACTCCTGGGCCGTCGAACACGACGGAACACCGAGTCCGGACATCAGACATGCCAGAATAAGTTGTTTTGTTGTCATAGAGTAATAATTGTTATAGTTTCATTTAACTGTGGCAAAGATAGTTATTAATTTCCGGATATCATTGTTCCGCATCGGTTTATTTTACTAAAACATGCTTACAGGCGTGGCGGAAGGCCGCCGTATGGCAAACACGCATAGCCCGACGAGTCCCGGTAAGCATTTACCGGGCAAAACATCAATTATGCAATAAAAACGTTGGCAATGCCGACAATTCTTCGTACTTTTGCCGTTGATTAGTTAAAAATCGAAAGATTAAGCCCCACCCGTATAGGGGAAGCATAGATATAAACAAAGTTTTAAAAAGCAACAGAACGATGAAAGTACTGAAGTTCGGCGGGACATCCGTAGGTTCCGTAGAGAGCATACTGAGCCTTAAAGGCATCGTAGAGAGCCAGGAGCAGCAGACCGTTGTAGTGGTCAGCGCACTCGGAGGCATCACGGACAGACTCATAACGACGTCAAAGCTGGCGGTAAAGGGTGACGAACGCTACAAGGATGAGTTTGACGGCATGGTCACCCGTCACCACAAGATGATAGAAGCCGTCATAACCGACGGGGAAAAGCGGCGCAAGCTGACCGCCGACATCGACTCGCTGACGGAAGAGCTGCGCTCTATATATTATGGTGTATATCTCATCCGCGACCTAAGCCCGAAGACACTGGCCGCCATCGTGAGCTACGGCGAGCGCATGAGCAGCCACATCACGGCCGCACTGATAGACGGCGCGCTGCTGCTCGACTCCAGGGAATTCATCAAGACCGAGGAGAAACATGGCAAGCACGTGCTCGACAGCGAACTGACGGCAAAGCTGGTGAAAGACGCTTTCTGTGCCGGGACTGAGGGAAAGATTGTCGCAGACATCTGCGTCATCCCCGGATTCATCAGCACGGACAGGGACACGGGCGAGACAACGAATCTCGGCCGCGGCGGAAGCGACTACACGGCAGCAATCATCGCAGCCGCGCTCGACGCCGAAGTGCTCGAGATATGGACGGACGTCAACGGATTCATGACGGCCGACCCGAGAGTGATACCCACGGCATACACCATCACCGAACTGAGCTACATCGAGGCAATGGAGCTCTGTAACTTCGGCGCAAAGGTGATATACCCGCCCACGATATACCCGGTGTGCGTGAAGAACATACCCATCCGCGTCAAAAACACGTTCAACCCGGAGAATCCCGGAACGATAATAAAAGACAAGATCGTAGGCGACAGCAAACCCATCAAGGGCATCTCAAGCATCGGCGGCACCACGCTGATTACCGTGACGGGCCTCTCGATGGTGGGCGTAATTGGCGTGAACAGGCGCATCTTCGCCGCACTGACTGACCACCGGATATCAGTGTTCATGGTGAGTCAGGCCTCTTCGGAAAACTCGACGTCCATCGGCGTGCGCGACGAAGATGCCGACGAGGCGGTGCGCGTGCTCAACAGCGAGTTCGCCAAAGAGATAGAGACAGGTGCCATGTTCCCCACGCATGCCGAAAGCGGACTTGCCACCATCGCCATCGTGGGCGAGAACATGAAGCATACGCCCGGTATCGCCGGAAAACTGTTCGGTACTCTCGGCCGCAGCGGCATCAGCGTGATAGCCTGCGCGCAGGGCGCATCGGAGACAAACATATCGTTTGTGGTCAACTCGAAGTATCTGCGCAAGTCACTCAACGTGCTGCACGACTCTTTCTTCCTCAGCGAATACAAGGTGCTCAACCTCTTCATCTGCGGCGTGGGCACCGTCGGCGGCAACCTGATAGAGCAGATACGCTCGCAATACGAGAAGCTGATGAGTTCAAGCAGACTGAAACTGAACGTCGTCGGCATAGCGTCAAGCCGGAAGGCGGTATTCTCACGCGAGGGAATAGACCTCGGCAGATACCGCGAACTGCTGGCAGAGGCCGAGCCGAGCAACATCAAAAGGCTCACAGAAGGCATCATAGGAATGAATATTTTTAACAGCGTCTTCGTGGATTGCACGGCCAGCGAGGAGGTCGCAGGGGTATACCAGACGCTGCTCGAGCATAACGTGAACGTGGTGGCGGCCAACAAGGTGGCGGCCTCGGGCAACTACGAGAGCTACCGCAAGCTGAAGGAGACGGCCATGCGCCGCGGGGTCAAGTTCCTCTTCGAAACCAACGTCGGCGCCGGACTGCCCATAATAGGCACCATCGGCGACCTCTGCAACTCAGGAGACAGAATCCTCAAGATTGAGGCCGTGCTCAGCGGGACGCTCAACTTCATATTCAATGAGATATCAGCAGAAGTATCTTTCTCCGAGACGGTGCGACGGGCAAAGGAGCTCGGCTACAGCGAACCCGACCCGCGGATAGACCTCAGCGGCAAGGATGTGGTGCGCAAGCTCGTCATCCTGGCACGCGAGGCAGGATACAAGGTTGAGCAGGAGGATGTGGAGAAGCAGCTCTTCGTGCCCGACCACCTGCTCAACGGAAGCATTGACGACTTCTGGCGCGAGTTGCCCGCACTCGATGCGGAGTTTGAAAGCAGGCGCAAGGTGCTCGAAAGCGAGAACAAGCGGTGGCGCTTCGTAGCCCGGATGGATATGGGAAAGACGAGCGTCAGCCTTGAAGCGGTGCCGGCCGGGCATCCTTTCTACGGTCTTGAAGGCTCCAACAACATAGTGCTGCTGACCACGGAGCGCTACCGCGAGTATCCCATGCTCATACAGGGATATGGCGCAGGAGCGGGAGTGACGGCGGCCGGAGTGTTCGCCAACATCATGTCGATAGCCAATATATAACCCGGAATGAAACACATTATTATATTAGGGGACGGCATGGCCGACCACCCCATAGGGCGGTTGGGCGGCAAGACGCTGCTCGAGCATGCCCGGCCAGAATACATGGACATGCTCGCCGCAAAGGGACGCACGGGCCGGCTCATCACCATACCCGATGGATTCAGCCCTGGAAGCGAGGTGGCCAACACATCGATACTGGGCTACGACCTCAACGAGGTGTACGAAGGACGCGGCCCGCTCGAGGCGGCAAGCATCGGATATGACATGAGACCCGACGACCTTGCACTGCGGTGCAACATCATAACGACCGGGGGCGGCCGCATAAAAAACCACCACGGAGGGCATCTCACGACGGAAGAGGGCGACGTTCTCATCCGTTTCCTCGACGAAAAGCTCGGCAACGACCGCATCAAGTTCATCACAGGAATACAATACCGCCACCTGCTGATTATCCGCGGGGGAAACAAGCACATCATCTGCGCACCGCCGCACGACAATCCGGAGAAGCCGTGGAGGCCGCTTTTAGTGAAAGCTGAGGAGGGCATCACGGTATGCGGAGAAGCCGGAGGCAACGCATGCGGAGGCGGAACAGACATTTGCGGTAACGGAGAACCCGCCCGCATGACGGCGGAGGAGACAGCGGAACTTATCAACGGTCTCATCATCAAATCGCAGGAACTGCTCGCCGGGCATCCTTTCAACGCCGGACGGAAAGAAAAGGCGAACTGCATCTGGCCATGGGGAGGAGGCTACAGGCCGAAGATGAAGGTGCTCCAGGACATGTATCCGCAGATAAAGAGCGGCTCGGTGATATCGGCCGTCGACCTGATAAGGGGCATCGGACGCTATGCCGGACTCAAACGCATCGTCTTCGACGGCATGACGGGACAGGCCGACACCGACTATGAGGGCAAGGCAAGGGCGGCGATAGATGCCCTGAAAGCGGGCGACGACTTCGTCTTCCTGCACATCGAGGCCAGTGACGAGGCCGGACACGACGGTGATATCGACCTCAAACTGAAGACGATAGACTATCTCGACAAGCGTATCATAAAGCCGATATACGAGGAAGTAGCGGCATGGGACGAGCCGGTGTGCATCGCCATCCTGCCCGACCACCCCACACCGGTCGAAATACGCACGCACGTGGACGAGCCGGTGCCGTTCATTATATGGCACAAGGGCATCGAACCCGACGGCGTCAGCCACTACGACGAGACCAGTTGCGCCAGCGGAGCCTACGGACTGCTGCGCCTCCAGGAATTTATGCAGACATTCATGAATATTAAATAAGGTATGATATATTACAGCACAAACAGGAAAGCCCCCGTTGCAGACTTGCAGAAGGCGGTGGTCAAAGGACTTGCGGAAGACCGCGGGCTCTACATGCCCGAAGAGATTAGACAGTTACCGAAAGAGTTTTTCGACGGCATCGACAAGCTGAAGTTCCAGGAAATAGCCTGCACCGTGGCAGAAGCGTTCTTTGGAGACGATATCGAGAGTGGCGCGCTGCACCGCATCGTATGCGACACGCTGCAGTTCGACTGCCCCGTGGCACAGGTGACAGACAGAATCTACTCCCTCGAACTGTTCCACGGACCCACCCTCGCCTTTAAGGATGTGGGCGCACGGTTCATGGCCCGCCTGCTCCAACACTTCATCCGGCGCGATGGCGACGGGCTGGTTCACGTGCTCGTGGCAACAAGCGGCGACACCGGATCGGCCGTGGCAAACGGCTTCCTCGGCGTCGAGGGCATACACGTGCATGTCCTTTACCCGAAAGGAAAGGTCAGCAAGATACAGGAAAGCCAGTTCGCCACGCTCGGACGGAACATCACGGCCATCGAGGTGGACGGCGTCTTCGACGACTGTCAGACCCTCGTGAAGAGCGCATTCATGGATGAAGAGCTCAACAGGCACATGCAGCTGACGTCTGCCAATTCGATAAACGTGGCTCGCTTCCTGCCGCAGGCGTTCTATTACTTCAACGCCTACGCCCGCATGAAGGCTCTCGGAAAGGCCGGCGACATGGTGGTCTGCGTGCCCAGCGGTAACTTCGGCAACATCACGGCCGCCCTGTTCGGCCACCGCATGGGCCTGCCGATAAAGCGGTTCATCGCTGCCAACAACGCCAACGACATCTTCTACAACTATCTCCAGACGGGCAAATACGAGCCGAAGCCAAGCCGTCAGACCATCGCCAACGCCATGGACGTGGGCGACCCGAGCAATTTCGCCCGCATATGTGACCTCTACGGCGGCGACCACGCAAGGATAACGCAGCTAATCAGCGGCGCCACATACACCGATGCACAGATTGCCGAGACAATGGCGGAGTGCTTCCGCGAGACCGGCTACACTCTCGACCCGCACGGAGCATGCGGCTACCGCGCACTGACCGAGGGCCTGCGAGACGGCGAATGCGGCGTGTTCTGCGAGACGGCGCACCCCGCCAAGTTCAAAGAGACGGTGGAAAGAATCATCGGCAGCGAGGTGGCCATACCCGAACGGCTTGCCGAATTCATGAAAGGGACGAAGCAAAGCATCAGCATGAGCAAGGACTTTGCCGATTTCAGACGCTACCTGATGACGCTCTGACCTTCAACGAACACCGTCAAATACCGCGCACCGAGGCACGGAGGCACAGAGCCAGTCACTCTGCGGCTCCGTGCCTTTTGACTTAAAAAGCCTTTGTCAGCATTTATTTACTTATTAACAGTATCACGGTTTCCCGTGATTTATCTCCTGGAGAGTCCACATACAGAATCAATCTTACCATTATTTATCGATATTTTTGCTATATTTGCAAAACCAATTTGTACCATATTGACAATGAAGCGACCCTATATAACTATAATAAGGACTATTCTGTCCACCCTGTTCTTATGCTCCGGAATAGCCGGACAAGCCAATACCGACGGTACGGAATTTGCCCGTCTGAGAGCCGTAGCCGACAGCATGCACTCCATCGGGCGCACTGACTCGGCTATAATTGTGGCCAACCAAGCCGCAGAGATAGCTCAGAAGAGCGGGAATCCGTCGTGGATTCTCGGCACACACTCGTCTCTCGGCGTGTTCCTGCGCTCTTCCGGAAAGATAGACGAGGCCCTGCAGCATTATGACAAGGCCATGAAAATTGCCACGACAAAGGCTTTCCGCGACAATGCCGACGAGGATGCACTGGAAGAAGTGGCCGCACTGTACATCAACCTGGCAACGCTTCACCTTGACATGGCACACAAGAAAGAGGCCGCGCAGTATGCCATGACATGCGCCGGATGGACCGGAAAGTGCACCGACAGCGGCTTCAAGGCTCAGGTCTACGGAGCCGTGGGCTCTGTGCTGACAGCTGCCGGCCAACCTGAAAAGGCCCTGGAGTTCCAGGCTTTGGCATATAAGCACGCCCTCGAGACGGGCGACGATGACAGCGCGATGAGGGCCGCAGCATATACAATGCTTGCCTGCGACAAGCTGGACCGCACAGATGAGACCGTGAAATGGCGCAAGAAATGCACCGCACTGCTACCACGCGTACAATCGACGATGGCCCGTTTGGTCTATTTCCAAGCCGAATGCTCCATCAGCATGCACCACGAGAAGCACCGGCAGGCCATCGCCTGGTTCGACAGCATACTCAGTCTCGACGGCATTGAGAACCTGCCCTTCGTGGTTTTCGACTGCTACAACAACATGCACAAGACATACGCAAGCCTCGGCGAGCACCGTCTTGCCTATGAGACACTGCTGAAAAGCAACGAACTGCGAGACAGCCTGTACGAGCAGCAGAAAGCCGAGAGCCTGCACGAACTCAATGTTAAGTATGACGCGAAAGAGAAAGAGCTGGCCCTCGCGCAAAGCGAGTCGGCACGGGCAAACACCCGTTTCTGGCTCGCCGTGGTGCTGATGGCGCTGATGGGCATCGGCATCATATTCACAATATACGCGATGAGACAGCGCAGACGCCGCCACGAGAGCGAGATGGAGTTTGCAAAACTGCGGCAGGACACAGAGCGTCAGCTGACAACGCGCTACATCGAAGGACTTGAAAACGAACGCACGCGCATGGCACGCGAACTCCACGACGGCGTATGCAACGACCTGATGGCGATACAGATGCGCCTCTCCGACGAGCAACCGTCATCCCCCTCGCTTGCCATGCTTGACACCTGCCGTGAGCAGGTGAGGCGGATATCGCATGAACTGCTGCCGCCGGAATTCAGCTATGCAACCATCGACGAAGTGCTGAAGTACTATATTTACAAGCTCGGACAGTCGAAGAAAGACAGCAACTACACATATAGCTCCTGTCCGGACAGTACCGACTGGTCTGAGATACCCGATTTCATATCTCTTGAGATATACCGCATAGTTCAGGAGGCCACCGGCAATGCGACAAAGCATTCCGGAGCGTCTGCCGTCGACGTCTGCCTGAGCCGTAACGGCAAGTCCGTCGAGCTCACGGTAAGCGACAACGGACAGGCACGGCCGTCACAAGGCGGTGGCATAGGCCGTCGCACCATGAAGCAGCGCGCGGACGCTGCAGGCGGAAAGATAACTATTGAGAACAACGATAAAGGTACAACAGTAAGATTCACATTGGATTTAAAATAACAGGATCATGATCGAGAATATTGAATTGGCAGACTTGAGGATTGCAGTGATTGACGACCATAATCTTGTTTTAGAGGGGGTGCGCAGCCTCCTCGCCCGCAACGGCATGATGCAGGTGGAGCTGTTCCGCAGTGCCGCCGCACTCACGGACGTGCTCCGCACAAGGCCTTACGACATCTACATCGTCGACGTGGAGCTTCCCGACATGGACGGCTTCCTGCTGATAGACGCCATCCGTGAGATATGGCCCAAAGCGCGCATCATCGTAAGCACCATACATGATGAGCTATGGACCGTCCGCAAGCTCGTTGCCCGCAATGTAGACGGCATCGTATACAAGTCGCTCGACATGTCGCTCGTGGTCGATGCCATACACGACGTGCTCTCGGGAGAGCGCTACTACTGCGGCGAGGTGCAGGAAGCACTGCGCATCATGGACAACGGCATCGACCATCCGTCGCAGCGCGAGATGGAGGTACTCAACGCCATAGCCAACGGTTACACATCCAAAGAGATAGCGGCGCGTCTCTTCATCTCGGAGAATACGGTCGAGGCACACCGCAAGAGCCTTTTCACAAAACTCGAAGCACGCAACATCGCCGACCTCGTGATGAAAGCCATAAAGCGCGGCTATATCAATTGAAGCCACGCTTTATGACGGCAGCGGCATAAAGCAGCCGCCCGACAGCCTTGTCATAGAGAAAAACACACAAATTCACGGAAAGCCGTAATTGCCTGATTTACCTTTATTTCGTACTTTTGCCATGTACTATATAATACTTATTTATTATGGCAAACAGGCTATTTTTACTACTGCTTGCCGCGTGGCTCGGAACTGCCGGCGGACAAGCGCAAAAGCAAACAGAAGTCTCTCATTATGTCTACCAGAGCGAACTGTACGCCGATGCCGACGGCGACGGAGCCCTGGAGCACATCGAGAAACTTCAAGGAAAAGTCTACGACTATCCCGAAGGCAGCCTGCCGGGCAGTGACTCCGACGGAACATACTACAACATCATGGGCGAGACTGACATGGTGCGCATCATCGACGGAGCCTACTATTACCGGTTCCACATGATTACGGCGGCCGTGATGAAAGACGGCAGCATCGTAATCTACGAGCCGGGCATGGAAGAGCTGGATGATTTCGTCACCACAAAACTGGTATATGAAGGCACTTTCGCTACAATGGCTGTCCCCTACCCCGAAGGCCGCGAACCGGACATCAAGGAGGGGACTGACTACTGGTTCCGCATCACGTCGCAGGCCGACGTCGACGCATGGCTGAACTACAACCCGTATGCAAGCGGACGTGCTAAATCGACAAGCGAATGGTCGCACGTGACGAGATTCCTCTTCCACGACGGCAAGGTGTGGGAGCATGCAGGAACAGCCCCGTACCACTACGACACCCGCCTGGCATGGGTCGACTTCAACGGAAACGTCAGAGTATACATATACGGCACGGAAGAGATGGTCGTCTTTGATGCTGACCTCAACGCCGACTACAATGCCGACGGAGTTACCGATGTCTTCGTATGCATCGACGGTGAAGACAGCCCCATCATGCTGGCAATGAGCGGACCGGACGGCTATACCCTCACCGCCACAGGCCTGAACAAGGGCAACGCCTTCGAGCCGGGCTCCATCGTGACCGACCTCAACCGCGACGGACGCCCCGACATATTCGGCTGGGAGACGATAACGGGCAGCGGAACCATATCCACCCACACCCCGATGACATTCATACAGATGGCCGACGGCACGTTCATGCGCCGCCCGCTCAACGTCGTCACCGACGAGACGGAAATCAGCGGAGCGGCCTTCAGCTCGGGCGGCAAGGGTACATTCTCAACAAGTTACATCAACATGAGCGGCATGAGCGGAGGCGAGGGCGACGAGGTGACCGGACAAAGAACGGTGATGAAGGCAGCCGACATCAACCTCGACGGCTATCCCGACCTCATAGACCCGAACGGCCACTCGTTCCTCTCCCTGCCGGACGGCCGCTACTATCCTGCAACATTTGCCGGAAGCGTGGTCGCTTCCGACCTCAACGGCGACGGGATATCAGACCTCGTCATCTTCGACAAGCCCAACTCGCAGGTTGTCCTCAACCTGAGCAGCGGCATCGGGTTCGAGACGACGCAGCTGATAGAGAACGGTAACATCTCGGCCATGTACTGCCGCGACCTCGACGGCGACGGCCGGCTCGACATCCTGCTATGCATGGACACGCCGCGGAGCGGCACCCACGCCTATCTGGCCTTCTTCAGCAACAACGGCGACGGCACATTCCGTCGCACCGTGCGCACGCTCGAAGGCGAATATGAGTTCAACCGCCTCATAGACATCAACAACAACGGCCGTCCGACAATCGTCGCGACGTTCAAAGAACCAAGCTACAGCTACAAGCGGATAGACTGGGACGGACAGTTCGCCATCACTATGACCGGCCTGTTCCCGAAAGATGCCGACAGCCCGATATTCCAAAACGGTCCTCTCCTGGACTTCATGGACTACGACGGAGACGGCCAGGTGGAGATTATTGCCAACCTGACCGACGACCGCGGCAGCTCCAAGACATACCTCTATGCTCCCAAGGCGGAGCAACCCAACACGGCACCGCAGCGCATGGCGGCTCCCGGAGTCATCACAGACCGCAGCAACGGACTCGTAAAGATTGAGTGGGCACAGGGCAGCGACAAGGAGAGCGCCGCCTGCGACCTTGTATATAATGTACGCGTGAGCCGTGCCGACGGCACCAACGTGCTGCTGACGGAATGCGACGGCAGACAACTGATAGCCAACGCCGGCTCATGGCCGATGGAACAGATGGGCGTGAGCGTGAGGGCGGCAGATCCGAACGGCCGCTGCGGAGAATGGAGCGAGACGGTGACGTTCGCCAACGAGACGGCCAACGCACTCTTCACGATGAACCACAACCGCATGACCACGGCCGACACGCTGACCGTGAAGACCGTCGACGGCAGCGAAGCGACGTTCAGCGCCATGCCCGACGGCACGGTGAAGACCATCAGCGGCGGACACGCCACCATCGTCTTCGACAAGGCGGGCAGCAAGACCGTCACGGCCACGGCGCCCGGCGGCGGAAGCACCACGATGAAGATAGACGTAGACCCAATGAAGACAATTGGTATGTATGAGGCCTACGACGCATCGTTCAGCAACGGCGGATTCGACCTCGACAGCGACGGCAGGCTCGAAGGACTTGACCATCGCATCCACACATTCGACGGACAGAAGTATACCTACTATCCGGCGTTCAGTCTCTCCGACGTCAACATCCACCCGACGGTACTCACCGACTACGACATGGACGGCCGCCCCGACATCTTCGGCACAAGCACGAAGAACAACAAGCCCTGCCCGTGGCTCGTCAACGACGGCGACCTTGAGTTCCGCGCCGTGACCGACGGCTTCACCGACAACGACGGTAACGCCCTCGGCATAGACCACGCATACATCAGCCACATGGCCGACTTCGACAACGACGGACTCCTCGACTTCATCCACAAGGGATACATATACCGCAGTCTCGGCGGAAACAAGGTGCAGCAGGTGGCTTTCCCGTATATCGAGGGATGGCAGCCGAACGAGGTTTACGGTGTGGTTGACTTCAACCGCGACGGCCTCACCGACATCGTCATGAGGTACTACGACCCCAACTACAAATCAAGCTCCGAGCGCTTCTCCACCTACATCCTCCGAAACGACGGCAACATGACCTTCAATCCGATACCCGTGTTCGAGCGCAGACAGGCCGGCATCACGTCGATAACCGACATCGACGGTGACGGACAGCCAGACTTCGTGCTCGGCGAGTACCTTGGAAATGACCAGACGAAGTATACCGCACAGCTCATGAGCCGCGACCTCAAGCCCACCGAAACCGTCGAGCTGCCCGGAATACCCGTCGCCGTAGACCTCGACAACGACGGACTGACAGACTATATCCTGCCGGACAGGAACGATCCCAAACTGATGCTCAGCAGCATGAACGGCAGCAGCATGGACATCAGCAACATCTCGGTATTCATGGAAAACCTCGCCACATACGAGCCCTACGACTTCAACGCCGACGGACGCCCCGACCACAAAGAGGCGCTGATGCTCTCACGCTTCAGCAACACCGCGCCGACGGCACCGTCCACCGTGTTTGCCAACACCGTAGGCCGCTATGTAGCCGTGAGCTGGGACGGAGCCACCGACAGCGAGACGCCCACAGACCGCCTGCGCTACAACGTGAGCGTAAAGAAAAAGGGCACGAAGGGCAGCAACAGCTACGTGATATCGCCGCTCAACGCCACCGACAGCCGCGCCATAACAGCCCCGACGGGCTATCCCCACTTCCGCTACGGCACGAAGATGGAAATCCCCGTCGACCGCTTCGAGGCCGGGACGGCCTACGAGATATGCGTGCAGGCCGTCGACCCGTGGTACGCCCACTCACCATTCTCCGAGACGATAGAGTTCACCCCGCAGGCCACCGCGCTGATAAGCATGGCACAGAAGGGCGGCGTGGACATGCCGATGCCCATCCAGATATACGACAACAGCGGAGCTGAACCCACTATCGACGCCGACGGCGGCACCGTGAGCGGCAACCTCATCACATGGAGCACGCCCGGACTGAAGACCGTCAAGGTGACGGCGGGAGCCGCACAGGCCGAGCACCGCATACTGATTGCCGACCGCCCGCTGCTGCGCATCACCCTGCCCGCACGCATCCTCGCAGGTCAGCCGCTGACGGTGACAATGCCCGAAGCACTCACGAAGAACGAGGGCGTGAAGTTCCGCCTGTGGGCCAGCGACGGCATGGACGCGCAGTACGACGCCACTACCAACACCGCCATGGTGAAGGCAGACACCGAGGGACAGCACACGCTCTACATAACATATACGGACGACATCTTCACATCGCCCCTTTCGGAGTATGCCGAGACCGAGGCCATCGGCGCCGGATTCACTCCTGAGCTGACGATGGTCGGCGTAGACGCCGCCACGGGCCGCAACCGCATCAGCTGGAACGCCGCCATGGCGCTGCCTGACGGACGCGTGTTCACCGGTAAGGTGGCCGTATACCGCGAGACCAACGTCGCAGACAACTTCGAGAAACTGGCCGAGGCCGACCTGACTGACGGCGGATACACCGACCCGACGAGCCGCCCCGACATCCAGAGCAGCCGCTACATGATTGCCCTGCCCACGACCTACGGCATGGAGAGCGCCCCGAGCGACATCCACGGCAGCATCCACCTCATGGTGAACCGCGGCTTAGGCAACGACATCAACCTGCACTGGACTCCGTACGAGGGTGCAAGGATAAGCCAGTATACCATCCTCTGCGGCACGTCGGCCGCCAGCCTGCAGCCGATAGAGACGCTCTCGGGCCACGCACAGAGCTATACCCACAGACGCACGTCTGACGCAACGACCTACTACTCCGTGGCCTACACCCTGCAGCAGCCGGCCCGCACCGCCGCATCCCGCACTGGCGGAATGGCAGCCGCACCGTCGGCCGATGATGCAGGAGGAGCATCAAACGTGATAAGCAGCAACGAGGCCTACGCCGTGACGATGGTTGAGAGCATCGTGATATCGGTGCGTGAGAACGCGACGACCCTCGGCAAGGAGAATCCGCAGCTGCACCTGACGGCCGCCGTGCTGCCCATGACAGCCACCATAGGCAATGTGGAGTGGAGCATCGCCTCGGGCGAGAGCCTCGCCACTATAGCCACAGACGGTACGCTGAGCGTGCTCGACAACACGGCCGGAGGCACCGTCACGGTGCGTGCCCGCGCCATCGACGGCTCTGCCGTTGAGAAGACGATGGACTTCAACGTGGAGGCCTACTCGAGCGGAATATCCGGCGCGACGGCACATGAAGCCGCACCGACGGTGAAGGTGGCCCATGGCGCCGTGCTGATAGACGGCATCGAGGGCTGCGTGCCCGTCACCGTGCTCAACGCCGGCGGCAGCATTGTATACCGGACTACCGCCCGCGCGGCACTGCGCATTCCGCTGCAGCCCGGCCTGTATATCGTCAAGGCCGGACCGACGGTGAGGAAAGTAGGTATCAGATAACGCACATAAAAAGCAGGGGCATATCTCCGGACCGGCCGGAGATATGCCCCTTATTTTTTTGCCGGCTATCAAAACACTTTGCTTAGCTCTCAAAAGCCTTTGGCTTAGTTCTCAAAAACACTTTTGGTAGCTCTCAAAAACACTTTTGAAAGCAATCACAACCACGTCACGGACTGTCCGATGCACCGTCAAACCCTACCCGTTACATCGTCAAAACGGCCTCGTGGCACCGTCGCGGGCTATCCATTGTAACGCGGCAGGGCAGCACGGCCGTTTTCACCGCGCAGGCAATAACAATCAGAAGAATATCGGCAACGGCGGCATTCAAAGGTCCTTGAGCAGTATCTGCCTTGTCTCCTCAAGGTATGAATGCCTCATTTCCAGCGCTTTCAGCCAGTTCTCGTTGAATAAGGCGTCAAGGTTCATATCCAGTTTCCACTGCCCGCGCGCCTCAAGACGGTCTATAAGGACTCCGAGACTGAGGTTCTCGATGCTCTCGGCCGGCACGAACTGCGACTGCTCGCCTTTCTCGTCAGACGACACTTCGATGAGCATTCCTGCGTCTATCATGTCGTAGAGCAGGTCGTTCACCACGCGTATGGGTATCCCGGTCTCCACCTTCAGTTCGAGAGCAGTGTACGGCCGCTGCCCCACGGCGAACCGACGGCAGATGCGCGAGGCAATCACGGCGCAGAGCATGATGCGGTAGCGGTGGCTTATGTCGGCCGTGCGGGCGTCGTAGTCGTAGTAGCTGAGGTTTTGGTTGGCATACGAGAGGGTTGCCCCGAAGAGGCAGATGGTCCACGATATCTGCATCCACAGCATGAAGAGTGGCAGCGCGGCAAACGAGCCGTATATGGCGTTGTAGCTGCTTACCCACATCTGCGAGTGGATATAGAACAGCTGGAGCCACTGCATCGCCACGCCTGCGATGATTCCGGGAACAATCACGTAGCGCACCTTCACATGGGTGTTGGGCATGAACACGTAGAGGCCGATGAACATGGCGGACATCAGGATGTAGGGAAGAAGCGCGATGAAGAAGCGCATCATCGGCCCGAGAAGCATGATATCTGGCATGCTTCCGGCCACGGTGGCTATGAAGATGGAAAGTCCGGAGGTGATGACGATGATGATGGGGCACATGAGCAGCATGGCCAGATAGTCCGTAAAGGTGCGGAAGATGCTGCGCGGCTTCTTAACCTGCCATATCTCATTGAAGGTCAGCTCTATGTTGCTGATAAGCATGAGCACGGTATAGAGCATGAAGACGAGGCCCACGCCGAGGAAGACACCGCTCTTCGTATGCACGAGATAGCTGTTGACGAAGCCCACTATGGTATCCGCGGCCTGCGGCTGCGACTCGAACGCGCCCCTGAACCACACCTCGATGTACTTGTTGTAGCCGAAGCCGCGGGCAATGGCGAACACCACCGCCAGTATGGGCACTATGGCAAGGAGCGTGGAGTAAGTGAGGGCTGCAGCATGACTCATCACCCGCTTGGTGGTGAAGAAGCGCACGGTGATGAGCAGTTTCTTGATGATGCTGTACAATAGATAGCGCATGGGAGGGACGTCGGCAGGCGAAACCTGCCATATTCCGGTCTTGAGAAACCTCATCATACGCCCTGCAAAATCTTTCATAATATGTAAAGGATGCGTTATGCCAATAAAAAAAGAAAGCACTGCACCTGTAAGCCGGGTTCTGTACCGCCGTTACGGCGGTGCCTGTCATTTATCTAAATTGCATGTCGCCATGCAACTTGAGCATTCTACCCTCCGTCGGAGTGAGTCGGGCGGGCAGCCCTCAGACGACGGTATACGCGAACTTGCAGCCCCAGAATGGCACGGCCCGGCGATCACCCGCCGGCCGGTGGTCTCTTACACCACCTTCTCACCCTTACCGCACCTTGCGGCACGGCGGTTATTTTCTTCTGCCATATTCCACTGTCACCAATGGCTTCCACTTTCAGAAGCTGGGCGCCCTGCGCTGCCCGGACTTTCCTCCCGCACCGTAAATATGGTGCCGGCGACAGGCCGGAGCACTGCTTTCATGCTGCAAAAGTACATCAATTTAATGAAACGGCAAAGAAACGGGCAAGATATTAAACCCACGGCGGCACATTTAACCGCCGGAAGCGTTATTAAAGATTTGTAAAAAAACGCAGCGGCCACGCAAACAGCCGTTAACGGGACTTTTCCAACTGTTAAATAGCAACAAATAAACACGACAAAATGTCAGTAAAAAGATTTTTGACGCTATATTTGCACAACTTAAAACGAGCGAGACTCATTAAATATTAATACATAATAGAAATGTTTTTTATGATGAAAAAGATTGTAAATTACCTTTTAGCTGCTACCAGTCTGGTAGCAATTGTATTTTCGGTTGCCGCCTTCAACAAGGCAGGGGCAGCCACTCCCGTGCCGGCAGGCCAGCCGGTAGACCTCACCTACGCAGCCGAGAAGGCCCTGCCGTCGGTGGTGCACATCAAATATGTACAGAACAGCAAGGTCAAGACCGTAGAGGTGCAGAGCGACCCGTTCAGCGATTTCTTCTCAGACCCGTTCGGCGGATTCTTCGGACGAGGCAACGGAGGCACGCAGAAGCGGCAGGTGCAGACACCGAGGAAGACCGCTTCAGGCTCGGGCGTAATCATCTCGGCCGACGGATACATCGTGACGAACAACCACGTGGTTGAGGGAGCCGACGAGCTCACCGTCACACTGAACGACAACAAGGAATTCTCCGCAAGGATAGTGGGCACCGACAAGGTCACCGACCTCGCCCTGATAAAGATTGACGGCAAGAACCTGCCGGCGATAACGATAGCCAACAGCGAGAACATCAAGGTCGGAGAATGGGTGCTCGCAGTGGGCAACCCGCTCGGACTGAACAACACCGTGACGGCCGGCATCGTCAGTGCGAAGGCCCGTTCGCTCGGCGCTAACAGCGTAGAGTCGTTCATCCAGACCGACGCGGCCATCAATGCGGGTAACTCGGGCGGCGCCCTCGTCAACACACGGGGTGAGCTCGTGGGCGTGAACGCCATGCTGTACTCGCAGACCGGCTCGTACAGCGGCTACGGATTCGCCATCCCCACCACTATAATGAATAAGGTGGTGGACGACCTCAAGCAGTACGGCACGGTGCAGCGCGCATGGATAGGCATCCAGGGCGGCGACGTGAAGAACTATGTCGACAGCCAGAAGGAGCAGGGCAAGGAGATTGACCTCGGCACGATGGAAGGCATATACGTGGACAAGGTGATGGACGACGGCGCGGCATACGACGCCGGCATCAAGAGCGGCGACGTCATCATAGCAGCCGACGGACAGAAAGTGACACGCATGGCCGAGCTCCAGGAAATAGTGAACAAGAAGCGCCCGGGCGACAAGCTCTCGCTGACATACCTGCGAGACAAGAAGAAACACACCGAGACCGTCACACTGAAGAACGAGCAGGGCAACACCAAGATAGTGAAGAATGCCGATCTCGACGTGCTCGGAGCAAACTTCCGCGAGGTCACCGACGCACAGAAGAAGCAGCTCGGAATAAGCTACGGCATCGAGGTGATGAAGGTGAACAACGGCAAACTCAAGGAGGCCGGCATCAGCCGGGGCTTCATCATCCAGAAAGCGAACGACGAAACAATCAAGAGTATAGACGATATGCAGAAGGTTGTGAAGGACGCTTCGACAAGCAAAGACCCCGTACTGTACATCCAGGGCATCTACCCCACCGGCAAGAAGGCATACTTCGCAGTGCCGCTGCAAAACGAATAAGCCCCGTCGACCGACGGAACTGAGCCGAGGTGGAAGACTGCCATGAGACAAACACGAAGGGCAGGCCTTCCACCTCGTTGCTTTCCTACTTTTTGGCCATATTAATTGGCTTTCTCAGAAAAATACTTTAACTTTGCAACAACAACCAAACCATCACACTATGAGACAACTGAAAATCAACAAGTCCATCACTAACAGGGAGAACGCGTCACTCGACAAGTACCTTCAGGAGATAGGAAAGGAAGAGATGATATCCGTGGAGGAAGAGGTGGAACTTGCCCGGAGAATACACAACGGCGACCGTAAGGCCCTCGAAAAGCTGACGAAAGCCAATCTCCGGTTTGTCGTCTCCGTAGCGAAACAATACCAGAACCAGGGACTGAGCCTGCCCGACCTCATCAACGAAGGTAACGTAGGCCTGATAAAGGCTGCCGAGAAGTTTGACGAGACGCGCGGTTTCAAGTTCATATCATACGCTGTGTGGTGGATAAGGCAGAGCATCCTGCAGGCCATTGCGGAGCAGAGCCGCATGGTGAGGCTGCCCCTCAACCAGATAGGCAACGTCAACAGAATAACCAAGGAGCTCAACAGGTTTGAGCAGGAGCATGAGCGGCGGCCGTCGTCAAAGGAGATTTCGGAACGTGTCAACATGCCGGAAGACAAGATAGACGACATGCTCATGGCAAACATAAGGCACATATCGGCCGACGCCCCGCTTGCCGACGGCGAAACGACGAACCTCATCGACACCATGCAGGGCAGCGACTCGGCAACGACGGACAGGCTGCTGGTGCTCGAGTCGCTCCGCACCGAGATCGACAACGTGCTCCAATGCCTCAACAAGCGCGAACGCGAGGTCATTGAATCGTTCTTCGGCATCAACTGCCAGGAAATGACTCTCGATGAGATAGGCACCAAGATGGGGCTTACCCGGGAACGCGTGAGGCAGATAAAGGAAAAGGCCATCAGGCATTTGAGGAACAATACGAACAATAAACAGTTAAAATATTACTTAGGACAATAAACCAACAATGAAATCATTGAAATACATTGCAGCCGCAATGATGCTCGCATCGGCTTTCGCCGCGGGCGACGTTTCCGCAAAAAGGAAAATGATTCCGGAGGCCTACATCTTCGGATTCTCCGCCTCTTTCACCGACTCTGTGGTCTACTTCACAAACGTTCAGGCCATAGACAGCACTTGGATAGACAGCAAGACGAAGTTCCTGCTCGGCCGCGAGAACTACTCCTACCAGCTGAAAGACTACTTCACGCACAAGCAGGGACAGCCGGCAAGGACGTGCATCGTATTCTACGAGCGCAAGAAGAAGGACATAGAGAAGGCCTTTCTGAAACTGAAGAAGAAGTATACGGTAAAGGCCAAGGACATGTACGACGTCAGATATATCGACGGAAGAGACTTCATGTTCAAGCCGGTAGACATGGGAATAGCTGAAGAGGAATGAAAGAGCAGCACCTGTTCCGTATCGCCGGCTTCCGCATAGCCATCTCATTCGAAAGCACGGAGAAGAACTCCGTACAGCTTCTACCCTCCTACTCCGCCTTCACTGACAACGCAGATGATGGCGGAGAGTTCTTGTTCACACTCCACGTAGACGACAACCTGCACGCCTCCCGCGAGCGGGAACTCATCCGCAAGTTCGACACGGGTAACGGCGACACGCTCGTCTACCTCCTCCCGGACGGCGGCTACCAGTATATCATCAGGAACATACACGGCCATGACTGCTGCCTGCTGAAGACCAACAAGGATTTCAGCAGGTGCGAGTGTGCCCTCAACGGCACCACGGCCATGCGGGCGTTCGGCCTCAACGATGCCGTCATGCTGATATTTGCGTTCAGGGCAAGTTTCTACGACACCCTGCTGATACACGCCTCATGCGTGCGCCACGGCGGACTGTCGTATCCTTTCATCGCAAAGAGCGGCACGGGAAAGAGCACGCACTCCTCCCTGTGGCTCAAGCACATACCCGACACGGACCTTATAAACGACGACAACCCCATCGTGAGGGTCATCGAAGGCCGCGTTTACCTGTTCGGCTCGCCGTGGAGCGGCAAGACTCCGTGCTACAGGAACGTGAAAACAAGGCTCGGTGCGATAACGAAGATAGAGAGGGCACCGGCAAACCGCATCGAAAGACTGCGCACAATACAGGCTTTTGCCACGCTGCTTCCATCGTGCTCGTCGATGAAATGGGATTCGACCATATACAATAATATATGTGATACGATAACCAGAATCATCGAATCGGTGCCCGTATACACGATGCACTGCCTGCCGGACGAAGACGCCGCGCACGTCTGCCACGACGCGATAACGGCCGGAGGGAACGGAGAAGAAGCCTGAATGCAACCGGACAAGCAACCGTTTACAAACCGAAAAGACAGCATGAGCACAACCAGACAGATGGCAAATGCCGAGTTTCTGCCCGAGGTCGTCAGGATGATAGACGAGGGCCACTCCGTGACGATACCGCTACGGGGCTACAGCATGCGGCCGTTTTTGGAAGACCGGCGCGACAAGGCCATCCTCGAGAAGGCCGGAAAGATAAGCGTCGGGGATGCCGTGCTGGCCGAGATAGCACCGGGGCGCTTCGTCCTGCACCGCATTATAAGCATTGACGGAGAAGACATCACCCTGCGCGGCGACGGCAACATAGCCGTCGAGAGATGCAAGCGAAAAGACGTGAAGGCACTCGCGACGGGCTTCTACCGCAAGGGCCGCAAGGTGGCAGACATGACAGTCGGCCGCAAATGGGCCGTATACTCATGGGTATGGACAAGACTCTACCCCATCAGGAGATACCTGCTCTTTGCCTACCGGCTGCTCCTTGCAAGAAGCTGACCGCCCAGGCAGCGGGCCGTAAGCAACCAACGACAACCCAATAAACACTGAATATAAAGATGAGAACAAAGAAAGGATTTCACCTGCGCTCCATCTGCGGAGAACAGATAATTGTGGCTGAGGGAAAGGAGAACATCGACTTCAGCAAGATTATAAGCATGAACGAATCGGCTGCATACCTCTGGCAGCAGGTGCAGGGACGCGAGTTCGGCGACGACGACCTCACGGCCATGCTCCTGAAGGAGTACGACGTGGACGAGGCGACAGCCCGCAAGGATGTCCTCGACATCAGGAAGCAATGGCTTGAGGCCGGCATCGTCGAGGAATAAGCATCCGGAACGGCCGCCGACAGAAAGCGGAAACCGCATATCCGCACCGGGAATGAAACGGTGTGAATATGCGGTTTACAGTTTCCGGCCGTCTGCCGTGGTCAGAACGTGTAGCCCATCGTGAAGAGAAGCTGGTGGCGCTTGTTGCTCACATCCACCGCCTCGGCCACGTTCGAGGCGTCAAGCACATCGGTGAACGGAAGGAAACGCCCGTTTGTCTGGCTGTACTGATAGGCCAAGTCGAGAGAGAGCTTGTCTACACGGTAGCCCAGTCCGGCGGTGACGCGGTATGTATCCTTCCAGTTTGTGACGTCCGTTGCCGACTGGTCCGTAACTCCATACGATGCGAGCGTGCCGTCCTTTACGCCGTTGCTGTTGTACATCGGCGACACATAGTTGAATCCCAACCGCACGGCGAATGCCTTATCGGGCTTGAACTCAGCACCGAGCTTCAGCGTGGACACGCCTTTCAGCGTAGCCTCGGTATGGTCGTTCATGGCCCTGTCCGATGAGCTCTCCTCATAACCGTATGCGTCGTAGCCGTCGTTCACGCGGCTGTCGAGGTTGCCATAGTCGGCATACTCGTATGAAGCGCCCAGCGCCAGATAGTTGCCCACCGTATGGCCGAGACTCAGACCGAAGCGCCAAGGAGTATACAGCTTGAAGTCGTAGCTGTTTTCAATCGACAGTGAGCCCGGTCCGCGATAGCGATCAGGGTCTGCATCAATATCGTCGACATACAGCGTGGTATAGTTTCGCGACGTAAGGTCGTACCACGTGGGAGTGGCGACGGACACTCCGATGCGGAAGGGCGACTCCGCGATAGGCCTGAATATTGCTCCCGCCTTTATGTCGAATCCTGTACCGGTAATCACACGGTTGTCTTCGATGAGCACTCCGCCAAGTCCCTCGTCGTTGCCGGCAAACAGTTCGGCGTATTCGGAATATCCGCGATAGTGCACGTCATGTATTCCGAACGTCACTCCGAGGTATATACGGTCGTTCAAATTGCCGCTCAGGTTGAAGTCATAGTCGCCTATATAACCCGTATTGGCCCTGTCCATCATATACATCTGAGAGCCGTAATAGCCATAGACGCTATTCGGATCGATTAACGGATTGTATATTATCGTGTTGTAATACAGATAGTCTGTCTGGCTGAAAGCATAGTCGTCAGACACTATCTCATCCTTATCTATATATACAAAGTCCCAACCTTGTTCATAAGCTGCCGCTCCCTTGTTATACGATGCCTTGTTCTGCGACGCACCTTCGGCAAGGTTTCCTGCCGCCTTCAGTATGTGGTTGAAGTTGCGGCTCTTGTGATAGTTGAACGCGAAGTTGATAAACGAGTTCTTTGCCGTACGCATCGAATATACAAAACCCGCCTGGTCGAAACTCAGATTGGTGACGTTGCCGTTGGCAAAGCCTTTTGCATCGCCCTGCGAGACGAATCCGAACGACATGTTTGCCGAGGAGTGGCGGAAGAGGCCGATTCCCGCCGGGTTTGTACCTATCGTCGAGATGTCTGCCCCGAGGGCTTCCATCGCGCCGCCCATACCCACATAACGCGCCGTTCCGTTAAGGTCGCCAGTGGCTATGTTAGCATTCTCGTAAGTCTCCTGAGCCACTGCCGATACCGCTCCGGCCATCATGGCTGCTGCCAAATAATATCTTGCTTTCATACGCTTGTCGTTTTTATTAATACTGAAATATGGTTATTATCTGCGTCCTCCGAATCCTCCGCCCGAGCGTCCGCCACTGGAACGGCTGCCACCGCTGAAACTGCCGCCCGACCGGCTGCCGCCGAAGCTGCTGCCACTGCTGAACGAACTCGAGCTGCGCTGCGGCGTGCTCGTGCGCACGTTGGAATTGCTCGAGTTGCTGCGGCTTGTGCCAAAGCGTTCCGAGGCATTGTAGCGCTTGCTGCCCGTCGAACTGTTGCCAAAGCGGTTACCCGTCGGACGGCTTGTCGTGCCCGTACGGCTGCCGCTATATCCAGACAGAGGCCTGAGTCCCGAGCCCGTCGTCCTGTTGCCGAACCCTGTCCTTCCGCCGCTATATCCGGCCAGAGGGCGGCGTCCCGTGCCGCGCAAATGGCTGAATGTGCCTGTCGGGCGACCTGAGCTGACTATGAAACCGGGATATCCCCACCATGAGCTGTGCCATCCGCCCCAGCCCCAATACCATGGGTCGTAGCCCCAGCCGTAGTGCCACGGGCTGTAGTACCAGCCCGAATAGAACCACGGGTCGTACCATCCCCACCAGTCGCTGCGTCCGGCCCAGTAGCCGGCCCAGTACGGGTCATACCATGAATAGCCGTCAAAACGGCTCATGCGGCGCGCATACTCATAATCGTCCTGCCCGTCGGAGAGCGAGTCCGGATACACTCCGGCCACGGCATCGAAAGTTATGATGTCGTTCCCGGCCGAGTCAATCTGCTGCACGTAGCTTCCGTGGCGGTTGTACTCGTCTATTCCGCGGTCGCTTCCAGAGTAGTACGTGCCCGACGGCAGCCCGTAGTCGTGACTGCTCTTGTCGACGTTCGCCTTTGTCGGGACAAAATACATATCGTCCTGTGCCACAGCCATCGCCGGCATCAGGGTTGCAAGAAATGCTATAAGAATCTGTCTTCCCATAATCTGTCACTCTTTTAACTGTTCACTTTTTCATAATACAAAATTAGTCATATTAAACATATTAACGGCTGGAAAAGCCCTAAATAATAATAGGAATTTCCCTATTTTTTGTATTTTTGCAACAAATTCACAGAAAGATGAAATACTACGAAGTTGATTTTGAGATAAGGACGAGCCTCCCAGAGGCCGTAGTACAGGATGTGAGAGACCTCATCGCGGCAGGCGCCGGCGAGGCCGGGTTCGAGACTTTCGAGGAGACGGAGACAGGCATCACCGGATATGTGCAGACCGGAATGTTCTGCGAAGACAGCCTGAAGGCCGCCATCGGAGACATCGCCATCGACGGTGTAGACATTATATATAATGTAAGGGATGCGGAATACAAGGACTGGAACGAGCAGTGGGAAAACGAAGGATTCGCTCCCATCGTCGTAGACGGCAAGTGCGCCATACACGACGGCCGCCACCTGCCCGACGGGCAGTTTGACATCTCTGTCGAGATTGACGCCCGCCTCGCTTTCGGCACGGGCACGCACGAAACCACCCGCATGATGGTGGCATCGCTGCTCGGCATGGATCTGACGGGAAAGACCGTGCTCGACTGCGGCTGCGGCACGGGCATCCTCGGCATAGCGGCACTGAAAGGCGGTGCTGCCGGCGCCACCGGCTACGACATAGACGAATGGAGCGCGGACAACTCGCAGCACAACGCCGTGATAAACAGCGTCGACAGCCGCTATGAAGCGCTGCAGGGAGATGCCTCGGTGATTGACGGTCTCGGCAGGAAATTCGACATCGTGCTGGCCAATATCAACCGCAACATACTGCTGAACGACATGCCCCGCTTCCGTGAGGCCATGAAAGAAGGAGGCGTATTGATACTCAGCGGATTCTATAAGGAAGACGCCGGCATCCTGACGGAGAAGGCTGCAAGCCTCGGAATGAAGCCCTGCGGCGAACGGTCTGACGGCGATTGGGCGTGTCTGACGTTCAGGTGACGGTGTTACGTGTGGCAGGTAACAGTGTAACGCGTGGCGCGTAACGATGCGACGCGTGGCAGGTAACAGTGTGACGGGCGGCACGTAACAATGTGACGCGTTGCCCGTGACGCAGCGGAAGGCTATTCCGCCGATGTCATTCGTCTTCTTCCCTGTTGCCGATTGTCAGCCGGCGGAGGTCGTAATAGCTGCCGTTGTATATGTTGAAGTCAACATATCCCTTTATTCCCGGCAGCCGTCCGCAGTCTGTATGCTGCCAGAACTTCCACTTGCCCTTATACTCCACGCTGTCCACATAGTAGTGGGCAATCCAGTAGGGATAGCGGTCGAAGATGGAATCGCTGAGATATGCCATCTTGAACTTATAGTAAGTATAGATTATCGGCTTCACCCCGTAGTGCTTCTCGGCAATGTTCAGCCACGTGAGCACGCTCTCCCTGAACTCTTCCGGCGTCTGGTTCTTCGGCTTGTGCTCCACGTCGAGCACTGGCGGCAGGTCTCCCTCCTCCAGCTTCACGTTGCGGATGAAGTGCTCGGCCTGTGCCCGTCCGGTAGACTTTGTGCTGTAGAAATGGTATGCCCCGCGGATGAATCCATACTCGCGGGCCTGATAGAAGTTGTCGCGGAAGCGGCTGTCGACGCGGCTTGCCCCCTCCGTGGCCTTTATCATGACAAAGCGCACGGGGCACTTCTCTATCATCCCGTTGTTGCGGAGGTCGCTCCAGTCTATCTTTCCCTGGTAGTGGCTGATGTCGATACCGTGTATCTCATATCCGTCGGGATACGAGACATCGCCATAGAGCGCCCTCCAGCGGAAGCCGAAAGGCCCCACGAAGAAGTAATAGAATGCCCATACATATCCCAGGACCACCAGACCGCCGCCAAGCCACCATGCCCACCCGGGCATCTTCTGCAGCAGCCTCGTGGTCAGGCCCGGCTTCTTGCGCCGCACCGGACTGCTGTAGACTTTCCTTGCCGGCTTCCTTGTCTTCCTGCGGTTTGTCGTATTAGGCATATATACAATAAAAAAAGCCATGGACCGGCAGGCCGTGAGCATCATGCTCCGCACCTGTCAATCCACGGCAAGTGATATCCTGTTATCTGTTCTGCTCGAGAGCAAGCGTCATTGTGGGCTTGTCGCACACCTCAGACGGTCCCCAATACTGAATCGGACCCGGGTAAACGTAGCACGTGTTCTTGGCCCACTCGTCGCGCATGGCGGCAAAAGCCTTGAACGGAGCACCGTCGAGCTCGACGAGCGCCTTGCGTATCACGGGCTTCATCTCGCCGTTGCGGCGCTCCATGTTCATCATCATCGTGATTGGCACGCCGCCAGCAATCCACTCGTCGGCAGGCGCCGTGGTGTTCTTCACGATGGCCATGTAGCCGGTCTTGCCGTTGGCGATGAGCTGTACGGCACTTGCACCGAGGGCATAGCAGTAGTCGGCATCGAAGTTCGACGGCGTTGCGCAGCGTCCTTCGTAACCGAAGAAGTGGTGCTGGGCAGCGAACGAGCCGTCGAAGCGGCCTTCCTTCTTCCACAGGGCGAGCTTGGCCTCGCACATGTCAGAGAGCAGTTTCTCCGTCTCGATGAGCGAAACCTGTACGTTTCCGTGCGGGTCGCGGTCGAGAGAGAGCTGGCGGGCGACGCCCTCGGGCAGCGTCTCGAACGTCGCGGCGTTCTCGGCAGAGAGGTGGGCGATGATGTATTCGCGCTGTGCGTCCTTGTCGAGGTCCTTGTAGTCAGCGCCGTGAGCGGCCAGCAGGTCGTTGAGCTCCTGTATGAGACGGCCTATCGCGGGTATGAACTCGATGAGTCCCTCGGGTACTATGACCGTACCGAAGTTGTTGCCCTTTGCCGCACGTCCGGCGATGACCTCGCAGAGGTTCTCCACAATCTGGTTGAGTGTCATGTCCTTCTGCTCCACCTCCTCAGAGATGAGGCACACGTTGGGCTGGCACTGAAGGGCGCACTCGAGGGCGATATGGCTTGCCGAACGGCCCATGACCTTGATGAAGTGCCAGTATTTGCGGGCCGAGTTGCAGTCGCGCTCGATGTTTCCTATCAGTTCCGAGTATGTCTTTGTGGCTGTATCGAAGCCGAAGCTGGTCTCGATCTGTGTGTTTTTCAGGTCGCCGTCGATGGTCTTGGGGCATCCGATGACCTGCACGCCGTAGTTCTTTGCTGCATAATATTCTGCCAGTACGCATGCGTTGGTGTTCGAGTCGTCGCCGCCGATGATGACGATGGCGTTTATTCCGAGCTCGCGGATAATCTCGAGACCCTTCTCAAACTGCTCTTCCTTCTCGAGTTTGGTGCGTCCCGACCCTATCATGTCGAAACCGCCGGTGTTGCGGTACTCGTCGATGATGTCGGCCGTAAGCTCCATATAGTTGTGGTCTACCAGTCCGCCGGGACCGAGGATGAAACCGTAGAGGCGGTTCTCGGGGTTCAGTTTCTTCAGCTGGTCGAACAGACCGGTGATTACATTGTGTCCGCCGGGAGCCTGACCGCCGCTCAGAATGACGCCGACATTGACTTTCCCTGTATTCGCCTCATCGCTCGGTACGAACTCAACGACCGGCATTCCGTAGGTGTTGGGAAACAGATTCTTGATTTCTTCCTGATTGTCAACACTCTGTGTTGCACTTCCTTCCTTTACCTTTACTGCGCCTTGAAGGGCCTTCGGCAGCTTCGGCTGATAGCCGGCCCTTACTATTTGCAAAGCACTCTTTTCCATAAATTAACTTATTTGTTATTGAATAATGAACTATCTGCTACATAATTGATATGCAAAAATACGCATTTCTCCGCAAAATGGAGCATGAATGAAGATAAAATCGGATATTTAATTAAATTTCATAAGCAAATCATTGATATTCCGATTATTTTCCTTATCTTTGACAAACAATAGTATTATTAATGTAACAGGAGACAACAATCATGGCAAACAAAAGGCAAATCAAGCAGTACATCAATATGAACTGCGCAGACTTATTCGCTGAGTGCGTCGCTGCATCGCTCTACAGTACCAAAGCCAACGAAGAGAACGTTGAGGCACTGCTACGATCTATCGTCAAGATGGAAAGCGACTTTATCTGCAGGGTGTCACACCCCGAGCCCGGAATGACGCCCAAACAGTATTTCAAGGACCTCATAACAAAATTCCACGCGGGAGCAGTGGAGATTATAGACCAAATCAACAACCTCAACTGAAAAAGGATAACATACAATTCATAATATGTGGAGATCTTTCTGCCAATGGCTGTTATACAGACAAATGGGATGGACGGCCGACGTGACGGAGCCCCATCCCGATAAGTACATCATCTGTCTTGCACCGCACACAAGCAACTGGGATTTCCTCATCGGCCAGCTATATGCCGGTGCGGAAAGTATCAAGAGTAACTTCCTGATGAAGAAGGAGTGGTTTTTTTGGCCGCTCGGCCCGCTCTTCAGGAAGCTGGGGGGCATCCCCGTGTGGCGCACCAGGCACACGAGCATGACCGACAACCTGGCAGAGACGGCCCGGAAAGCGGCCCGTTTCCACCTCTGCATCACGCCGGAAGGCACCCGTTCCCTCAATCCTGACTGGAAAAAGGGCTTCTATTTCATTGCCCTGAAGGCTGGGATACCCATCCTCCTCTACGGCGTGGACTACGAGAAGAAGGTCATCCGGTGCACCAGGACCATCGTGCCGGACGGCGACGTGGATGCCCAGATGAGAGAGATAAAGCTTTATTTCAAGGATTTCAAGGGTAAGATACCGGAGAAATTCACTGTCGGTGAGATTTAAACGATGAGAGCTTTCTTCGTATACATATTATTATCGGTAATCCCCGCTGTCACCGCCATGGCACAGACACCCGCCAAGGAGGCCAAGATGGCGGCGAAGCTGGAACGCTTTTTCGAGAGATACAAGCCGAAGGACGCCTCCCTGCCGCAGGCTCCGAAGATGCTCGGATATAAGGTCGACAACGCCAGGCGCACCCTGACGGTGACCGCAGACGCCACCTTTGCCGCACAGGAATTTACAGGAAAGCTCACGGAGAAGATATACAAGGACATAAGAAAGCAGCTCCCGAAGCCGTACAACCGTTACACTATAAAGGTTGTTGTCAACGGGATGCCCATAGAGACCCTTGTCACGGACATGCAGGGCGGCGACCGGCAGGACGCCGCAGCGTGGGAGAAGGCCGGCAGCAAGGGCAATCCGTGGGTGAGCAACATGTCGCTTCCAGTGAAAATAACGCACGGACTGAACGACAGGCACATATCCCTTTGGGCAAGCCACGGCCGCTATTACGACTGCAACAAAGGCACATGGAAGTGGCAGCGGCCAAAGCTCTTCTGCACGACAGAGGACCTTTACACCCAGACGATAGTGGTGCCGTATCTCATCCCGATGCTCGAGAACGCCGGAGCGAACGTCTTTACGCCCCGCGAGAGAGACTGGCAGAAGCATGAGGTGATAGTGGACAACGACAACAGCCGCCGCGGCACGGAGTATATCGAGGTGAACTCGGGACACAGCTGGCAAAGCACGGGGACGGGAGGGTTTGCCTTTCACCCCGGAAACTATGTCGACGGAGAGAATCCCTTTACGGCCGGAACGGCAAGGATGGCAAGGACAACGGGCAAGAAAAACAACTTCTCGATGATCTCCTACCAGCCGGATATTCCGGCGGAAGGGCGCTATGCCGTATACGTGAGCTATCAGACGCTGCCCGAAAGCATCGACGACGCATGCTACACGGTATGGCACAAGGGAGAGAAGACCACCTTCCGCGTGAACCAGCAGATGGGCGGCGGCACGTGGGTATACCTCGGCACGTTCGACTTCGACAAGGGTAGCAGCGAGTTCAACCGCGTGACGCTGACCAACCAGAGCCGGCGCAAGGGTGTGGTGACGGCCGATGCAGTGAGGTTCGGCGGCGGAATGGGCAACATCGAGCGCGGAGGCACCGTCAGCGGACTGCCGCGATGCCTCGAAGGGGCACGCTACTACGCACAATGGGCAGGCATGCCGTACTCCGTATACAGCTCTAAAAACGGTACGGACGACTATAAAGACGATATCAACACGCGCTCGCTCATGACCAACCGCCTCGGCGGCGGGTCGCGCTACATGCCTTCCAAGGATGGATGCAAGGTGCCGATAGAGCTCTCGCTGGCCGTGCACAGCGATGCCGGCTTTTCCAACGACGGTGCAGGACTTGTCGGTTCGCTTGCCATCTGCACCACAAACGCCGGCAACGGCAAGCTGGGCTCAGGCCTGTCACGCAGTGCCTCACGCGACTTCGCAAGCTCACTGCTGACGAACATGACCCGCGACATCACATCGCAGTATGGCCGGTGGAACCGCCGCGACCTCTATGACCGCAACTACTCCGAGACAAGAATACCCGAAGTGCCGAGCGCCATCATCGAGACAATGTCTCACCAAAACTTCCCCGACATGCGCTACGGCCAGGACCCGAACTTCCGCTTCACGCTCGCACGCTCTATATACAAGACGATACTTCGCTATCTGTCCGGCATGCACGGCCGCCCCTGCATCGTGTCGCCGCTCACTCCGGACAATTTCAGCATCGAGTTTACAGCCAAGGACGAGGTGGAGCTTAGATGGAACGAGGTGAAAGACCCGCAGGAACCGACCGCACAGCCCACCGGATACATCATCTATACAAGCGCAGGGCATTCCGATTTCGACAACGGCACCTACGTAAGGGCTTCAAACCGGTACAGGATGAGGCTCGAACCGGGCGTGCTCTACAGTTTCAAGGTGGCTGCTGTGAACCGCGGCGGCATCAGTTTCCCCACCGGGACGCTGTGCGCCCTGTACAATCCGGCAGCTGAAGAGACCGTGATGATAGTCGACGGATTCCACCGTCTGTCGTCTCCGGCAATACGGAACAACGAATATGAGCAGGGCTTCGATTTCCGCGAAGACCCCGGAGTGACAGAGGGACCGACGGCAGGATGGGTCGGCGAGCAGCTCTGCTACGACCGTACAAGGATGGGAATAGAAGACGAGAGCGGCCTCGGATGGTCTGACGACAACTTCACAGGCATGTTCATCGCCGGCAACGACCGCACCCACGTGCGCACTCACGCCGAGGCCATCATGGCCGCGGGACGCTACAGTATAGCCAGCTGCTCGAGCGAGGCGTGGGAAACGGAAGGTGCCGACATCAGCAGATACAGGGTGACAGACTTCATCCTCGGTCTGGAACGCAACGACGGACGCAGCCTCAAGCACTACAAGAGTTTCTCCCTGCTAATGCGCAGCCAGATGAAAGAGTACATCCGGCGCGGCGGGTCGGTGCTCGTCAGCGGCGCATACATCGGCTGCGACATGCCCGAGCCCGAGGAGCAGACGTTCCTTGCCTCGGTGCTGAAATGCCAGTATGCCGGCAGCGGCACGGGAAGCGGAGTGTCGCTATACGGCATGAACACGACCATGGACTTCTACAACACCATCAACGAGGAGCACTATGCCGCCACGTCGCGCGACCATTTCCTGCCCTTGGAACCGGCCTACACAGCCCTGAAATATTCCGACGGCACCAATGCGGCCGTCGCCTACCACGGCAGCGACTACCGCTCGTTCGCCCTCGGCATTCCGTTCGAATGCATAAAAGACGGCAAGAAGCGCACTTCCATAATGCGGGGAATACTCGATTTCCTCGTCAAATGACAACGAAAGACAATTAACGAACAAATAAACAATACATTATGTTTAAGATTCAAGCAAACCTCTCCGGTACACGGAGCATCAGCATAAGTGACGAACACATGCACACGATAGACCGTTACTCACTGTTCAGAGACCTGATAGACAGCAACGGATACGTGGACGAGCAGGTGCTGGAGAAGCTGAGGCTCAACGTCCGCTCGATACTCGAGTCTGCCGAGAACAGCGACAAGGCACTCCTTGACCTCTGCCTCGACGTGATATACCATCCCAACATGAAGGCATTTGGCCTCCAGAAGCTCGTGCTGCTGTTCATCGAGTGGAAGGAAAGCAACGCCACGGCCGTGGAAGAGTGACACCGGGAACCAGCAGATGAACAAGACAAAGGAACAGATGGAGTACAGATTAACCGACTTCCTGCCGACAACGAAGAAGGAAATGGAGCTTCGCGGATGGCAGCAGGCCGACGTCATACTTTTCTCCGGCGATGCCTACGTTGACCACCCGTCGTTCGGGGCGGCCGTGATAGGCCGCATCATGGAGGCGGCTGGCTACAAGGTAGCCATCGTTCCCCAGCCCGACTGGCACGGAGACTACCGCGACTTCAAGAAACTCGGACGCCCGCGGCTGTTCTTCGGCATCTCACCAGGGTGTATGGACTCCATGGTGAACAAGTATACGGCCAACAGGCGGCTGCGCTCGGAAGATGCCTACAGCCCCGACGGCCGCCACGATATGCGTCCCGAATATCCCACGATAGTATACACAAGGATTCTGAAAGAGCTGTTTCCCGACGTTCCGGTAGTCCTCGGCGGCATCGAGGCTTCGCTGCGCCGCCTCACACACTACGACTACTGGCAGGACTCGCTGCGCAAGTGCATCCTCTGCGACAGCGGGGCAGACATGATAACCTACGGCATGGGAGAGAAACCGACGCTGGAACTATGCCGCAGGCTGGCCGCTGGAGAGAGCATCAGAGACATCAAGGACATACCGCAGACGGTCTATCTGACCGGGAAAGACGGCATTCCGGGCGGCATAACGCAATCGGACATACTGCTGCACAGCCACGAGAGATGCCTCAAAGACAAACGGGCGGAGGCCGAGAACTTCCGCCACATCGAGGAGGAGTCAAACAAAATCAACGCATGCCGTCTTCTGCAGGAGGTCGACGGCCGCTTCGCCGTGGTCAATCCACCCTACCCTCCCATGTCGTCCGACGAGCTCGACGCCTCCTTCGACCTGCCCTACACCCGCGTGCCGCACCCCAAATACAAGAACAAGCGCATCCCTGCATACGACATGATAAAGCATTCGGTGAACATACACCGCGGCTGCTTCGGCGGCTGCGCCTTCTGCACGATATCCGCGCACCAGGGCAAGTTCATCACATGCCGCTCCAAAGAGAGCATACTGAGGGAGGTACGGCAGATTACCGCCATGCCCGACTTCAAGGGATACCTGTCCGACCTGGGCGGTCCCTCGGCCAACATGTACGGCATGCGGGGCCTCAACGCCGCCATCTGCGCCAAGTGCAAGCGCCCGAGCTGCATCAATCCGCAGATATGCCCCAACCTGAACACCGACCACCGGCCGCTGCTCGACATCTACCGGGCCGTCGACTCGCTCCCAGGAGTGAAGAAGAGCTTTATCGGAAGCGGCGTGCGCTACGACCTCCTGCTGCACAGGAGCAAGGACGAGGCCGTGAACAGGGCTGCGGCGGAATATACCCGCGAACTGATATGCCGCCATGTGAGCGGCCGTCTGAAGGTGGCGCCGGAGCATACATGCGACAACGTGCTCAGGCTGATGCGCAAACCGCCCTTCAGCCAGTTCTATGAGTTCAAGCGGATATTTGACCGTATCAACCGCGAGGAAAACCTGAACCAGCAGATTATACCGTATTTCATCAGCAGCCACCCGGGCTGCGGGGAGGCCGACATGGCCGAGCTGGCCGTGACGACGAAGCGGCTCGACTTCCATCTCGAGCAGATACAGGACTTCACGCCCACCCCAATGACGGTGAGCACCGAGACATGGTACACCGGATTCGACCCCTACACGATGGAACCGGTATACAGCGCCAAGACACAGAGGGAGAAACTGGCACAAAGGCAGTTCTTCTTCTGGTACAAACCGGAGGAGCGGCGCGGCATAGAGCAGTCGCTGAGAAGAATCGGAAGACCCGACCTGATACGCGAGCTATGGTCGCAGCCGCCGGTCCGCACGGCCTCAAGACAGAAAGAACGACAAGCACCTACAGACAGACATGAAGGTAATAGAACAAAGCATAACGCCAAAGAGCAGGACGGCAGAGGCCGAAGACGGAATCGTAACAACCGCTGACTTCATCGCGGTGATAGACGGAAGCACGAGCAAGTCGCCCGCACGGATATATCCCGGCATGTCAAACGGACGCTACTGCATGACGCTCATCAAGGAATTCATCGGCAGCATGAATGCCGATATAACCGTCGGGGAATTCTGCCGGGGCGTCACCCTATATATAAATAAGGTGTACGACGGTGCCGACAGGCAGCGCCTTGCCGCGCATCCGGAAGAGCGGCTCACGGCAAGCTGCATCGTATACAGCCGCGCGAGGAACGAGATTTGGATGGTTGGCGACTGCCAATGTCTCGTCGACGGTGTGCTGTATGAGAATCCCAAGCCCTACGAGGCCGGGCTGGCACAGCGCAGGGCCGCTGTCATCGAAGCCTTTTTGGCAGGCGGCAAGCGCACCGTCGACGACATACGGCGTGACGACGAGGGGCGGAAAGCCATCATCCCCGGCATAATCGATACCATGCAGAACCAGAACAGGACTTACGCCGTCGTCGACGGCTTTGACATCCCGATGGAAAAGGTGAAGGTCGTGACGCCCGACGACAGGCAACGGCAAATCGTACTGGCAAGCGACGGCTACCCGTTTCTTCACGACACGCTCGAGAAATCGGAGGCGGCACTCAGCGAACAGCTTGAGACAGACCCGCTGAACATCGGCTGCTTCAAGGCAACAAAAGCCTATATACAGGGCAACAACTCGTTCGACGACAGGTCGTACATCCGCTTCCAGACATAATCATATACCGCATGCGGCCCTTCCGGGTATCCCCCGGAGGGGCCGCGCCGTATACCAACAACCCTTTCGTATTGTTAAACAAATATAAAAATGGGGGGGTGACAACATTCCGGCAACTTAACACGTCTTTATTACATACGCCTGAAAACAGGCCTGCAAACCTCCGGAACAGGAAGGAGGAACATAACAGAACGTAACAGCTTTACCTTATGAAAAGAAGTACCTTATTATTAACTATCGCGCTACTCACCGCAGCAACGGCCCCGGCAGCTTCCGCGCCGAAAGAGAAGAAGCAACGCACCTTCAAACTGTGGGGACACGTGAAGGATGCACTCACCAAAGTGGGCATTCCCGACGTCAAGATAACGCTGATGAAGGCCGACAGCACCGTCGTGGACACGGCTACCGTGGGCTACGGGGGGTCGCAGTGGGCCAAAGACGCGTGGTATTCGTTCGACCGTCCGGCCGAGCCTTCACTTTATATAATAAAGGCGGAGCATCCCGACTACGAACCGTGCTATGTGGACTTCACCGTCAAGCACGTGGGGCGCAACACCTACTTCGATGCCAAATGGCACCTGATGAGGCGCAAGAGCCTGCACCGCAGCATGGACACGACACTCGACGAGCTCGTCGTCAAGGGCTCGCGGGTGAAACTGGCATATAAGGGCGACACGCTCGTGTTCGACGCCGCGGCCTTCAAACTGCCTGACGGCTCGATGCTCGACGCACTCATCCGCCAGATGCCGGGCGTGACCCTGAGCGACGACGGCGAGATAACCGTGAACGGCCGGAAGGTCGACTATCTGATGCTCAACGGCAAGGACTTCTTCAAAGGCAACAACAAGGCCATGCTCGAGAACCTGCCCCACTGCGCGGTGAACAAGATTAACGTCTACGACCGCATGACCGACAAGAGCCGCTATATAGGCCGCAACATCGAAGAGAAGGAGTATGTGATGGACGTCAGCCTGAAGAAAGAATACAACATAGGCTACATGGGCAACGCCGAGGCCGGCGCGGCGACGGAAGACAGATGGCTGGGCAGGGCGTTCGGAAGCCGCTTCACCGACCACTCCAACGTGTCGGCATACGTCAACGTAAACAACATCAACGAGCAGCGCACGCCGAACGGCAACGGCGACTGGGACCCGTCGAACGCTCCCGTGGGCGTACGCACCACACGCACGGCCGGCCTCAACATCCGCATCGACGACAAGGACGGACGCTATAAGGAGAGCCTGAGCATCGGAGGAAGCGCCAACAAATCAACAAACGGTAGCGACAGACAGACCACGCAGTTCATGCCGCAGGGCAACAGCTACTCCCTCTTCGACACACGGAACACCGGACACAACCGCAACTTCTCCCTTTCAAACAGCTTCACGCTGAAGATTCCAATCTGGGTAGACCTCTTCACGAACCTCACCGTAGGCGACAACGACTACAAGAACCGACAGCGCAGCGCCAGGCTGACGCACTTCGACGACAGATACGGCGAGACATCGACCGCCCTCGACTCCATAATGTCACCCCACAGAGACAGCGCCCTGGAGGAGGCAATGGTGAACAGCAGCACGGAAAACGGCATGTCAGACGGCAACACCTTCTATTTCTACCAGAAGGCACTGGCCAACAAGCGCCTGCCGTGGGGCGACAACATTGAGCTTGAGGCCAACGTGACATACGACAACAACGCTTCCGAGACATTCACCGACAGCCGCACGGACTACTACAACGGGCTGACTCCGGCCGACTACCGCAACATCTACCGTGACACGCCCTCGAGAAAATACCGCTATGAGGTGCGCGGGGAGTACTACCTGAACTTCCTCAGCAACTGGACATGGCGCATATACACGCTGTATAACCAGGAAAACGCAACCTCTTCCGACCGCTATTACCGCCTCGAGCGCCTCGATGGATGGCTGCCGGGCGAACAGCCGCTCGGCACGTACCCGGCCGATCCGACCCTATTGGCACAGGCCATGTCGGCATCGGACAGCTACCACCGCAACCAGATGACGCGCAACTCACAGTCGGGACTGCACTTCTACTACGACAAGCGCACCGACAGCACGTCCGTGTTCCTGCGTTTCCACCTGCCGCTATACATCTGCAACGAGAAGCAGGCCCTCCAGCGGGGAGAAGTTGACACGGTAGCACGGCGCACAAAGGTACTCTTCAACGGCAACATCAACTTCAACATGCAGTGGAACCGGTGGCGCAGCTGGTTCGCGGCAAACTTCTGGCACAACACCATGCTGCCCTCCACATACGACCTTCTCAACATCACGGACGACACCGACCCGCTGAGAATACAGAAAGGAAATCCCCGGTTGAAGACAGAACACTCGTACACCACCTTCATCGGCTTCAACCACAGGACGAAAAACAACCGCCTGATGCTCAGGACGAACGCGCGGGCGGAATATCACACCGACCCGCTGATGAGAGGATACAGCTACGACAGAGTGACGGGAGCATACACCTATCAGCCACAGAACGGCAACCGCAGGTGGAATGCACAGGCTAATGTCGGGACTACGGTGATGCTTGGAAAGAGCCAGGAGTGGCAGCTGAGCGCCGACTGCTTCGTGAAACACGATTGCAGCGAGGTGTTCCGGATGACCAGCGGCGAAGATGCCGCCCGGCTCTATGATGCCGGAAAGACGTCGGTATACCCGTCAATGTCGGCCAGATACACCAAGGGAACGCTGACGGCAAGCATCAGCGGCAGGCTAAGCTATGAACGGACGCGGTATGACGACCCGTCGACAGAAAACTATAAATCGTGGAACTATCAGATAAACGGTCATTTCCAGTATACCATCCCCGTCGTCAACCTTCAGCTGTCCACCACGCTGCAATGGGACAGGCAGGGCAGCTCTATAGCCGGAATGCCCACGGAGGAGTTTCTCATTTGGAACGTCTTTATGAGCCGCACGCTACTAAAGGACAAGTCGCTGATACTCAAATTCGCCGCGTTCGACATCTTCAACAACGTCTCCCACAACTATTACTGGAGCGACAGCGACTCGTTCACCTCGAGCCGCATGGACAGACTGAGCCACTACATGATGCTGAGCGTTGCCTATCAGTTCAAGATGAAACCCAAGAAATAACCCCTGCATCCGGCTGGCACTACGCCTGCAAGGATTCAGCCGCACCATGCCAATCCTTGTCCTTTGCCCGAAAGCAAAAGGCAAGGATATTCTGTATGCTCCCGACAATAGCCCCGTAGAAAATCAATGCTGATTGTCTTAATTGATAATATCATCAGCCAGTAGGGCCAGAGCCTTGTCTTTGGCCGTAACCCGCAAGGGCTTTGGGATGGCAAAAAAAATGTCTTTGTGCATAAGCCATGAATACCTATCTACCTGTGATTTAGCCCTTACGGGCTGCGGACAAAGACAAGACTCTGTCCCTACGACTCAATTCGTTCCCCGCAGATTTTATACTGAGTCCCGACTATACGCCAAGACATTCCGCCCAACTCTCAAAAGCACTTAGCTTAGCCGTCAAAAACACTTTTGATAGCTCTCAAAAACACTTTTGACAGGCAGCAGACAGCATCGGCGGGCAATCCGCCGCACCGTCAAACCCTATCCGCCGCACCGTCAGAACGGCCTCATCGCAACGTCAGAAGCTACCCTTCACAACGCCAGAACAAAGAAAAAAACGCAAAAAAGCTGTTTAAAACTTGCCTGATATAAATTTATATCCTACATTTGTAAATGGAAAAACAAAACATTTATAGACACTGTGGTCTTCTATAGGGATGATATCATTGCCGCATGGCATGAAGTTTTCACGGATAAAAGCAATTGAGATTATGAACGACAGTATCAGAAAGGTATGGTTTGATAACGGAAGCATCTTCATCCTGACCGACAAAGGGGAGCAGAAAAGCCAGCCATTGGAGGCGTTTCCCCCTCTGTTTAATGCTATTGTGCCCCAGCGTGAGAAGTATTATATATGGGATGAGGGCAGAAGCATACGGTGGGAAGAGTTGGACGAGGACATATACATCACCAATTTCCTTGAAAAAGAGACCGTAAACTATGACAACGAGGTAAATAATCTCCTGTCGCGCATCCCCTGTCTTGACATGAAAGCATTTGCCGAATATATCGGCATGCACTGGACTAAACTTGCCCGCTTCAGATATGGGGTTTGGAAACCGAACGCCGAAACAATGAATAAGATCAAGAACGGGATTGCCGCAATAGGAAAGGAAATGACTGCGGCAGTTGTATAAGGCCCGCAAAGCCCGCCGACGGCAATAAAAAAGGAGCACCATAACGGTGCTCCTCCGGTGATTCCGTAGGGATTCGAACCCTAGACCCACGCCTTAGAAGGGCGTTGCTCTAATCCAACTGAGCTACGGAACCCTCAAAATCGGATGCAAAGGTATAAATAATCTATGAGATAAACAAATATATTCGACCTTATTTTACATCAGTATGCCATCTCGTCGTGCACGAAAATCTGCTTCGCCGTCTTCCATATTATGATGAGGTCGAGCCATATCGTCCAGTTCTCAATATACCAGATGTCGCGCTTCACGCGGCCCTTCATCTGCCAAAGTTCCTTCGTCTCGCCCCTGAAACCCGTCACCTGAGCCCATCCTGTGATACCAGGCTTTACGAAGTGGCGCACCATATAGGTGTCTATCAGTTCGCGGTAAACCTCCGTATGGTGCAGCATGTGCGGACGCGGACCCACTATGCTCATGTCTCCGATGAGCACGTTGAAGAACTGCGGGAGCTCATCGATATTCGACTTACGCATTATATTGCCGAAAGCGAACTTGCGGGGGTCGTGCTCCGTGGCCTGGATGAGGTCTGCATCCTTATTCACGTGCATCGAGCGGAACTTGTAGCAATTGAAGTTGCGGCCGTTCAAGCCCGTACGTGCCTGACGGAAAAAGACAGGGCCGGGGCTCTGTATCTTTATTATCAGCGCGATGAACGGAGTAAGAACGGCAAGAAACACGAGGACAACGAGAGAGAAAAGTATGTCAAAAGTACGCTTGATAAACTTGTTCGCAGGCTTCATCAGCGGTTCAAGATGGTTTGTGAAGACCGTCGTGTCGCCCACGCTCTCCTGCCTGAACGTTCCTTCAAAGACCTGAGATATCACCGGAATGTAATAGAAGTGAAGCACGTTGTTGTTGCAATAGCGCATCACCTTCCTTATCGTGTCGCGGTCTGTCACCGGCAGACAGCAATAAACCTCGTCGGCTATGGTTCTCTGCTGCGTCACGCACATCTCCGAATCAAGGTCTGCCAGTGTGCCGAGATAATGCAGATCTTCAGGACATTCATCCATCTTCACATCCGAATAATATCCCTGAACCCTGTATCCCATGGACGGCTCCGCCACCAGATAATTGTATACAGACAGCATCGAAGGATCCGAACCGACGAATATGACATTACGGGTGTTGCCTCCCATGCGCCTGTAACGCTTCAGGAACCAACGCTCAAGATATCTCGAAAGGATTATGAAACAATACAATATACCGGTGAAACGCAGGTAAGAAAAGACATCCGGAATGGGATATCCGCCGCTGACAGACATCAGTTCGGCCATGACATACGCCACCACGCCTTGCAGGAGCACGAGGAGGGTAACCTGCCGGAGCACCCGCTCAGGTGCCGCGCGCCTGAGATGAATCACCGTTGAGAAAAAATATTGGGCCACAGCCATTGATATGTTCATAACAAACAATGGCATCAGAGGGTTCAATCCTATTCCGTACAGGCAACTGAAGCCCAACCGGTCCCTACAAATGAAGAACAGGATATTAAGAATGACGAAGTCACCCAGTATGACAAGAGTCCTTATCTGATTATTAGTCTTAGTACTTTGGCCCATCTCAAAGGTTTTTATATAGCACCTGCAAAGGTATTACTTATGCGTGAATATACCAAAAATAGATTCCTAAAAAGTGTTGGAATTATATTCAACATGCAGTCCCTGCGCCATAAGCGCGGCACAGAGGCTGCATGCTGCGGCTTCTACAGCAAGGCCGTCAGTTGGTCTTGAGAGCCAACTTCACCGCCTTCAAGCCATCCGCCGAAGCTTTCAGGGTTACCTTGCCGGGAGCTGTTCCTGAGCGAAGGATTACCGTTGCCGTTCCGTTATACAGGCGGCGGGTGTTTCCTACGGTGAGTTCCTCGCTGGTAATATCGCCGTTTATGACGCCCACAATCTCGGCCGGACCTTCCACCTCAAAGGTAACCTTACCGGCTGCGCCCTGCACACGGCGCCCCTTCTTGTCGACGGCAACTATGCGTATGTGCTGGAGGTCCATGCCGTCGGCCTTCCATGCGGCGTTGTCCGGCTCGGCCCTAAGCGCCTGTGCATCGGTGGTCGTCTCTATCTTGTGCCGTGCGACGACCTTGCCGGCAGTCTTGGCAACGGCCTCTATGCTGCCGGCCTCATACTTCACGCCGTCCCACTTGATTTTATTCCGTGTCTTCGGATTCTTCACGTTCTTCTTCGTCCCGATGCTCTTGCCGTTGACAAGCAGCTCCACCTCGTCGGCATTGGTATATGTATAGAGCGACATTGAGCTGCCGGGCTTGCGGTTCCAGTGGTCAGACATGCGCTGCGTGCCCACCTTAACGTCGTTCCACACGGTATTGTCGTCGCTGTCTATGATTCCGATATGTACCACAGGCTCCTCCGGCTTGAATATGCTCCTGAGGAAATAGGCTATCGGCTTCGGTTCGAGCGAGATGTCGAACACGCCCTGAGCCCATCCTTTTGCAGGCCATCCGTTTGACTCTCCGAGATAGTCAATCATGCCCCAGTATGCCAATCCCACAACCTTGTCGAGGTCCATCTCATAGTAGTTTGGGCCCATCATGGCCGTGTTGGCCTCGCTCTGATAGAAAATCATGTTCGGGAAACGGCGTCCGTCGCCGGGAAAATACATATAGCGATAGTTGTATGATGCTATGTCGGTCTCGTGCACGAGCGGTGCAGGCAGGGAGTCGGTCTGCTGGTTGCGTCCGCGCGGGTGCATGGCCACGGTGACGGGACGCGTGGTGTCGTAGCGGCGGAGCAGTTCGCGCTGCAGGCGGTACGGCGTGACACCCCAGTCGGCATAAGGCAGATTCCAGTATGTCTGCAACTCATTGCCGAGGCTCCACATCACCACCGACGGGTGATTGCGGTCGCGGCGGATGAACTCGGGCACATCCTGCTGCCACAGGTTGAGCCACTCCGTGCGGCCTCCGGCAAACTGTGTGAGCCACTTGTCGTAGAGTTCGTCGACAACGAGCAGTCCGTACTTGTCGCAGAGGTCGAGGAACGACTTGCTGTAGGGATTGTGCGAGGTGCGCACGTGGTTGAAGCCGAACTGCTTGAGCAGCTGTATGCGCTTCTCCATGGCACGCGGATAGGCTGCCGCGCCGAGGGCACCGAGAGTGTGGTGGTTTGCTATTCCCTTGAATATGATCTTCTTTCCGTTGAGCTTAAAGCCGAATTCGGGTGAGAATTCGATTGAGCGCACACCGAAATGCTCGCTCACCTCGTCGGCCACCGTGCCGTCGGGACGAAGGAAAGTGACCACCGCCGTGTAGAGATAGGGCGACTCGCAGCTCCACAGATGCGGATTATCGATGACTATGCTGTCCACCGCATGCTCGTTAATCTTCTGCCCGCGGTTGAACGGTATATCTTTCGTGACATCGTAAACAGCGTTTCCTTCCGCGTCGAGTATCTTCGTGTTGACCTTCAGTTCCTTTATCTTCAGATAGCAGGCCATCTCCGCCTGTATCTTCACTGTGGCCCTGCCGGTGCTCACCACCGGCGTGGTGATGTACAGCGGATGGCGCGTGAAATACTGCTGGGCATCCGTGACGATTAGATTGACGTCGCGGAAGAGGCCTCCTCCGGTATACCAGCGCGAGTTTTCAGGCCGCTGAGTGTTGGCCTTAACCGCTATTACGTTCTCCTGTCCGAACCTCAGCAGCTTTGAAATATCTATGCCGAATCCTACGTAACCGTAGTCCGTGCCTCCGACGCGCTGCCCGTTCAGGTAGACATCGCCGACGAGCATGATGCCCTCGAAGTCGAGAATGATGCGCTTGCCCTTCCACGAGGCATCCGGAGTGATGGCCTTACGGTACCAGCCGATGCCCATCTCCTTGAATCCGCGCGAACTGAGACGGCTCTTCACGTTGCTGGCCGCATCGCTGTTGTCGGCCTTCTCACCCTTTTCCGGAGCCACCCAAGGCTGATGTATCTGGAAGTCGTGGGGCACGCTGACCGTCTGCCATCCACTGTCGTCAAACCCGACGGCTTCAGCTCCGGCAACATCTCCGGCATGGAAGCGCCATCCAAGGTTGAGAGAATTCACTATGCGGGCACTTCCGTCGACCGCCATGGGCAGGAAAAGCGCCAGCACGAATAAAATCATTGATAATCGTTTCATAATAAGCAGTTTGTATTTTACGAATAGAATTTAGCTTAATGGAATGCCATCACATACCGACGGTGGCTCAAAGCCCTGATATTATGCGTATCATACGCTCGGCCGAACGGCCGTCCCAACGGTCGGGCAGCGAGCATTTCTTCCATCGTCCGGCAACCATGTCCTGCACGGCGGCAGACAGTTTGCCGGCATCCTCGCCCACAAGGACATTCGAACCGCAACTGACGGTCTCAATATGCTCTGTATAGCTGTTGAGCGTGATGCAGGGAACGGCATTGAACGTGGCCTCCTCCGCCACATTTCCTGAGTCGGTGACGATGCCGAGAGCATGCGCCGACAGGTATCCGAACTCAAGATAAGGAAGAGGATCGATGATGAAGAAATTACTGAAACCGGCCGTCATCTCCTTCAACACGCCGACAGCAGCACCACGCAGCGGAGCCACCACCGGCACATCGCCGGCGGCACGCAGCATGGCAGACACCATACTGTGCAGGTTCTCACGGTCGGAGATGAGTGCATGGCGGTTCAGCGTGAAGAGGATATAGCGCCTGTCGGCGAGTGCAAGGCTGTCGGCAACTGCCGGACGCCTCAACCTGTCACGGCAGAAGCGGAGCGTATCCATGAGGATGTTGCCCACCATATACACGTTTGCCATCTCCGCGCCCTCGCGCGCAGCAATAACGCTGGCACCAGCGCCGGCCGTAAAGAGCAGGTCGCTGAGGGCATCCGTCACCAGACGGTTTATCTCCTTCGGCATACTGATGTCGAAAGAGCGCGTCCCGGCCACGAGATGGGCCAGCTTTATGCCGCGCTTCTTGGTGACGATGGCTGCCGCCATAGTAGAGGCAAGGTCGTCAACGACAATCACGATGTCTGTCTTGTTGGCATCGAGATAGCGCTCAAACTCAGCCATAACCATGCCGGTGAGCTCATTCAGGTTGACCGAGTCGGCACCGAGATAACAGTCCGGCCTTCCTATCTCAAGGTCGTCGAACAGCGAAGGCTCAAGCGTGGCATCGCTTTCCTTGCCTGCATACACAAGTTTATAGGCTATGGCACCATTCTCTCCCTGTGCCTTACGGATAGCCCGGACAATCGGGGCTATCTTGATAAAATTGGGACGGGCACCTGCAAAAATACAAATATCAAGCATTTTAACGTATCGTTTCTTTATAACTTGCAACTCTCCGGCAAAGATACAAAATATCTTTATATTATAAGGATAAAAGGCACACAAACTGAAAGAAAAGTTGGATACCGTGCACGACCATGCAGCGGAACATATATGCCATCCGGCAGACCTCACGGTCTGCCGGATGGCAAAAAACTAAACAAATACTTTATGAATCTAATAATTCCAACTTAAAAAATCATTCATTGTCAATTCTATTCTATCTATGTGGCTCTTCTGCTTACAACTGCAAAGGTAGCAAAAAACCGGAGGCCGCGCAATACCTAAAAATCATGGTTTTATCCGAAGACAAAGAGCAGCGAGTAATATAATTGAGCTAACAGGATATAGAACAGAAAGAGCGGCGCAGCCGACGAGATACCTGCTAATAATGAACCGACAGCCGACGACATATTGCGGAAACCGCCAGAGACAAGGCCGTAAACCACACCGAAAAGCAGCATGGCAAACGATAGTGAGGGGATGAGCGAGAAACTGAACGGAGACGGGAACAGCTTTCCCGTAACACTGCGCAGAAGCGCATGCGGAGCAAAGGCAAAAGCGGCATATACCGACAGGAAAACGACGACAGAAGCAGAGGCAAGCCACAAGGCCATCCGCCTGCGGTAAGGAGACGCACCGGACCGGCAACTGCCACGCCAGACGCCGCATCGGACGATACACCCGGCAGACATGGAGAGGAGCAACAGCCACACAAGGGGCTCGGCAGACATCATGGACGAGAAGCCGCCGAAGAACCATCTGACAGCCTCGCCGCTTATCATGCTGCGCACACCGTCGTAAGCTTGGGACGCACTCAGCAGCCACGACACCAGCACAAGCACAAGCTCAAGGATGCAGAGAAAGACCACAATGCCGGTAAACAGCTTATTCCTCATCAGGTCTCAGATTGTCTATATCGAGTATTCCAAGCTCAAACGCACGCACGACGAGGCGGGTCGCATTGACGCTGATACCACCGTTGCCGTTCGGAAAGAATTTCTGCGAAAGCTCGTTCTGACGCTTCTCAAGACTCTTGACACCGAAAGGCATCCCGCGCAGCCCTGTAATCTGGTCTTTTGTATAGCCGAGGGCAAGATGGCGCAGCAGTCGCTCGTCGTACTCGTCTATCTCATAGTTGACCAACGCCTCCTGACGGGCCAGCTGCCGGTTCACGGACACCTTGAAACGCTCTACTATCTTCTGCAGTATAGGCTGGTTGAACACCATCCGCGAGCCGTCCATGACCCTTGCCACATCGCCCCGTGTGAGCAGTTCGCCACACTTGAGAATTATGCCGTCGGCACCCGCATCGAGCACGTCGACCCACAATTTCTCATTCAGTGTCTCACCAGTGAATATCAACACCTTCACAGCCGGATACATGTCTTTAGTCTGCCGGCACAGTTCGACACCGATGGTGGTAGAGCCGCCGAGTCCGAGATCGAGCAGCACGAGGTCGGGCAACTGCTGCTTCATTATCTTCCAGTATTCTGTCTCACCCGACGCCGTACCTATCACTTCGGCCTCCGGTATATCGCTGCGTATTATTCCCTCTGTTCCTTTCAGTTCGAGAGGCACATCTTCCACTATTACGACTTTAAATCTGTCCATATTCTGATTTTTTCTTATGTTCTCACTATATACCCCGGCAGCGTTATGAAGGCAAGCATCCTCCCTCCTTCTGCCGACACCCGCATGCCGCAACGGTGACGGTTGGTCAGTTCCGAGTGCTCGCGCACTATCTGGCGGCACAGCAGGAACGGTATATTCTTCACCGACGGGATGAACGCATCACACGGCACGACGTCTCCATCAGACGGTCCGAGATCTGCAACTACGGAGACATATCTGCCGTCGGCGGCCGACACTGTCATCTCCGGAATGGCAGTATGCCCAGTTGCAGCACACTGCCGGCGGAGTATTTCAAACAGATATTCAAGCATGTTCCTGTCTCCGAGGAAACATGCATTGGTATCCCCACCGGCATGGACGACTTTCCATCCGGATGAGACGTCGCCGACCGGAACGGCACCGGCATGAAGCCTGACTGCCTCGGTCTGCCGTACGGCCTGCATGCTGAGTATAGCATATATGTCACGATAGTACATCACAAGTTCACCCATCATCTTACGGTCATCGTCAGAGCCAACCGACAGGCGACTGATACGGCTCGGATAATACATAGTCTCATGCTTCAGCGTAGACAGGCAATTATCTATTACAGAATTGCTTACATGCAGATTGCTGCATTCATACTCCGCCTTGCGGCACGCATCAGCCTCCAGTTCGATATCGGCAGCCATGCGGTTTCTCGATGCCACCGCCCCGGAGAGCACTTCCCGTATGCTGTCCGCCACCTTCTGAAGGTCTGCCGGGTAGTGTCCGCCGGCAAGCGAATCTATCGTGCGCAGCTTGACGTCAGGTGGACTGTCGTCCGACAGTATGCGGTTTATCTCTTCTATTCGTTCTATACAGAAGCGGTAGTAAAGCCTGTGCCGGTAGTATAGCAGATAATAAGCCGGCGGAATGACGATGAGAATTATCACGAGAAGAATCACGGCAATGGTCTTGTTCGTCTGCGACTGCTGCATCATCCTGCAATAGTCTGCCAGCGTGCTGTCTGCGGACAGCTCCTTGAAAAGCTGCGTGTATATCTTGTTGTTATAACTGTAGAGCTGCCAGCGGTGAAGGGCCAGCGCCGCCACCGCGCTCTCATTGCGGATGTCGAGGATTATGCTATAGTTGGTTGACACGCTGTCATGCAGCCACTTTATCTCCGGCGGCGTCGAGGACTGGCTGCCGACAGCTCTCATAAGAAACTTGCCGTCAGGATATAGGGACTGATAGTGCCTGTTGAGATGCTCGCGGCACGAATCTGCATAAAGAAGGGTCTTCTCGTAGGTTCCGTTTATATTTGAAAAATAGGCGCTGTCGGCATATTGCTTTGCCTGATAGAGATGCGAATGCCGGCCGGCTGCCATAGAGCAAATGGACGACAAGACCGCAACAGCCACGACAAGGGTGCGCACCACGCCCACGGGCAGACGGAAAAAGAAACGGCTGCCCTCCCCTTTCGTGCTCTCGGCAGAAATATCACAGACACTGAACAGCCGGCTCGTCTTACGGTATTTCTCTATTATCCCCTTACAGTTCATCAGTCCGAAGCCATGCCCGTCGTACGATTTACGGTCGAATACTCTTGCCAGTTCCTCTTCTGTAAGCCCCTCGCCTGTATCTGCCACGGATATCTCCACAAAGCCGGGATGCTGCACTGCACTCACCGTGACGGAGCCCCCGCTCCCCGTAAACTTACGGGCGTTGTCGGCAAGGGTGTTTATCATGAACATCGTAAGCACCTTGTCGGCCTTCACCACGGCATCCGTCTCACTCACATCAAGGCGCACGCCACTCATTCTGAATGCAGCCCCGCCCTTAGACACTATATCAAAAAGAGGCTGCAAGGCAAAGCTCTCTATGCGCAGGTCGAGCTGTCCGCGGCGCATCTGTATCCACTCGGTGAGCACGTCGTTATACTCGTTTATCTTCGCGGCAAGCTCGGATATATATGTATAGCGGCCGTTGCGCGTATCTTCATCTTCGCTTCTGACGGCCAGCAGCCTCACCTCATTTATCATCCGGTCTATAAGCGGCGTTATGCTCGTGACGAGAAAGACCTTTGCACGGTTCTCAAGACTGAGCCGTTCGCCGCTCTTTATCTGAGAAAGGTAATACATCTGCCGCTCCTTTATCTCCTCGGCCTGTTCAAGCAACTTCTCCGCGCCGGCCTTTTCCCTTTCCCGCCATTGGCGAAGCGGCAGGAGAAGACGGTCTATCTCTGCGGTATTGTTGTTCCGGCGGTTAAGGTAGTAAAAGAGCCAAAGCATGAAAACGAGCAAGAGGATAGCCACGACGACTGCCGTAATCATGCTGTTCAACTGGGCCGAAATCTTGTCGAGCATGTCTGCCCGCGCCTCAAGATATCGGTCCTGCCGCGTCTGTTCCTGAAGACTGATGTATATATTGCGGTTATAGTCGCTTGTCTGCTTATCGTCAATGGCCGAATATGCTACGCTCAACTGTTCACGGATGCTCGCGACAAGGTCAGGAGCCTGATTTATACGGTTATCGGAAAGAGCCTCGGCAAGATGCTTCAATGCCGGTTCATAATCGCCGGAAGCCATGAAGCACGAGGCCAGGGTACGGTGGGCGCCGGCAATCTGATACACATCACCGTAATCAAGGAAGATACGCAGGCACTCATCAGCAAGCATCTCGGGCACCGATGCCTCCGGAATCCCGTCCGGATTCAGGTATTTCATGGCGGGGGCATTGTCCGCCGCAAGCCTCGCACGATGCTCGGGCACAATCAGAAGACCGGATATCGCCCCGAGAGCATTAGCTTCAAAGAACCTGTATCCGTGCCTGCGTGATATCATAAGGCACTCTATCAGCATGTCAAACTCACGCTGGTTTATATCCGCCTGCGAGCCTTCGGTTATTATACCGCCTGCCCCCACATTATATAAATAGTTAAGATACTGTGCCGTGTCCTTACGGATAACATCATCCGGAACTACTGGGAAAAGGGCGTCGGCTGCCTCACGGTCAAGCCCCACATAATAATAATATGCCGAGTTCACAATTGCAAACTCCGTCTCCGCATACATGATGCGCCGCGCGACATCTTCCGGCAAACCTGAACGTTCCTCGTCAATCCGCTTTATACGCCTTGACGCCCGCTCACGGTAATCATAGAAAAGCCGGTTGCGCGACGTACGCTGACAGATGCGCATCCACTGGACCTCCGCAACAAGCAGTTCGACCTGATTGTCTGTTATTAAAAAGACGCTGTCAAGCAGGTTGCCGGCACGCTCATAGTCCATGCGGGCAATATCGGCAAAGGCCATATTGTTCAGTGCGGCAGCACGTCCGCCGGCATAGTTGCCAGAAAGGGCATACGCACGCCGGGCATAGGCGTAGGTCGAGTCTAAATCACGGTAATGACAGGCGTAGGAAATAGCGTTCAGTCTGTCCACCTCTTGCCTGTCGGAGGGTGAGCATGCTGAAAAAAACAAAAGGCTCCAGAGGCATAGAAGCCATAAGGAGCCTTTTGTGAATATCATATTATCAGCCGCGTGCCTTAGCAATATAACCTAATGCTTCAACACATTTGTCGGTGATTGCCTGCCAGTTTCCGGCTGCTATCACATCCTTCGGGAACAGCTTTGAACCCATGCCGACGCAATATACGCCGGCCTTAACCCATGCTGTCAGGTTTGCCTCATCGGGAGAAACGCCTCCTGTGACCATCAGCTTTGACCAAGGCATGGGAGCCATGAGACCCTTGACAAGGTTCGGACCCAGCACGTCACCGGGGAATATCTTGCAAAGATCGCAGCCGGTCTCCTGTGCAGCACCTACCTCAGAGATGCTTCCGCATCCCGGTGTGTAGGGAACAAGGCGGCGGTTACAAATCTTTGAAATCTCCGGGTTGAAGAGCGGACCTACAACGAAGCAGGCTCCGAGCTGGATATAAAGGGCAGCCGTGGCCGGGTCTACAACCGAACCGATACCGAGAGCCAGTTCCGGGCACTCCTTTGCTGCAAACTTAACAACCTCTGCAAAGACCTCGTGGGCGAAATCGCCGCGGTTTGTGAACTCGAAAGCACGCACACCACCGTCGTAGCAAGCCTTAACGACCTTCTTTGCAATCTCTGCATCCTTGTGATAGAACACAGGAACCATTCCTGTCTGGCCAATCTTTGCCAGCACAGCTACTTTATCAAACTTAGCCATAGTATTTTCTCTATTACTTGTTTTACTTATCTCTGTACACGTCCGTTGGCATTTCCACCGGCAAGTGACTCAACCTCTGCTACGCTAACAAGGTTATAGTCGCCGTTGATGGTGTGCTTCAGAGCAGATGCTGCAACAGCAAACTCAAGAGCCTCGCCCTGTGTCGGCTTCGTCAGCAGACCGTGAATCAGACCACCAGAGAAAGAGTCGCCGCCACCGACACGGTCGATAATCGGGTTAATCTCATAGCGCTTGCTCTGATAGAACTCCTTACCGTTATAGATAAGAGCCTTCCATCCGTTGAATGTGGCAGAGTAACTCTCACGCAATGTAGATACAACATACTTGAAGCCGAACTCTTCCATCATCTGCTTGAAGATGCCCTCGTATCCTGCAGCGTCTGTCTGGCCGCCCTCAACATCGGCATCGGGCTTGAAGCCGAGACAAAGCTCTGCATCCTCCTCATTACCGATACATACGTCGACATACTTCATCAGCGGACGCATGATGGAGATAGCCTTCTCTGAAGTCCACAGCTTCTTACGGAAGTTAAGGTCTACAGAAACAGTCACGCCATGACGCTTTGCAGCCTCGCAGGCGAGCTTTGTCAGTTCGGCTGCCTTGTCTGAGACAGCGGGAGTGATGCCAGACCAGTGGAACCAGTCTGCACCTTCCATGATTGCGTCGAAGTCAAAGTCTGCGGGCTCTGCCTCAGAGATTGAACTGTGCGCACGGTCGTATATCACTTTTGAAGGACGCATCGATGCACCGGTCTCCGCATAATAAAGACCAACGCGCTCTCCACCACGTGCAATGAACTTTGTGTTCACTCCATAACGGCGGAGAGAGTTGATTGCTATCTGTCCGATCTCATGGTCGGGCAGCTTGCTCACAAAGTAAGCATCGTGTCCATAGTTAGCACAGCTGATAGCCACGTTTGCCTCTCCACCGCCGGGAATGATACGGAAAGAGTCTGTCTGGATGAAACGGTCATTGCCGTTAGGTGAAAGGCGGAGCATTATCTCGCCCAATGTTACAACTTTAGCCATTGTTTTGATATTTTTATTACGTTGTTTAGATAGATTTATTAGTTTGTGTCTACAAAAATACCACTTATTTCTCAAACGGCGAAACAAAACAAATAAAATCTTTCCCTTTTGGCAAAATATTAGTCTATGCTTTACCGCAATTCATTTTTTATCCGTATTTTTGCATAACAAAAACCAAAGATTAGGAGCATGGCTGCTGACAAGATAAGAATCAAGGACATTGCAAAGCTTTCAGGTGTATCCGTGGGAACAGTGGACAGGGTATTGCACGACCGTCCCAACGTCTCGTCTTCTGCTCGCGAAAAAGTCGAGAAGGCACTAAAAGAAATGGACTATCATCCCAACGTATACGCAAGCGCACTGGCATACAACAAGACATACAACTTCCATTGCATCATACCCAAGCACGAATCAGAGGCCTACTGGGAAGAGATTGAGGAAGGGGCCGCCGATGCATGCGACAGAAGACGCGACTTCCACGTAAGCATGAAGATGATGTATTACAACCGTTTTGACCATGCGACATTTACAAAAGTGATGGCACAAAGTATGAAAGACCAGCCGGACGGAGTAATTATCGTACCGTCGACACTTGACGCTACGCGCAAGTTTACCGATATTTTGCACGAAAACGGCATTCCATTCATACTTCTCGACTCATACATGCCAGACCTGAAGCCCCTGTCTTTCTATGGCCAGGACTCGTTCTGCAGCGGATATTTCGCAGGCCGCATGCTCATGCTCATCGCTTCAAAGGAAAAGGAAATCATGCTTATGAAGCAAATGAAAAACGGCAACGTGGCAAGCAAGCAGCAGGAAAACCGCGAAACCGGATTCCGCCATTACATGCGTGACCATTTCCCCCATGTGAAGATAGAGGAGGTAAACCTCCCGCTTGACGAGACACGCAACCAATATACGCATATACTAGAAAACTTCTTTAAGGCTCATCCGAATATACACCACTGCATCACTTTCAACTCAAAAGCTCATATCGTGGGAGAATTCCTACTCAGAAGCAACCGCCGCAACGTGCAGATAATGGGATACGACATGGTCAATAAAAACGCCGAATGCGTGCGTCAGGGCTCCATATCGTTTCTCATTGCCCAGCACGCATATATGCAGGGATTCCTTTGCATAGAATCGCTGTTCGAGGCTATTGTGCTAAAGAAGAAAGTGAGTCCGATAAACTATATGCCCATAGAGATCCTGACGAAGGAGAATCTGGACTTCTACAGGCGTAAGCAGATATAAGACAACAAATTATTTAACTAAATAACTACTAATAATGGAACAGACTTTCATCAAAATCAATCCGGCCGACACTGTCGTGGTCTGCCTGCAACAGAAAGCAAAAGGTGACGTCATAGAAATTGACGGAAAGACCATAGTCATCAACCAAGACACTCCTGCCGGACATAAAATTCTCATCACAGACACTCCTGAGGGGACTGACATTATTAAATATGGCTATCCCATAGGCCACGCACGCAAGGACCTCAAGACCGGCGACTGGGTGAACGAGAACAATCTGAAGACCAACCTGTCCGGCACGCTGGAGTATTCATACAATCCCGTGAACGAGACGCTCAGCATAAAAGACGAGAAAAGGACATTCAAGGGCTACGTACGAAAGAACGGCGAAGTGGGAACGAGAAACGAGATATGGATCGTGCCGACCGTAGGATGCGTCAACGGCATTGCCGAGGCACTGGCCAAGAAGCTGAAGGCGGAGACCGGATGCGAGGGTGTCGACGACATATACGCATGGCATCACAACTACGGATGCTCCCAGCTTAGCGGAGACCACGAAAACACGCGCAAGGTGCTGCGCGACATCGCCCTGCATCCCAATGCCGGCGGCGTGCTCGTTCTCGGACTGGGATGCGAGAACAACCAGCCGGAACTCTTCGAGCAGCTCTTAGGCGACTACGACCACAGCAGAATAAAGTTCCTCGTCACACAGAAAGTTGAGGGCGACGAGATCGAAGCCGGAATGGAGATACTGCGCGGCCTCTACAACCAGGCAAAGGAAGACAAGCGCGAAGACGTAAGCATCGGCAAGCTGCGCGTCGGCTTGAAATGCGGCGGAAGCGACGGATTCAGCGGCATCACGGCCAATCCGCTTGTCGGAGAGTTCTCCGACTGGCTCGTTGCACAGGGCGGAACGTCCATACTTACCGAGGTTCCGGAAATGTTCGGCGCTGAGACGATACTGATGAACAGATGCGAGAACAACGAACTCTTCGAGAAAACCGTCAGCATGGTAAACAATTTCAAGGAGTATTTCCTCAGCCACGGAGAGCCCGTAGGCGAGAACCCGTCACCGGGCAACAAGGCCGGAGGCATCTCCACGCTGGAAGATAAAGCACTCGGATGCACACAGAAGTGCGGCCGTGCTCCCGTCAGCGGCGTGCTTGAATATGGCGACAGGCTTACAACGAACGGCCTCAACCTGCTCTCTGCACCAGGAAATGACCTCGTTGCCTCTACGGCATTGGCCTCGGCAGGATGCCAGATAGTACTGTTCACTACCGGACGCGGCACGCCCTTCGGCACGTTTGTACCCACGATGAAGATTGCCACAAACCCGACGCTTGCCGCACGCAAGCCCAACTGGATAGACTTCAATGCAGGACAGCTCATCGAGGGACGCACGATGAAAGAGCTCGTGCCGGAGTTCATCGACAAGATCATTGCCGTGGCAAGCGGCGAGAAAGCCCGCAATGAGGTCAACGACTACAGAGAAATCGCCATTTTCAAGAACGGAGTAACTCTTTGACAGCATTGAACAAAGGTCTTACAGCATTAAGTCCGCTACTGGTATTCGTCATCTTATACCTCGTCACCTCCATTGTCGCAGGCGACTTCTATAAGGTGCCGATTACCGTAGCGTTCATGGCATCATCCGTATACGCCATAGCAATCACCAAAGGACCGTTGCGCCAGCGCGTAAACACGTTCAGCCGCGGTGCAGGCTCGGAGCAGATGATGCTCATGCTGTGGATCTTCATACTTGCCGGGGCTTTTGCAAACAGTGCAAAGGTAATGGGCAGCATCGACGCCACGGTGAACCTCATGCTGAACATCCTGCCCGGCAACATGCTCCTTGCCGGCCTGTTCCTTGCCGCATGCTTCATATCGCTGTCCATCGGAACCAGTTTCGGCACGATTGTCGCCCTGGCTCCAATAGCCTCCGGCTTGGCAATGTCTACCGATGCGAGCGTACCGATGATGACTGCCGTTGTCGTCGGCGGCTCGTTCTTCGGCGACAACCTTTCGTTCATATCCGACACGACAATCGTTGCGACATCCACCCAGGAATGCAAGATGAACGACAAATTCAAGGCCAACTCGTTCATCGTCATGCCAGCAGCTTTCCTTATCCTTATATTATATATCATTCTCGGAAGCGGCATAAGCCTGCCTCAAAACATTCCGGCTGTGGAATACACCAAAGTGATATCCTACATTGTAGTACTTATCACGGCTGTATGCGGACTGAATGTGATGGCGGTGCTCGTGATTGGCGTATTCCTGACAGGAGTGATAGGGCTTATTGACGGTTCGTTCGATATATACGGATGGTTCAAGACCATGGGCGACGGCATCACGGGGATGGGCGAGCTCATCATCATCACCATGCTTGCAGGCGGTATGCTCGAAGTGATCAAGAAGAACGGCGGAATAGACTACATCATCAACCGCATGACACGGCGCATCACCGGCAAGCGCGGAGCAGAGCTATGCGTGGCCTCCCTCGTCAGCGTAGTGACGGCATGCACGGCAAACAACACCGTCGCTATCATCACCGTGGGAGGCATAGCCCGGCAGATAAGCACACGGTTTAACCTCGACAACCGCAAGTGCGCAAGCATCCTCGACACCATGTCATGCTTCACCCAAAGCTTCCTGCCATACGGGGCACACCTGCTCATGGCGGCAGGAATAGCGGCCACGAGTCCGGTAAACCTCATTCCATACCTTTACTATCCGATGTGTCTCGGCAGCTTTGCCATTCTTGCAATACTGTTCAGATATCCACGCCGCTACTCATGAACACCCCCGAGGTCATACAGAGAAACTTCTTCCGTCTCCTGCGCTGCGGAGCTTTCGGGGAGAAAGAACCGATAGAGCCTCTGTCGGCATGGAAGTGGAAGCGCATACACCAGCTCTCACTGATGCACGGCGTAGGAGCCATCGTGGCAGACGGCATAAAGATGTGCGAAGACGACTTCTTCATGCAACTGCCCGACGGTCAATCCGGTGCATGGCTAAGCACTACACGAAAGACCGAAGAATACAACGCCGAGATAAACACGCGGCTCGCTGAACTGCTCGACATGTTCAACCGCAGCCATCTCCGCCCCATGCTGTTCAAGGGACAAAGCCTCGCCGGCATCTACGGCACTCCCGAACACCGCACCGCCACCGACATCGACATCTACTTCCCCTACGAGGCACAGGCGGAAAAGGCCGATGCATGGGCACGCGACAACGGCAGCGACATAGACGAAAGCGACAGCTACATCCTCAAATACAAATGGAACGGGATAAAGGTCGAGCACCACAGACAGATACAGCACCTGACAAACAAATTCCTGAACAGGAAGCTCCAGAGCTTCATCGGCAACGAGACAAAATGCTGCGACTCGTCATACACCACGATAAACGGCGTGAAGATAGAGACCGTCAGCCCCACCCTATGCCTCCTTCTCATCATGATACGCATCGCCAAATACATCATGAACGAGGGCATAAGCATGAAACAGCTCACCGACCTCGGCATGTTTCTCAGGAAAAATGGCGGCAAGGTCGACTTCGTCAAGCTACAGAAATGGCTCTCGTCGCTGCAAATGCAGTTCATGGCACAGCTCGAAGGCGCCCTCCTCATAGACCTGCTGCGGTTCGATGAGGACGAGATACCGTTCCTGAATGCCAAAGGCGACCGTAACACCGATGAGACGACAAGCGACATCTTCAGAATCAACGGCAGCCACACGGGTGAATGGTTCTTCACCCAAGGCAAGCACGTCTTCGTAAGGACAAGCGACTCCAGCGCCATGATATGGCACCTGCGCCACAGCGCACGCTACTTCAGATACTGGCCGATGGAGAGCTTCACCAACTTCTTCACCTCCTTTGCACACTCACTCGCGCACATTGAGGAATAGCAGTAAGCTACGCCACGGAAGATGTGCATGCTATATAGAAATGTGCAGCACTATCCCTTGACATGGGGGTGTATCAAAATTAGGTTTTTGGTACACCCTCCATTTTTTAAGCCGCCTGAGAATCCGATTAACAGGGAGCAGATGAAATTCTGAGAATTTTC
>CAJMSE010000001.1 GCA_905216025.1 uncultured bacterium | reverse complement strand
TGGGTACGCCGGGGTGCTTTCACTTGAGGGTCAACTTAAACCCCGGGGGACAGGTATATAAACAGCGTCTGGGGCATACCGACGGTTAGGCCCCTGACTGCGTTAAAGGGTTATGGTGCCTGTCAGATGAAGGCTACGATGAGGCCGGCCATCACGATGCTGACCATAGACATCAGTTTGATGAGGATGTTGAGCGACGGGCCCGATGTGTCCTTGAACGGGTCGCCCACGGTGTCGCCCACGATGGTGGCCTTGTGGCATTCCGACCCCTTGCCGCCGAAGTGGCCTTCCTCGACCATCTTCTTGGCGTTGTCCCATGCGCCGCCGGCATTTGCCATGAACACGGCGAGGGTGAATCCGGAGGCGAGTCCGCCGACGAGGAGGCCCATAACGCCGGCTACGCCGAGCAGGATGCCGACCACAATGGGGATGATGATGGCGAGGAAACTCGGGAATATCATCTCGCGCTGTGCCGAACGGGTGCTTATTTCGACGCACCGTCCGTAGTCGGGAGTGGCCTTGCCCTCGAGTATGCCCTTGATTTCACGGAACTGCCGTCGCACCTCCTCGACCATGGTTTGGGCCGCACGGCCCACGGCGCCCATCGTGAGGCCGCAGAAGAGGAAGGCCGACATGGCGCCGATGAAGGCTCCGACGAGCACTTTCGGGTTCATCAGGTTCACCTGAAAGAAGTTCATGTAGTCCACCATGTTTGCCGTGGCGGGATTGAACGTCTCGCCCATGCTGTCGGTGAAGGTGCATCCCTCGTTCACGGCGCGCATCATGGCAATCTTTATCTCCTCCACATACGATGCCAGCAGGGCCAGGGCGGTCAGCGCCGCACTGCCTATGGCGAAGCCCTTGCCCGTTGCTGCCGTGGTGTTGCCGAGCGCGTCGAGCGCGTCGGTGCGGTGGCGCACCTCCTCGCCCAGCTCGCTCATCTCGGCGTTGCCTCCGGCGTTGTCGGCGATGGGGCCGTATGCGTCGGTGGCCAGCGTGATGCCGAGGGTGGACAGCATGCCCACGGCGGCGATGCCGATGCCGTAGAGGCCGCGCGATATGCTCGCGGCACTCATGGACAGGTCGAAGTGGTTGGCGCAGAGGTAGCTCAGCATGATGGCCACGGATATTGTCACGACGGGAATCATCGTCGATATCATTCCCGTGCCGATACCTTTTATTATGACAGTGGCCGGTCCGGTCTGTGCCGATGCCGATATGTCCTGCGTCGGCTTGTAGGTGTGGCTCGTGTAGTATTCCGTTCCCTGTCCGATGATTACCCCGGCAAGGAGACCCGTGACGACGGAGAACGACACGCCGAACCAGTTGTCGAGTCCGAGCAGATAGAGTATTGCGAACGATGCTACGGCAATGAGTACGGCCGAAACGTTTGTACCCAGTCCGAGCGAGTGCAGCAGGTCCTTCATCGTAGCGCCCTCCTTCGTCTTCACGAGGAAGATTCCCGCCAGTGAGAGGAATATGCCCACGGCGGCTATTATCATCGGGGCGATGACGGCTTTCATCTGCATGTCGGGGCTGAGGGCGAATGCCGTGGCGCCGAGCGCGGCAGTGCTGAGGATGCTTCCGCAGTAGCTCTCGTAGAGGTCGGCGCCCATGCCGGCGACGTCGCCCACGTTGTCGCCCACATTGTCGGCAATCGTTGCAGGGTTGCGCGGGTCGTCTTCGGGTATGTTCGCCTCGACCTTACCGACGAGGTCGGCACCCACGTCGGCCGCCTTGGTGTATATTCCGCCTCCCACGCGGGCGAAGAGAGCCTGGGTGGAGGCTCCCATGCCGAAGGTGAGCATCGTCGTAGTGATGGTGACGAGGGCCATGCCGTCGCCTTCGTAGAAGCAGCTCAGGGCGATGAACCAAAGGGCGATGTCAAGCAGACCGAGCCCGACGACCACGAGGCCCATGACGGCTCCGCTGCGGAACGCAATCTTCAGACCCTTGTTGAGCCCCTTGCGGGCTGCGTTTGCCGTGCGCGCCGAGGCGTAGGTGGCGGTCTTCATGCCGAAGAATCCGGCAAGACCGGAGAACAGTCCGCCGGTGATGAAGGCGAACGGAACCCACGGGTTCTGAACTTTGAGCACGTAGGCCATGAAGGCGAACACCAGTGCAAGCACGGCAAACACCATGCCCACGACCTTATACTGCTGCTTGAGATAGGCCATTGCGCCACGGCGCACATGGGCGGCAATCTCGCGCATCCTCGGTGTTCCTTCGTCTTCTTGCATCATTTGGCGGAAGAAGAACCACGCCATGCCGAGTGCCGTCACCGACGCCACAGGGACAAGCCAAAAGGCTGATGGGATATTCATTGTCTTATAAGTTAAAAGTTAATAGATGTCTTGCCTCTGAAAATCACAACAGGGAACTATAAGGAGCGTGGACGGGAGCGTCTGTCCCATGTGGCTTCTTATAATTCCCTGTCCACAGACTGGTATATACCGTCTGTATGTCTTACTCTTCTCCGAAATCCGACAGCTCCTCGGCTTCCTCGTCGGGTGCACCTTCTATATCGAACGTGGTGCGGTAGTTGTCTTCGGTGATGTCGTCGTCGCCCGGAATCGTCGGTTCGTCGATGTCCTCGTCGTCCTCGTCCGGTTTGTTGTAGTCGTCTTCGGGAATTTCGTCCTCGCTGTCTTTCGCCATGAGTGTCAGGCGCGGCTTCTCCATCTCCGGCTTCAGTTTTGCAAAGATGGCCTCTATCCATGTGCCTTTTGCCACTTCAAGCACTTCATATCCGTCGGCCACCTTCTTGTCGTACATGCCTCCCGGCTTGTGCAGGCGGTCCTTGGGCAGGGTGGTGGTGGATATGTCGAAACCGCTCTCGATGATGTCTTTCACACTTTGCGACAGCGAGTCCCAGCCTCCGCCGAAGTTCCTGTCGAGCACCTCAATGAGCTGCGCTGCCGATATGTGGTGTATGTTCTCGTATGTAAGGTCGGTGACGCGCGATATGGGGCGCTTCTTTAATGCAAGGGTCAGCTTCGTGTTGTCGTCGATCTGCACCTGTCCGACCTTATATCCGGTTTTCTCAAATTTACTTTTCACTGCCGATGACGCGTCACCCAGTTCCTCAATCATGAAGGCCACGCGGATGATGTCTGTGTACCGGCGGATGTTATCCCTGACGTCAGTGTCTTTCTCTGCTCCTTCCAACATGCGGAAAATGTCGTTCTCTTGTACGTCCCAGACGCTGCTCTTTGTCAACGTCTTGAGCGTGAGTGCTTTTTTTGCCATTGGTTGTAATCTTTTTACTTTATTGTTCTAATTCTGTTGCAAATGTATATATTTTCTTTTTTATCCCCAAGCATTTGCCGCTGCTTTTTTATGAATTACCGTAAAATGCGGTGGACAAACGTCGGCGTGGCGTGTCTGTCCGCTTTTTCAATAATGTGTGGGCGTGCTTTGCCGTCTCACTGTTTTTTGCTAAATTTGCCGCTGTAATCAAATAATGCTTACTTATGGATACATTTGAAACGGTGTCTACACCTATTTATATTATAGAGGAGAATCTGCTGAGGCGCAATCTCAGCCTGATTTCCGATGTGGCCGCAAGGGCCGGGATAGAGATAATACTCGCATTCAAGGCTTTTGCCTTGTGGAAGACATTTCCTATATTCCGCGAGTATATAGATGCGACCACGGCCAGCTCGCCGTTTGAGGCCCGGCTGGCATACGAGGAGTTTGGCACACCGGCTCACACATACTCGCCGGCCTATACGGATGACGGTATCGAGACGATAGCGAGATGCTCGAGCCACGTCACGTTCAACTCCATGAGTCAGTTTGAGCGCTATTATAATAAGGTGAAAAATCTGAATCCGGCCGTGTCGTGTGGTCTGCGGGTGAATCCGGAGTACTCCGAGGTGGAGACACTGCTCTATAATCCCTGTGCCCCCGGTACGCGCTTCGGTGTGTCGGCCGATAGGTTGCCGGCCGTTCTGCCCGAGGGTATAGACGGTTTTCACTGCCATTGTCACTGCGAGAGTGGGGCAGACGTGTTCCGTCGCACGCTGGCGCATATCGAGGAGAAGTTCGCGGGTTGGTTCCCGCAACTGGAATGGATAAACTTCGGTGGTGGGCATCTTATGACGCGCAGCGGATATGACGTTGACGGCCTGGTGGAGATGATGCAGGATTTCCGCCGCCGCTATCCGTGGATGAAGGTGATACTCGAGCCGGGGAGTGCTTTTGCATGGCAGACAGGACCGCTCGTGTCGCAGGTGGTGGACATTGTGGAGGACAAGGGAATCAAGACTGCCATACTGAACGTAAGCTTTACGTGCCACATGCCCGACTGTCTCGAGATGCCGTACCAGCCGGCAGTCAGAGGTGCGGAGGCCGTCGGACAGGAAGCGGCGTCAGAAAAGAATACATACAGGCTCGGAGGTAACAGCTGTCTGTCGGGCGACTATATGGGCGCATGGCGTTTTGAAAGGCCGTTAGCGGTCGGAGACCGCATCATTTTTGAAGATATGATACATTACACGACGGTAAAGACCAACATGTTTAACGGTGTCGGACACCCCGCCATCGGCATGCTGAAAAACGACGGGAAAGTGGAGATTTTGCGCCGGTTTGGCTATGAAGACTATAAAAATCGCATGGATTAACGCATTTTTTCTGCAAAAAATCCTATGAAAAGTTTGTGGATTCAAAAAAAAGCCTTACCTTTGCAACCGCATTGAGAGAAATGCTCCTGACAAAAGGAAATGTCGCGGAAATAGCTCAGTTGGTAGAGCACGACCTTGCCAAGGTCGGGGTCGCGGGTTCGAGTCCCGTTTTCCGCTCGTTTTTTATATGTATTAGGAAAACAACGACTTCATAATGAATTTATATCTAAGATATTTTGATAAAGAGACTTTGGTCACTAACGTTGATGATGCAATTGCGTTTCTATGCAGCATCGGCGAGATTGGGATGAATCCGGTACTTGAAGCAGACGTTCGCGAATATGTGGCGAGCGATGTCTACTATCCGAAAAGATATAAAATACGTCCTCGTGTCTATTTCATCATAATAAAGACAGAGGCCGCAACCATGCTTGACTTCAAGGAGAAGCGTGCCCTGCACAGCGCTCCGGCGGAGCCGAGAGAAAAGGTTGTGGCTCCGGCGCTGACGCGTCTGAGTGAGGATGTGTACGGATGGTACGAGGGAACGATAGACTTCAAGCGGGTGTTGCAGGTGGCGGGGACAGGTAAGTTCCAGTATCGTGATACCCATTTTGTGGCCAGATGCAAGGCTCATTCAGGACTGGACTGCTATAACCGCATCGTGGAGCACCTGCGCCAGCGTGTCGACAGCCGCAGCCAGTTTCCGTCGGCAAAGGGTAAGAACTTCAAATTCCGTTATCTCGGACTCTGCAAATAAAAAGGCATGGCCGTGTGAATGGAAAGAGAACGTACTGTATTAAATAAGGTACGGTTCTGTAATTCAAAACGCATGGTCATATAATAAATAATGTGTTGTCCTGCAAATAGAAAGGCTTAGTCCTGCAAATAGAAAGGCATAATTCTGCAATCCGGTACTTATGAATAAGGTGATGCTTATAGGAAACGTCGGAAAAGAGCCCGATGTGAGATATGTTGATCAAGGGGTGGCCGTGGCACGGCTGTCTCTTGCAACTACAGAGCGTGGCTATACGTTGCCTAACGGTACGCAGGTGCCCGACCGTACAGACTGGCACAACATTGTGTTATGGCGCCGGTTGGCCGAGGTTGTGGAGAGATATGTCCATAAGGGAGATAAGTTGTACATTGAAGGGAGGCTCCGTTACACCACGTACGATGACAGGCAGGGTGTGAAACGGAACATTACTGAAATATGGGCGGAAAACATGGAAATGCTCACGCCTAAGTCTGCTTCAGGCTCTCAGGCGTCCGAGAGTTCCGGCCGTGCGGCTTCGGCTCCGGCACAGGAATCTCCGGCGGCCGCGATTGATGGGGCGCCGTTTTAAAGACAAGAACAAGTGTTACTGTTAACTATAGAGCAAGTGCTCGGCGAGGTGCATTTCATAGCGCCTGATGCGGGCGTTATTGCAGCGGGTCTGTTGGCCTGCATCTTATTGGTCGCTTCCGGTTTCGCCTCCGGTTCGGAGATAGCGTTCTTCTCATTGACTCCTGCCGACCTCAGCATTATCGAGGAAGAGAAGACCGCCGCGGATAGCAAGATTCTTCAATTACGTAATGATTCGGAGCGCACGTTAGCCACGATACTGATTACCAATAATCTGGTTAACGTGACGATAATCATGCTTTGCAATTACGTTTTCAGTAGATTGATAGACTTCGGCAATGCCTATTGGCTCCAGTTTATCTGCATAACCGTGATACTTACATTCATCCTGCTGCTCTTCGGGGAGATAATGCCGAAGGTTTACTGCAGCCAGCAGCCTCTCAGCTTCTGCCGGTTGTCTGTCAATGCGATAATGGCGCTTCGCAAAGCGTTTTATCCTCTCGGCAGTATCCTCATCAGTTCGGGAGCCCTTGCGGGTAAGGTTGTGCAGAAAGAGAATCATGTTCTCAGCATCGACGACCTCGAACAGGCGCTTGAACTGACGGATAAGGAAGACATAAAGGATGAGAAGAAACTCCTTGAGGGTATCGTGCGGTTCGGTGACGAGACGGCCAAGGAGATAATGACGAGCCGTCAGGATGTCGTCGACCTTGACTTCCGGTCGTCCTTTCCGGATGTGCTGAAGTGCATTGTAGAGAACAATTACTCGAGAATGCCTGTATATCAGGACAGCATAGACAATGTGCGCGGAATCCTGTATATCAAGGATTTGCTGCCGCATTTAGGCAAATCGGCCAACTTCCGGTGGCAGTCGCTTATACGTCCGCCTTATTTCGTGCCGGAAACGAAGAAGATAGACGACCTTCTCCGCGACTTCCAGGAGAACAAGGTGCATATCGCCATCGTCGTGGATGAGTTTGGGGGAACGAGCGGAATCGTGACCCTTGAGGATATATTGGAAGAGATTGTCGGTGAGATTAACGACGAATACGACGAGGAAGAGAAGAATTACGTGCGTGTAAATAATGATACTTTCATCTTCGAGGGCAAGACTTTGCTCAGCGATTTCCACCGTATAATGAAGTCAGACAGCGATATGTTCGACGATGTGGACGGCGATGCAGACACCCTTGCGGGTCTGCTGCTTCAGATAAAGGGAGAGTTTCCAAAGCTGCATGAGAAGATTTCGTGCCATAACTTCACGTTCGAGGTGATGGAGATGGACGAGCACCGCATTGCAAAGGTAAAGGTAGTGGCCGGCAAGACGATGTGAAAAGCGCGGTTACCTGCTACATGTAACGGTGTTACCTGCCACGCGTAACATTGTGATGTGCCACGCGTAACATTGTGATGTGCCACGCGTAACGGTGTTACCTGCCACACGTAACAGTATGACGTGCCGCAGGTAACAAGGCAAGTCCCTTCACGCGGCAGTATAATCCCCACATTGTTGGTCTATAAAATGCCAGCCTCCGGTCATCACATGATGACCGGCGGCTGGCATTTTATATGTAAATAAGTTCTTTATCAGTTGTTCCCTGTACCTTTATCAGTTGTTTTCAATATACAAACCGATTATTCTTAACATACAACCCAATTCTTTTCAGAATCTTAATCTGTTATTGTCAGTTTGCCGATTCAAACTCCTTGAGGAAGCGTGTGTCGTTCTCGGAGAACATCCGGAGGTCGCTGACCTGATATTTGAGGTTGGTGATTCGCTCCACGCCCATGCCGAAAGCGTATCCCGTGTATACCTTGCTGTCTATGCCGCACTGCTCGAGCACGTTCGGGTCGACCATTCCGCATCCGAGAATTTCCACCCAACCGGTGTGCTTGCAGAAACCGCATCCCTTGCCGCCGCATATATGACAGGATATGTCCATCTCGGCGCTGGGCTCCGTAAACGGGAAGTAGCTCGGGCGAAGACGTATCTTGGTGTCGTTTCCGAACATCTCCCTTGCGAATGAAAGGAGAACCTGCTTCAGGTCTGTGAACGACACGTTCTTGTCTATATACAGACCTTCCACCTGATGGAAGAAGCAGTGCGCGCGTGCCGTGATGGCCTCGTTGCGGTATACCCGTCCCGGGCAGATGATGCGGATCGGGGGCTGCGACGTTTCCATGACCCTTGCCTGCACTGAGCTGGTGTGGCTGCGGAGAACCATGTTCTTTGTTACGTCGTCGGGATTCTGCTCTATGAAAAAAGTGTCCTGCATGTCGCGTGCCGGGTGATCGGCGGCGAAGTTCATCTTGGTGAACACGTGCAGGTCGTCCTCCACCTCCGGACCGTCGGCAAGTACGAATCCCATGCGTGAGAATATGTCTATGATTTCGTTTGTGACGATTGTCAGCGGGTGGCGCGTACCCAGTCCGATGGGGTAGGGCGAGCGTGTCAGGTCTATGCCGTCGGCCTCGTTGTCCGTTGTGTCCATCTGCTCTTTCAGTGCGTTGATGCGCTCGATGGCAGTCTGTTTCAGTTCGTTTATCTTCATGCCGACCGCCTTCTTCTGGTCTGCCGGAACGTTTCTGAAATCGGCCATAAGGGCTGTAATCTCCCCCTTCTTGCTCAGATATTTCACTCTCAGGGCCTCTATCTCCTCGGCACTGCTTGCGTTCAGGCTTCCGACCTCTTTCAGGAGCTGTTCTATTTTGTCAAGTATCATGCTGCTATGTATTTATACAAATTCAATGCAAAGGTAATATTTTTGCAGTGAAATAGAGCAAAATATCAAAATAAAGTTGTACTTTTGCGCAAATTTGAGAGGCGGATAGCATTCCGATTTTAAGATGAAAAGGTTTTTGATAGCGATTTTCGCTTTCGTCATGCTTATGTTCTCATGCAGAGGGAGCAGGATGACAGGTAACGACGGCGATGCGCCGGCCGACACGGTAGACACCGTCGACGCCGCGCCCGTGGACACTATGGAACAGCTGATAGCAGAGACCCCGATGCCGAAGGCCGCTGACGAGCTATTCGATGATTTCTTTTTCAATTTCGCTGCGAACAAGACGCTCCAGATGGAGCGTATCGTCTTTCCCCTTCCGGTTGTCAAGGGGAGCAAGACGGACAGCATCCGTAAGGGTCAGTGGAAGATGGACCACTTCTTCATGCGGCAGGGTTACTACACGTTGATATTCGATTCGCGCAAGCAGATGAGCCTGCTGAAGGACACGTCGGTAAGCCATGTCGTCGTGGAGAAGGTTTTTTTCAATATTAAGACCGTGAAGCAGTATGTCTTCGACCGTATGAACGGCCTGTGGATGCTTCACTCCGTCAACATCATCCCCTTATACAAGAGTCCCAACTCTTCATTCCTGAAGTTCTATCACAGCTTTGCGTCAGACTCGACGTTCCAGATCGGCAGTCTTGACGAAACCGTGTCGTTCATCGGTCCGGACCCCGACGACGACTTCGGACAGATGGAAGGCGTGATAACTCCCGACACATGGCCGGCCTTTGCCCCGGAGCTTCCTTCGGAGATGATATATAACATCAACTACGGGCAGAACTACGGAAACAGCAACACCAAGATATTCGTCATCAGCGGAATATCAAACGGCCTCGATATGGAACTTACATTCAAGCGTCATGAGGGCCGGTGGCTGCTTACAAAAATGAGAACTTGATGCGATGAGAGATATCAGAAACTACGACCTTACCGGTCATAACACCTTCGGAATAAAAGCCTCGTGCGCCCGGTTCGTTGAGTTTGAATCGGTCAGTGAACTGAAAGAAGTTGCCGCCGGACTGACCGATGCCGACCGCCCCCTGCTCATATTGGGAGGCGGGAGCAACCTGTTGCTCACCGGCGACTATACAGGCACCGTGCTCCACTCGGCCATAAAGGGCATTTCGGTCACGGAAGACGGCGACCGTGTGCTGCTACGTGCCGGCAGCGGCGAGACATGGGATGATGTGGTCCGAATGTGCACCGGCAACGGATGGCACGGCCTTGAGAACCTTTCGCTCATCCCCGGTGAGGTGGGGGCGAGCGCCGTGCAGAACATAGGGGCCTACGGAGTGGAAGCCAAGGACGTTATATATAAGGTGGAGGCCGTTGAGCTCGCCACTGGCATCGAGTGCTCGTTCAGCAACGGGGAGTGCGGCTACTCCTACCGGCAGAGCCGCTTCAAGCGCGAGTGGCGCGACAGGTATGTCATCACCTATGTGACATACATCCTCAGCAAGGTGTTCAGCCCGCGCTTAGACTACGGAAACATCCGTGCCGAGCTGGAGCGGCGCGGCGTCACGGAGCTTACAGCCGGATGCCTGCGCGACGTGATAATAGACATACGCAACTCGAAGTTGCCCGACACCTCCGTCGAGGGCAACGCCGGAAGTTTCTTTATGAACCCCGTGGTGACGAGAGAGAAATACGAGCAGCTGGCGGCTGAATACGCCGGCATGCCCCATTATCCGGTGGATGACTCTCACGAGAAGATTCCCGCAGGGTGGATGATAGAGCAGTGCGGCTGGAAAGGAAAGTCGCAGGGCCGTGCCGGAGTGCATTCGAAGCAGGCCCTTGTGCTCGTCAACCGCGGCGGGGCCACAGGTGCGGAAGTCCTTGCCCTCTGCGATGCCGTGCGCCGTGATGTCAGGGATAAGTTCGGCGTGGAGATAACTCCTGAGGTCAACATCAGATGAAGATAACCTTTCTCGGGACAGGGACAAGCTGCGGCGTGCCGGTGCTCGGCTGCGGATGCCGCGTGTGCACAAGCAGCGACCCGCGCGACAGGCGCCTGCGCTGTTCGGCGATGGTGGAGACAGACGCTACACGGATACTGATAGACTGCGGTCCGGACTTCAGGCAGCAGATGATGGACCGGCCGTTCCGGCGCATTGACGGCATCCTGCTTACCCATCACCACTACGACCATGTCGGCGGAATAGACGACCTGCGGCCCTACTGCCGCTTCGGCGACATCGCCATCTATGCCGGCAAGGCGACGGCAGACAGCCTGCGCCATACCATTCCTTACTGCTTCGTTGAAGAAAAGTATCCCAGCGTACCCGGCATAACCCTCAATCAGATAAGTCCGCACACCGCTTTCACCATCGGCGATATAGAGGTGATGCCGCTGCAGGTGATGCACGGGGCCATGCCCATACTGGGCTACCGGCTCGGCGACGTGGCCTATATCACCGACATGAAGACCATCGGCGACGGCGAGCTCCGTTTCCTGCATGGAGTGAAGGTGCTGATAGTGAATGCCCTGCGCTTCGAGAAGCCCCATCACTCGCACCAACTCGTGGGCGATGCGGTGGAGTTTTCGCGGTCGGTAGGAGCCGCACGTACATATCTGATACATCTAAACCATCATATCGGGCTGCACGAAGAGGCCTGCCGGTTGCTCCCGGAAGGCGTTACGCTGGCCTACGACGGGTTGAAAATAGATATTTAGGGTTAAATAATGTTATAAATACACTTAAAAACGCGGTTGTTCTTTGCGGTTCGGATATTGTTTCGTATATTTGCAACGTGTTTTTCATAGTATTAGATTTAAGGTTAACAAAGATTGGAGTACAGCGGTACTCCTTTTTTTATGCCCTCAAGCGAAGGCCATGCCGGCCCCGTCATGTTTCTTATAGATGATGCTTGGTTTGCTGTAAGAATATAAAAGTGTTTTTGACAGCTCTCAAAAACACTTGGGTCGGTTCTCAAAAACATTTTTGATAGCGGGCACAAACGCATTTGAAAGGCGGCACGCCATATCCGCGGGTTGCCGTTTGCACCGTCACGGGCAGTCCGTTACACCGTCAGAACGGCTCCGTTACACCGTCACGGGCAGCTCGTTGCCGCGGCGGCAGCCGCCTCTGTCTGCCGGTCCGTCATTTCTTGCGCCTTCTGAATATGTGTCCGTATTGGGTCACCAGTTTTCTGGCAAGCATGAAAGCGTCGAATGCCGTTATGCTCTTGCTTATTATGCTTGTCACCATCTCGCCTCTGGAGCTCGGCTTGCTCTCCTTCGACAGTTCTGTCCACAGGTCGCCTATCAGCTCGCTGCTTGCGTGCAGCTGCCCGCGCAGCTCTTCCCTGCGTGCCTGTATATCTTCAATCGTTCTGAAAATGCGTGCTTGATCGGTCATAACGGTCAGTTTAATAATATGCCAGCCATAAACCGCACCAGCGGCCTCTCTATCCATGTCTTGCGGAATGCGACTATCACGCACAGCATCACGGTGAAGAATCCGGCGACGATGGCAAACGCCGCTCCGAGTCCTGTGGCCGGAGCCATCCAGTAGACCACGGCGAACGACATGTAGAACAGTACGGCTATTAATAGAATGAAAATGATAATCGTCAGCACAAGGGCCGTCACGAGGCGCACAATCTTGTCTATCACATCGAACTTCAGATATTCCTTCTGAAGCCCGATGTGATTTTTCAGCACTTCCAACAGCTGTGCTATTGACTCAACGTTCTTGTCGCTTGATAGCATGTAATCCTATTATAGAAGTGTCAATACATTGTTAATCTTCCGGAGCGGCATCCTTGATATCGTCCACCAAGTCGCCGATTTCCTTCCTGCTCAGCTTGATGTTGTGCTTCTTCATGAAGTCGTCGACGGCATCTGTTATTTTCTCGCGTGTGTCACGTCCTTTCTCGGGGGCAATCAAAACGCCCAGCACTGCACCCGCAACGGCTCCGCCGAGGAATGCTCCGATATAACCTAAACTTTTCATAGCTTTATAATTTTAAATTAGACAATGTTTTATTCGTTGGACAAATATACGTAAACTTTTCCGAACGGCAGTGCCGGCGGTAGCCATTTTATGTTAAAACGCACTGATTTCTTGTATTTAACAAACTTTATGTGCTAATCTTTAATCTTTTGACTGATATTTTGTAACTTCGCAAACATATTTTTATAATGCGAGAATAAACGAGTATAATTAAATAAATAAAGGTACAGAAAATGAGGAAATACATGGTTTTATGCGCCGGCCTGTGCGTTGCAATGGCTTTTACCGGTTGTAAATCGAGCGAGAGCGCATATAAGAAAGCGTATGAGAAGGCTAAGGCCCAGGAGATGGCACAGCAGCAGACGGAGCCCACAGACGTGAACACTACTCCTGTGGCACCCGTGGTCGAGACCCCGGTGACAGAGACGACGATTGTCGACAACTCGGATAATGTGAGCGTGAAGACGGAGAATGTCTCTCTCGTGAACGGTTCCGGCCTCAAGAACTTCAGCGTAGTCGTAGGCTCGTTCTCCGTCATGGCAAATGCCGAGGGGCTCCAGCAGCGCCTGAAGGGCGAGGGATATGACGCCCAGGTGGTGAAGAATGCCGCGATAAACATGTACCGCGTCATCGCCACCACGTTCGACTCGAAGACTGATGCAGTGTCGAGCCGCAACGACCTGAGAGGCAAGTTCAAGGATGCCTGGCTGCTCTATAACGGAAAGTAAATAAGGTATTATCTGTCGTATTCGTGGCAAGGCTGCTTTCTATAGACTACGGGAAGAAACGCACCGGGCTGGCCGTGACCGACCCGCTGCAGATTGTTCCCGGAGGGTTGTGCACGGTGCCTACCGATAGCCTGTTCGACTATCTTAAGGGATACGTGGCACGCGAGCCCGTCGAGCGGATAATAATAGGAGAGCCGCGGCAGCCGGACGGCAGGCCGAGCGAGAATATGGCCAGGGTGACGGCATTCGTCAACCGCTGGCGGAAGGCCATGCCCGGGATTCCGATAGAGTTTTACGACGAGCGGTTTACATCCGTGCTCGCCCATAAGGCTATGCTTGACGGCGGGCTCGGACGTAAAGCCCGCCGCGACAAGGCGCTTGTCGACGAGATCAGCGCAACGATAATTTTGCAGGATTACATGGCTTCAAGGCGCTGACGGGCCTTGGAGAGTAAGATGTTGGACTAATAAACGCAGAACGTAAATGATTTTACCTATTTATATATATGGCCAGCCGGTGTTGCGTAAGGTTGCCGAGGACATTCCGGCAGACTATCCCGGACTGAGCGAACTCATCCGCGACATGTTCGAGACGCTGACCGAGTCGGAAGGCGTGGGACTGGCAGCCCCGCAGATAGGAAAGGCCATAAGGGTGGTGGTGATAGACCTCGACGTCATCTCCGACGACCTGCCTGAGTATAAAGACTTCCGCAAGGCATACATAAACCCGCATATCGTCGAGTACGACGAGAGCGAGACGGAGACCATGGAAGAGGGATGCCTGAGCCTGCCGGCCATACACGAGCGCGTCACGCGCCCGAAGCGCATCCATGTCAGGTATCTTGACGAACAGCTTGCCGAGCACGACGAGTGGGTCGACGGATATCTCGCGAGGGTTATGCAGCACGAGTTTGACCATCTCGACGGAAAGGTTTTCGTAGACCGTATATCGCCGTTGCGCAAGCAACTGATAAAGAATAAGATGCGTGCGCTGCTCCAGGGCCGCTACCGTTGCGGCTATAAGACGAAGGCTGCGGCACGCCACTGATTTCCGTCGGGGCGATAAAGACATTATATGTATAGAAAGATTGTATTCCTCTTTTTGGTTTTTCTTCCGCTTGCCGGTAGGGCGCAGTTCAATACCGACAGGCTGGTGACCGTGGGCCGGAGTGCCCTCTACTATGAGGACTATGTTCTTTCTATACAGTATTTCAATCAGGCCATCGGTGCAAAGCCGTATCTGTACGAGCCGTGGTTCTACCGCGCCGTGGCCAAATACTATCTTGACGACTACGTCGGCGCGGAGAGCGACTGCACCGAGGCACTCGAGAGGAATCCGTTTGTAGTAAAGGTATACGAGCTTCGCGGACTGACGCGCATACAGCAGAAGAAGTATGACGAAGCCATCAGCGACTATGTGCGCGCACTGCGGTACGACCCTGAGAATCAGGGACTGTGGCATAACCGCGTGCTCTGCCGCATCTATCAGGACGACTACGACGGTGCCCTGGCAGACATAGACACCATGCTGACCAAGTGGAGCCGCAGCGCAAAAGCATATTCGATGCAGGCCGAGGTGTATCTGCACCGCAAGGACACGGTGAACGCGGAGAAGGCGCTGGAGAAGAGCATCGCCATCGACGAGTTCGATGCCGGCGTATGGGCCGCCCGCTCGGGCATCAGTTTCGCCCGTGAGGAATGGGAGAATGCCGAGGAATATCTCGGCAAGGCAATACACTTGCAGCCGAAGACGGCCGGATACTACATCAATCGCGCCCTTGCGCGTATAAAGCGCAACAACCTGCGCGGGGCAATGGCCGACTACGACACGGCCCTCGACTTCGAGCCAGGCAATTTTCTCGGGCATTACAACCGCGGACTGCTGCGCGCCCACATCGGCGACGACAACCGCGCCATCACCGACTTCGACTTTGTGCTTAACCTTGAGCCAGATAACATCATGGCCCTGCTTAACCGTGCTATACTGCTCGACAAGACGGGAGACCTGCGGGCGGCGATACGTGACTACACAAAGGTCATCGACGAGTATCCCAACTTCTGGACCGGACTCATCAACCGTGCGGGATGCTACCGCCGGCTGGGCATGACCAAGCAGGCCGAGGCCGACGAGTTCAAGGTATACAAGGCACGGCTCTACAAGTCGCTCTACGGCATCCAGCCGCGCCTCGACAAGAAGCAGCTCCGCAAGCGCAGCGACATAGACCCCGATAAATACAACCAGCTTGCCGTGGCCGACGAGCAGGAGAGCGGACCGGAATATGAGAGCGAGTATCGCGGACGGGTGCAGAACCGGGCCGCAGACATGGAGTACATGCCGATGTACGAGCTTTCATACGAGCGCATCCGCAGCGGGATAAAGACGTATGTGCCGTTCGACGGCAGCGTGGAGAGCTTCAACCTGTCGGTTGCGGCCCGCACCGGCGGCCCGCAGGGCATGGCGCTGCATGTGAACAACGGCCATCAGGCGGTGGGCGAGGGTAGTGCGGAGACCTATTTCGCCTATATCGACAGCCTCACGGCGGGCATCTCCGCCGCCGAAGGCAAGCCGCTCCGCAACCGGCTGCTCCTCATGCGCTCCGTGGCCTACTCGATGGTGCAGAACTTCGAGAGCGCCATAGACGATGCGTCGGCCTGCATCCAGGCAGACAGCACCATGACGCTGGCCTACTGGCAGCGTGCCGTGTGCCAGTCGAGGCAGAACGAGTTTAACGCCTCTCAGGGCACGGACGTCACCATGAAGACGGCCAACGTGCTTTCCGACCTGACCGACGCCATCGCCGCCAGTCCGCAGAGCGCCTACCTTTACTATAACCGCGGCAACGTGTATGCCGGACGGAAAGACTATGTGCACGCCGTGGAAGACTACACATCAGCCATCAGACTGGACGCCAACATGGCCGAGGCATACTATAACCGCGGACTTGCGCGGCTGGCAGAGAAGAAGGTCGGGGAAGGCATCGGCGACCTGAGCAAGGCCGGAGAGCTCGGTCTCTACAAGGCTTACAGCGTCATTAAGAAGTATCGGAAGTGACAACCGCGGCTGTTTCCTCATGTCATGACCAGGGGCTGACCGCACCTTTTGCAGCCCCAAGCGTCAAAAAGTCTTCCTTTCTTGCCCACGTTTTTAGAAAAATATATACCTTTGCCGTTGATTAAACCAAAACATATATTGTAGATATGATTAACATTAAGTTTCCTGACGGTTCTGTTCGCTCGTATGAGCAGGGCGTCACAGGATTGCAGATTGCCGAAAGCATATCACCGGCTTTGGCACGCGACGTATTGGCTTGCGGAGTGAATGGTGAGACAGTAGAACTTAATCGTCCTATAACCGAAGACGCAACCATCGCCCTCTATAAGTGGGACGATGAGGAGGGACGCCACGCTTTCTGGCATACGTCGGCCCACCTGCTGGCCGAGGCGCTGCAGGAGCTGTATCCCGGCATCCAGTTCGGTTTCGGTCCGGCCGTAGAGAACGGCTTTTTCTACGACGTGCTGCTGAAGGACGGCGAGTCTATCAAGGAGTCAGACTTCCCCAAGATTGAGGCCAAGATGAAGGAACTGGCCGGAAAGAAGGAGCCCGTGGTGCGCAAGGAAGTGGCCAAGGCCGACGCCCTTGCCGAGTTTGCCGCAGCCGGACAGACATACAAGTGCGAGCACATCGAGCAGGATCTCGAAGACGGTACGATAACGACATATACCCAAGGCGCATTCACCGACCTGTGCAAGGGTCCCCACCTGCTGAACACGGGTGCGATAAAGGCAGTGAAGCTCACGAGCGTTGCCGGTGCTTTCTGGCGTGGCGACGCCACCCGCGAGCAGATGCAGCGCCTCTATGGAATAACGTTCCCCAAGAAGAAGATGCTCGACGAGTATCTCGTGATGCTCGAGGAGGCCAAGAAGCGCGACCACCGGAAAATCGGCAAGGAGATGGAGCTCTTCATGTTCTCAGAGAAAGTGGGCAAGGGCCTGCCCATCTGGCTGCCAAAAGGCACCGAGCTGCGCCTCCGCCTGCAGGAACATCTCCGCAAGGTGCAGACCCGCTTCGGCTACCGCGAGGTGATCACCCCGCACATCGGAAGCAAGAACCTCTATGTCACCAGCGGACATTACGCACACTACGGCAAGGACTCGTTCCAGCCGATACATACCCCGGAGGAAGGCGAGGAGTACATGCTCAAGCCAATGAACTGCCCCCACCACTGCGAGGTGTTCGCATGGAAGCCGCGTTCATATAAGGACCTGCCCCTCCGCATCGCTGAGTTCGGCACTGTTTACCGCTACGAGCAGAGCGGAGAGCTTCACGGACTGACCCGTGTGCGCTCGTTCACCCAGGACGATGCCCACATCTTCTGCCGTCCGGACCAGGTTAAGCAGGAGTTCCTCAACGTCATGGACATCATCAACATCGTGCTCAAGGCATTCGGATTCAACTTCGAGGCACAGATATCGCTCCGCGATCCGGACGACCACGAGAAGTATGTAGGTTCAGATGAAGACTGGGCACGCTCTGAGGCCGCCATCGTGGAGGCCTGCAAGGAGAAGGGCCTGACGGCAAAGGTGGAATACGGAGAGGCCGCTTTCTACGGTCCGAAGCTCGACTTCATGATAAAGGACGCCATCGGCCGCCGCTGGCAGCTCGGTACGATACAGGTAGACTACAACCTGCCCAAGCGTTTCCAGCTTGAATATACGGACGAGGACAACACCAAGAAGACTCCCGTCATGATTCACCGTGCACCGTTCGGCTCTATGGAGCGCTTCTGTGCAGTGCTTATCGAACACACCGCCGGCCACTTCCCGCTTTGGCTCACGCCCGACCAGGTGGCCATCCTGCCCATCTCCGAGAAGTACAACGACTATGCGGCAAAGGTTGCCAAGTATTTCGACTCGGTGGGCGTGCGCGCCACAATCGACGACCGCAACGAGAAGATAGGCCGCAAGGTGCGCGACAACGAGCTGAAGCGCATACCCTACATGCTCATCGTCGGTGAGAAAGAGCAGGCCGACGGCACCGTGGCCGTGCGTCCGCAGGGCGGCGGCGAGCAGTCAGTGATGTCGATGGAAGACTTCGCCGCCAAGATAAACGAAGAGGTGGCAAGCATGACAAAAGACTTCTAAGAATACAGTTTAACCAGCCTATATGAGCGCCATAAGACACCGTCAACGTGTCTCATGGCGCTTTTTTATGTCTAAAAGTGCCTCGGCAGGGGAAGAAAACGAACGAAATATTTTGTCAATTGCCTGAATTGTCGTATATTTGCAGCCGATTTTCATAAAATAGTTGAATGAAGAATGACAAGATAAAGAATCAGTACCGTACTAACGAGCAGATACGTGTACGTGAGGTCCGCATAGTAGGAGACGGCGGCTCGACAGTAGTCCCTACACGTCAGGCATTGGATATGGCCCGTGAACAGGGAGTAGACCTTGTCGAAATATCGCCCAATGCGAATCCGCCGGTATGTCGTCTCATCGACTATTCAAAGTTCCTCTATCAGCAGAAGAAGCGTGCTAAGGAGATGAAGGCCAAGCAGGTGAAGGTTGAGGTGAAGGAAATAAGGTTCGGACCGCAGACGGACGAGCACGACTATCAGTTCAAGCTGAAGCACGCCAAGGAGTTTCTCGAGGATGGTAACAAGGTGCGCGCCTACGTTTTCTTCCGCGGCCGCTCAATCCTGTTCAAGGAACAGGGCGAGGTTCTTCTCCTCCGCTTTGCCAACGACCTTGAGGAATACGGAAAGGTAGAGCACATGCCGTCGCTCGAGGGCAAGAAGATGTTTATCTACATCGCCCCGAAGAAAGCCGGAGTTGTGAAGAAGAGCCAGCAGGCCATGGACCGCGAGAAGAGGGTTTCGGAGGCTAAGGATGCCGACAGGAAGCCGGCCGACGATGCAGAGACAACCGAGGCTTCGAACGGCGGACTGCTTGCAAACGCCAAGATAAGCGCCGACGCGCTGAAGAAGCTCACCGGCGAGGAATGACAGGAGGCTCCACAAGCAAAAGAGAAAGAAGAGAAAGGTGCGTAACGCCCGGTATATGCGTTGCCACTGATAATAAATAACAACAATCAAAACATTAAAAAAATGCCAAAAGTAAAGACAAACTCCGGTGCAAAGAAGAGATTTCGCTTCACCGGTACGGGTAAGATTAAGAGACATCACGCTTACCACCGTCACATCCTGACGAAGAAAACAACAAAGCAGAAGCGTAACTTGGTACACCAGACACTGGTTGACAAGAGCGACTTGAAACAGGTTCGCGATCTTTTGTGTCTCCGTTAAACCTAATTGTCAAACATTTAAAAGTAGAAAACTATGCCAAGATCGGTAAATCATGTTGCTTCAAGAGCAAAGAGAAAAAGAATTTTAAAGCTGACACGTGGTTACTTCGGAGCCCGCAAGAATGTTTGGACCGTAGCCAAGAACACATGGGAGAAGGGTCTGACCTACGCTTACCGTGACCGCCGTAACAAGAAGCGCAACTTCCGCTCACTGTGGATTCAGCGTATCAACGCAGCTGCACGCCTTGAGGGTATGAGCTACTCAGTGCTGATGGGTGCTCTGAACAAGGCCGGAATCGAGATCAACCGCAAGGTCCTCGCTGACCTCGCTGTAAACAATCCCGAGGCTTTCAAGGCTATCGTAGCTAAGGTTAAGTAAGAAACGGATTTTTTAATGATATTAAAAAGGCGACGGAAAAATATCCGTCGCCTTTTTTGTTGGATGCTTGTTGCCCGTTTTGTTGCATGCAGCCGCTTTTTTTGTTGCATGCAGCCGGCCTGCGTCAGTTAAGGCCTTTCATTGACATGGATATGCGGTTGCGTTTCCTGTCAACCTCTATTATTCTCACGCGCACGTGCTGGTGCAGCCTGACAACCTGTGTCGGGTCGCTCACATACTTGTCGGCAAGCTGTGATATATGCACCAGTCCGTCCTGATGCACGCCAACGTCGACGAATGCTCCGAAGTTTGTGATGTTCGTTATTATGCCCGGCAGCTCCATGCCCTCGTGCAGGTCGTCTACCGTCGATATGCCCGGGTCGAACTCGAACACTTCAGCTTGCTGTCTCGGGTCGCGTCCCGGCTTCTCCAGCTCCTGCATTATGTCTGTCAGCGTGGGCAGTCCGGTCGTCTCGGTGACATATCTGTTGATGTCTATCCGGGTGCGCTTTGCCTTATCCTTTATCAGTTCGGCCACGGTGCATCCGCAGTCCTTGGCCATCTGCTCAACTAACTTGTAGGTCTCGGGGTGTACGGCGCTGTTGTCGAGCGGGTTCTTGGCATCCGGAATGCGGAGGAATCCGGCACACTGCTCGTAGGCGGCCGGTCCGAGCCGCGGTACCTTCTTCAGTTGCGCGCGGCTGGTGAACGGTCCGTTCTCACTTCTGTATCTCACGATATTCTCGGCGAGGGTGGGGCCGAGGCCGCTCACGTATGTCAGCAGATGGCGGCTTGCCGTGTTGAGGTTCACGCCCACGGAGTTCACGCAACTCTCCACCGTGTGGTCGAGACTCTTCTTCAGCCGCGCCTGGTCCACGTCGTGCTGATATTGCCCGATGCCGATGCTCTTCGGGTCAATCTTCACCAGTTCGGCGAGCGGGTCTATCAGCCGGCGGCCTATTGACACGGCCCCGCGCACGGTGACATCCTCATCCGGAAACTCCTCGCGTGCGGTCTTTGAGGCCGAATATACCGATGCGCCGTCTTCGCTGACGACGAACACCTTTATCTCCGCGCCGCTACCGATGGTGCTGTCGACGAAGCGCTTGGTCTCGCGGCTTGCCGTTCCGTTGCCTATCGCAATCGCCTCGATGGCATATTTGCGTATCATGTCGTTGAGCCGTGCCGCGGCGAGCGTCGTCTTCATCACGGGAGGGTGGGGGAATATGGCCTCGTGGTGCACGAGGTCTCCCTGCGCCGTGAGGCATACCACCTTGCATCCCGTGCGGAATCCCGGGTCGATGCCCATCACGCGTTTCTGTCCGAGCGGCGGCGATAGCAGCAGCTGGCGCAGGTTTCCGGCGAACACGGCGATGGCCTCGTCGTCCGCCTTCTCCTTGCTGAGGGCGGCAAACTCCGTCTCGATACCCGGTTTCAGCAGGCGCTTGTAGCTGTCTTTCACTGCCTCGGCCACGATGCCGGCGCAAGCTCCGCCACCTTTCACGTATCTGCGGCAGAGCCTTTCGGTGCAGTCGTCATCGTCTGCCGATATGCTTACCCGCAGGATGCCCTCGCTCTCGCCGCGCCTCATGGCCAGCAGGCGGTGAGAGGAGCACCGGCGCAGCGGTTCGGAGAAGTCGAAGTAGTCGGAATACTTCGCCGCCTCCTCGCTTTCCGCCTTGCCTTTCACCACCCGCGACGTTATCACCGCCTCGCGCCTGAAGGCTCCGCGCACCATTGTCCTTGCCTGCTCGTCCTCGCTTACGTTCTCCGCGATGATGTCCTGAGCTCCCTTTATGGCCTGCTCCACATCCTTCACCCCGTCTTTAACAAACCTGCGCGCCGCGCCTTTTGGGTCTCTTTCGCGCTGCGCCATTATCACCGCGGCAAGCGGTTCGAGTCCCAGTTCGCGTGCGACCTGCGCCCTCGTGCGCCGTTTCGGTTTGTAAGGCAGGTAGATGTCCTCCAGCTCCGTGGCGTTCCAGCAGCTTTCTATCCTCCTCATCAGTTCGTCCGTCATGCGGTCCAGCCCCGTGATGGTGCTGATGATGGTCTCCTTGCGCTTCGCCATCTCCCTCATCTTGTCCGCCATGTCGCTGATGCCGGCAATCTGCACCTCGTCGAGTCCGCCGGTGCGCTCCTTGCGGTATCTGCTGATGAAGGGTATCGTGCATCCCTCGCCGAGCAGGGCGAGCGTGTTTGCCACCTTGCGTTCCGGCAGGTTCAGTCCGGCGGCGATATGCTTTACAAAAATCTCTTCGTTCATCCTTATTATAATTAATGTATGGTAAATAATCTGTTTATACGCTTGAAACGCTGAGCCGAAAGGATATAAACGCAAAGACGCAGGGGCGCAAAGAGTCGGAAGTTTTTTTTTAACGCAAAGGTCGCAAAGACGCAAAGGACTTTTGTTTCTTGACTTTCACTTTTACATATCAAGGCTTTGCGTCTTTGCGACCTTTGCGTTTATATTCTTTTGTCTTTGCATTTAAACCTCCTTTTCTTTTCGTTTTAAACAATCTTCCATCCCCTTTGCGCCCCTGCGTCTTTGCGTTTATCTCTCCTTTTCTTTTCGTTTATCTTCATTCCTTCGCCTTTCTGCGCTTGAACGCCCTGATGCGCTCCTTGATGTTCTCTCTCAGGCATTCGCTGTATACCCACGGTTCAATTCCGTGATAGTCGCCGGTGTTGAGGATGCCGAGGATATTAGGCAGGTAGCTGCCGTCGAAACCGCTGAGCACGAGCACGTTGTGCGCCGTGTTGAGCGTCACCGTGACGGTATCGTCGAGCACGGCCGGCGTGCCGTCAGTTCGCCAGTTCACGGGGTTGATGCACATGATGTTCGGCGCGGCGACAACCGGTTTGACATACTTGATATCCGAGACGGAGTTGTAGCACACCGTGACGCCCGTGTCGTCCGCACCCTGCGCGGCCCTTATCCACGGCGCGGCAGCGGCATCTGCCGGCGTCACCTTATATCCGAGCACGTACGCTGCCACCATCCGGCCCTGCTGTTCGGGCGTGAGAATCTTCATCAGTTCGACCACCGACTTCGCCCCCTGGCTGAATCCGGCGAGGATGAACGGCCGTCCTCCGCTGCTATGCGCCTCGAAATGGCCGAACGCGGCGCGCACGTCGGTGAACGACACGCTGCGGTAGCGCGCCTCGATGGTATCCTCGTCGAGCGTGGCCCACGTGTCGAGGGTGATATGCCTGTAGTACGGCGAGTAAAACCTGTTTCCGCCGGCCATATACTCCGCCACCTTGTCCATCTCCGTCCTCATGTCGTCGCGGTGCGCCTTGATGGCCGGGTCGGCATAGTGGCATATCTTCCCGTCCTGCGCGGTGTAGTCGAACTCCCATGTCGAGGGTATGTAGAACACGTCCACACCCGAGTCTTCTTCAGGCTGCGTGTAGCTCACCCACATCGCCGTGTCTGCATAGTCGGGAGCAGCCGGCACGTGCTGTGCCATTGCCTCATCCGCGCCGCCCGTGCTGCCGCATGAGCATATGGCAAGGGCCGCAGCGGCCGTCACGCAGCATGTCATCTTAATTCTCTTCATCATCGTCATGTTATCGGTTAGTTATGCCGCGCATTAGAATCGCTGCGCGAACCGTAATGCAAAGATAGTCATTTTCAGTTAATAAAGCCCTCCGGAAGCTGTAATAAACCGGTTCTGGCCTTGTAAAATGCCGCTCTCGCGTATCATGCGGATGCAGTATCAGTTTGCCGTTGATGCTGTTTCCGCCTGCTGTGGATGCCGTTCTCTCCTGCTATGGATGCCGTTTCCACCTGCATGGATGCCGTTTTCCGATAGCTCTACTACTATCCTGACGAAAAAATACCATTGGTATTTTTCTAAAAACCATTGGTATTTTCAAAAATACCATTGGTTTTTCATCGCGTACTATATAGCACGGCATGGGCGTGTGTGCCGTATGGCTATTTGAAACGGCATGGATATAATTTTCCCGAACGCGTATAAAAAGTCATAAAACTGCAGAAAAAACTGCCGTCGGGCACTCCGGTGACGGAAATAATGCGTAATTTTACCGTCGTAGATAATGAACCGTTGAAAAAACAGACAATCATGCTTGAATTGAAATGGTACGAGGGCTTGGACGTGACAAGCAACAAGAAAAACTGGTATGTCCGTTCGGTGACGAAACAGATGCTCGACATACACGAGCTGGCGCTGCACATGGAGGCGCATCACACCCCTTTCACCGTCGGGATGATAGAGGGCCTGCTCACAGACTTCGTCCGCTGCATACGCGAGCAGCTCCTTGCGGGCAACTCGGTGAAGATAGGCGACCTCGCCATCTTCAAGCTCTCTACCGAAAGTCGTCCGTATGCCGACGTCGGCGGCCTCGCCGCCGCCACGGGCCAGTTTGCCGCGCAGGCCCGCGTGGGCTCCGCCGTGAAGTCGGTGAAGCTGCTCGCCACGGCCACGGGCCGCTCCATGCGCGCGCCGCTCGGCCGTGACGTCGAGCTCGCATGGTCTACAGAGGCCAAGGCCATGATGGAGGAGCGGCGCAAGGAGGTGCTCGGTGACGGGCAGGAATAGTTCTGCAAGTTTGATGACCTGTTCACGCTTTACTCGTCTGTCTCCACGCCCAATCTTGTGGAACATGGAGACGATTATAGCATTCTATATTTTTTTGAGTATTAAATCGACGAGCAATACGGCATGCTCTTTTTCTTCCTGCGGTGCATCCTTCGGACGCCATGCTACAATAAAACGGATGGAAGCAGAAATGACAGAGTAGCCTTTTCCTTTCCAAAGACGTAATTCACCTTGCATCTTCTGTGACAATTGGGCAACGGCCATGTCCGTACAATTGTCATAAAGATAGTTGTTGTCAAAACGAAGTTTCTGACCTGCTCTGAGTTCAAGTATCTTATTCTTTCGCGATTTGAAAAAGCCGAGATTTACATCCTTGTGCGATAATTGTAGAACAATCTCGTCAGGCATATCATACAGTTGCTGGCAGATATGATGTTCATCAGCAGGCATGCGGTCTAAAAGAGGGCTGTCGGTATGGATGAACAGACGCTCTTTTGCACGGGTAGCTCCCACATAATATCGGCGCAACACTTCATCCTGAATATGCTGAGGCTTAGTGATGAGCATATAAACATCATCAAACTCACGTCCTTTGGCCTTATGTATTGTAGAGACTACTACGTCTGCACCTGTAAGGTCACAGAAATCCTCGACCGACGATTCGAATACAAATTCCTTGAAGTCTGTGTGATACTTTGTTTTATTTGTCTGTTCAAATAGCAAGAGACACCGTTGCAGGTAATGAAGACTCGATGAATTGGCATACATGGCAAAAGTCTTGTTTTTTGCATTATCCCATACTTCATCCGGGATAATCGGTCTATGTCGGTTTATCAACTTGAGGAACATGCGCACCTCAGCCATATTCCAGAACCGGAAACCGTCCATGCTCTGCACCAGTTTGCTGTTCAGTCCGTGTTTACGCAACAAAGCGACAAGGATGACCGCCTCCTCGTTAGTTTGAGTCAATACACAAGTGGAACCTTCCCCACGGTGAGCCAGCAGATTATCGACAAGAGGTTGGTACATTATATGCGAAACATGATGATGAATGCTAACGAACCCTTCTTTATGATTCATGGAAATGATGGGTTCCCTTTTCATTCGTCCCCTTATTCCACTCACAAATGCGTTGGCAAAATCGACCACATGCCGCGAACTGCGGTAGTTCTCTGTCATCTCGACAAACCGCCCTTCTGATTTTTTCAGTAGCTGAGTCATGTAACGGGAGTCTGAACCACGGAACTCAAATATATTCTGATCGTCATCGCCAACGGCAATAATGCGTATCTCTTCGTTGGCTGTCATCAAGGCATGTACCAAGGCATACTCCTCATCACTCATGTCCTGCGCCTCGTCAATGACCAAAACCGTCTTGGCAATACGGTTCGGTTCCACTTCTCCATCTTTAATCATTTGCGCAGCACGCGCCACCACATCCTTTGCATCATCGAGATTGCCAATTTTGCCCAACAGGTCAAAACAATAGGAATGGAAAGTCTTGATTTCGACAAAATGGGCAGCATTGCCGATAAGCCCCATTAGCCGCTGTTTGAACTCTATGGCCGCCGCACGTGAGAATGTGAGCATCAACAGCTGTTCGTGCTTGACATTTTCGAGCAATAGCAACGAGGCGAGCTTATGTACCAGGACTCGCGTCTTTCCACTGCCTGGCCCTGCCGCCACCACGATGCAACGCGATTCTTTGTCGGAGATAATTTCCATCTGTTTTGCAGAAAGCGTACTAAAAATATGCTTATACTTCTCCGGGGTAACGTTTCGCTCTATCTCCCGTACGCGCTCTCCTTTGAAATATTTCGAAACAAACCGCTTGTAATCCATCTGGAAGTAATCCTGCACATACTGCAGAGCTGCATTATAGTCACGCACCATCAGATTGGCATATTCGCCCACGATATGCACTTGCTGAATCTTCTGTTTGTAGAACTCGCTGAGCATACGATAGTCCTCCTGTTTATAACGCAGTCTGCTATCCTTGATACGACGGATATCCATGGCATTATAGAGCACAAGGAAACCGCCCTCCAATTTCAGGGCACCAATCTTCGACAGGTAGAGCAATGCCTCTTCTACATCTTCCAATTGTACATCCTGTATGGTGCCAAACAAGGTTCTTCCATTGGTTTTTAAATCATTCAACAGTTCCACTACGGAGAACTGGACTCCATTATTCCTTGCCCCTTCCTCTGTGGCCGGCGATATTTGCCTGTACAGCCATTCAATTGTAAAATGGCATATCTCCATACGCTTTTCAAAGCGTTTCAGAGTCGATTCCATACCCACTTGGCAAATCAACTCAATATTGCGTGCGGCATCCTCTTTCTTGCGTGTGTAGCCTTTGACGGTCAAGAAATATAACAATGTGCGGATATCTTTTTCTGTCGCAGTCTTGACACCTTCTTTCTGGGCATTGTCGTTCAGTTGCTTGTATGAGATGCGAAGTGGAGCATTAGATATATGTTCGAGAATGTAACGTTCAAGTTTCGTGAAGCGTTCCAACAGACGCTTCGACTTGTTTTCCGATTCTCCTGCATCGTTCAGAAAAGCGGAAATGTCCTTTGAATCGGCAAGGATACCTTCTTGGCGCATACGCTCTACGCTGGAGACAACCTCGCTCTTGCTCAGTCCGAGAATGTCTGCCAGATAATCTATGCGCGATTCCGCTTCTGCGTCTTGAGCTTTGGCAATATATTTCTGTGATATCAGTGATTTTATGATGCGCACAGCCTTTTCAATCTCCTCATTCTCAAAAAGCAAGGATTCCGTGATACGTCTGCGGGCTTCATCTATGTTCTTCACGGTGATGCCCGTGGCATAGACATGTGGTACGTTGTTTCCACGCTCCAGGTAGCCTGCCTGTTCCAATGCAGCCAAAGCTGTCCGTACACGTGTCTCAATGTCAGATACTGAGTCGTCCCAACCTGCCTTTCTGGCTATTTCCAAAGCAGAGCAGCATGCACGCATACGTTGTCTAGTCAAGTCTTTCACGGCCTTCCATACCTGCTGTATCTCACTAATACTGAGCTTTGTTTGATTGAGCAAGATAAAATGTTTGTCAAGGTCAGCGTCGCTATATAGCACAAAACAGCGCGCTTCGAGATGTGGGTCACGACCAGCACGACCAGCCTCCTGGACATAATTCTCTAATGAATCAGAAATGTCATAATGTATCACCAGCCCCACATCTTTTTTGTCAACACCCATTCCAAAAGCCGAGGTTGCCACAATAATGCGCACACGGTCATTCATGAAAGCTTCCTGATTGGTAATTTTGTCTTCCGCATCCATCTTGCCATTGAAGGGTAGAGCCTTGAACCCGTCCCGAGTGAGCTTGTCTGCCAGTTGTCTTGTACGTTTGGTTCGGGATACATATACAATGGTAGGGCAAGATGATTCGGCTATCAATGAACGTAATTTCATATATTTATCCTCATCCGTGTCAGCGTGGATAACCGAATAACGTAGATTAGTACGGGTTGCCGAAGAAGCAAAAATCTGAAGGTCGAGGTTGAGTGTCTGTTTGAAATAGTCGCAAATGTCCTGCACCACCTTCTGTTTTGCTGTGGCGGTGAAGCAGGAAACGGGTATTGGTTCACGACACTTTTTATTCTTCTGATATTGACTGATAAACTTGCCAATGTAGAGATAATCTACCCGGAAGTCATGTCCCCAAGAGGAGAAACAATGCGCTTCGTCTATCACAAATCGTACTACATGGCGTGCCAGCAAAATCTTCTCTATCGTCTTCGACCGAAGCATCTCTGGAGCAATATACAATAGCGAGGCATCACCGTCCATCACTCGTTGAATAGCCTCAGAACGGCTGATAGGATCGAGTAAGCCATTGATAGTGACGGCATCTGTAATACCTCTTTCTGCCAAGTTGTCCACTTGGTCTTTCATCAATGACTGCAAGGGCGAGATTACAACAGTAAGTCCATGTACAGAGTGCCCCTCCATCAAGGCAGGCAACTGGAATGTCAGTGATTTCCCTCCGCCTGTAGGGAAGATGGCCAATAATGATTCATGCTCCACGGCAGCACGGGCTGCATTCTCCTGTAGCGGTTCGCCTTCGTAGGTCCGGAATTTATTAAAGCCGAAGAACTGTTTCAGATTAACAAGTACATCAAGGTCTTTATTGCAATAATCACAACCTTCCGTACATTTTGTATGTCGGAGAAGGCGTATAAGATTCTCCACATTCGGATAATTATGGAGCACCCATGCCGGTGTGATGGAACGATAGTCTGTGGTGTCTATCAATGCAAGCGCGTATGCCAGTTCACAAGGATGCTGATTTATCATGCTTTCAATATCTGCATGTTCGCAAATCTTGCCGATATACTTTGAACGAATCAACTTTGCTAATGTTTCTTTCTTACCGACCTTGGCATTGATAAAAGTGAAGAATCCCTTGAACTCGTCATGGTCTTGAAGGAGGGTTGAGAATATTGTCTTAGCTGAAGTAGAAAGCTCATCCCATTTGGTCACCTCATCCATTAGTAAGTCATAAGCCTTCTTACAGTCGTTGACAGGATTGTTCATCTGTTCGCTTATTAGCTTGTCATCTTTTAACAAACGATGGTAAGGACGCTCTGGAAAAAGTAATGGTGACACAAACAGTGTGTCAACGAGCAAGCATCTGTGTGACTCTTCTTCAAACAGATATTTGGCATCATGATTGATTATGTTATGTCCACAGATAAAATCCGCGTCTTTTAAGAAATCCATCAGCTCCCGCTTGTTTGCAGAATGATATACAGCTCCATCCCATCTAAGAGCACCAATATCATGAATCTTATGATCCTTTAATCCGACCTCAACATCCACAAAAACATAACGGGAAGCATCGTATGACACTTCCTGTGAGTAAGCCGACCGACCATCTGCGCCGTTGATTGTATATATAATTCTATTCCAGAAAGACATATTTTGGGATATGGTATAGATTGTTATAATTCGCCTAATCGCTTTAGCCTTGAGCGGATTGCCCCAGCATTTCTTTGGAATATATCAATAAGTTCAGAAACCTTTTTTCCTTGTTTGTGAAGGTCAAGCAATGTCCTTTCTTCTTCTTCTGTCCAAGGCGCATATGCATTGCGGTATAATTGTTTCTGCCTATCCATATATGATAAATTAGTTTTTACAGCTGAGATAACCTCTGTTTTCTTATCTGCTGTCTGGCTTTGAAAGGGTGATGTAATAGGTTCGGGCGAACGAGAAACTCCAAGGTGATTGCAAATCAAATCAACAAAACGTTCACCCAATAGCATTTTCTTGTGTTCACCTATACCGTAAACATTTCCAAAAAGAGAAAGGTTTGTTGGCTTTTTGGAAGCAAGAGAACGCAGAGACTTATCTGAAAGGATAATATATGCAGGTTTTCCTATTTCATCAGCGATAGTCTTGCGCAATGCCCTCAGTTTTTCAAATAGCAAGTCATCGTCAGAAATAGTATCCATAGACGATTTAGAAATGATGTTCTTACGCTTTTGCTTTGTTACACGTAAGTCTTCGCGAACGATGACAGACAGTTGTGCTTGCTTTCGTCCATATAGTATATCTTCGCCCAAAGGTGTAACTTTTAGATGTTTGTCTTCATTGTAAGCAATCTCGATATAGCCCATTTGAAGCATCTGCAGCAGGTAAGCGTACCAATCATTGGCGGGCACGTTACGTCCCACTCCAAATGTCCTAAATTTATTATAGCCTTTCGCTACAACCGTAGAGGACAAACTGCCTTTCAATACATCTACTGTCACAGAAAAACCTATTCTCTCATTGCATCTTTTGATGGCAGACAATGCTTTTTGGACAAGAACCGAACCATCAAAGTTTTGTGGTGGATTCTTGCATACATCACAATTACCACAATGGCATTCACTGGTTTCACCGAAGTAATTCAAAAGAATCCGCCTTCGGCATACTTGCGCTTCGGCATATTCTTGCATGCGGTTCAACTTTTCCATGTTGATTTCACGTTGACCGCTTTTTTCAGCAAAACCACGAAGTGTTATCAAATCCTGTAAATTATAGAATAGTATAGTCTCTGTTGGCAACCCATCTCTACCTCCACGACCTATTTCCTGATAGAAACTCTCGATACTTTTGGGCAGGTTGTTGTGTATAATAAAGCGTATGTTGCTTTTGTCTATACCCATACCAAAAGCGATTGTGGCGCATATCACATGGATACGGTCATTAATGAAATCGTCTTGTACGCGAGTTCTCTCCTCTGATGAGAGACCGGCATGATAAATTCCAGCCGCAATGCCATTGGATTTCAAGTCGGTTGCTAAATCCTCTGTGCCTTTTCTTGACAGACAATATATAATCCCGCTTTCATTAGGATGACGGCTGATAACGTTCAAGATAGTGCTCATGCGCTCACGTTTCCGATAACCCTTGCGCACATCAAGACTTAGATTGGGACGGTCAAAGCTACTGATGAAAACTTTAGGATTACGCAAATGTAATTGCTCAACTATGTCTGTTTTGGTGATCTTGTCTGCCGTTGCGGTCAAAGCAAGTCTTGGAACTTTAGGGAAACATTCATCCAGTATTCCCAGTTGAGTATATTCCGGTCGGAAATCATGTCCCCATTGTGAGACACAGTGCGCCTCGTCTATGGCAATCATGGACACCTTTACACATTGTTGCAGCCAAGGAATTTCCGCAATCAGACGTTCTGGTGAAATATATAGAATCCTTAGTTCTCCCTTTTGACAACGTTCATGGATGGTCCTATTGGCCAGTTCCTCTTTGCTGCTGTTTAATGCATCAGCAGCAATGCCATTAGCTTGTAGGGTATCCACTTGGTCTTTCATCAAGGAGATGAGAGGTGACACAACGAGTGCCATACCTTCAAGCAAAAGTGCAGGTATCTGATAACATATTGATTTGCCGCCACCCGTAGGCATCAATACCAATGCATCCTGCCCGGATAAAACATGGTCAATAACTTCCTTCTGAAGAGGCCTGAAGGAATCATAACCATATACGGATTTCAAAAGTTGATAAGCCTTGTCCATAAAAATTTTTCTTATTTAAGTTTATCTTTATAGCTGTTGTTGATTAATAATTAACCAATTGATCAGTATTGGAACTTTACATATGTAATAGCAATGAACTTTCCGACCATAAAATTACAAAAAGATTTGCAGTCTTTCGTATGAACGGATGAAAATCTGCAATTTGATGATGTAAAAGGGTGTATTATATCAATTTTGATTCAAAAATCAACATATTTAACTTATGTTCTTACTCTTTTCTCGTTGCTTTCGTCTTCTTTCTTGTAAGACATAGTCTAAGCAAGGTTGGGATTCAGTTCTTGCTTCGTTCGTCGGTTGGCATCTTTTCTTTTGATATGGTATGACATTCTGTTGTCGTTGCCATTGCCACGCTGAAGGTGGCATACAGCATATCTATCTGCTTTATGAAGTGAGCATCAGAGTGGTGAGGTAAAGGCATGGATGATGGCATGATAATAGTTTAATGACAGCTTAATGCCGGCTTAATACATGGGCTAAAGTCCGATTTTTCATTGAACTTTCCTGCTTTTACGCTGATATTTACTACCTTTGCAGGGTTTTATAATAAGGTATTGGATAATTTCAGATGATATCAGTAGAAGGCTTAAAAGTAGAGTTCGGGGTGAAACCGCTGTTCAGCGGCGTCAGTTTCGTGATTAATCCGCGCGACAGGATAGCCCTTGTCGGTAAGAACGGGGCGGGGAAATCCACCATGCTCAAGATTCTGTGCGGCATGCAGAAGCCGACGGAAGGAACCGTGGCTGTGCCTAATGACACCACGGTGGGCTATCTGCCGCAGGTGATGAAACTGCAGGACGACACGACGGTGAGGGAGGAGACGCGCAAGGCCTTCGCTGGAAACACAAGGCTTAAGGAACGTATCGACGAGATGAACCGACAGCTCGCGGAACGCACTGACTATGAGAGCGATGAATATATGGCGCTCGTGCAGAAGTTCACACAGGAGCATGAGCGGTATATGATGATGGGAGCGGAGAACTATGAGGCCGAGATTGAGCGCACGCTCTGTGGTCTCGGATTCCTGCGCACCGACCTTGAGCGGCCTACGAGCGAGTTCAGCGGCGGATGGCGCATGCGTATCGAGCTTGCCAAGATTCTGCTCAGCAAGCCGGACGTCCTTCTTCTCGACGAGCCGACGAACCATCTCGACATAGAGAGCATACAGTGGCTGGAGCAGTTTCTCGCCCAGTCGTCGGGCTCAGTCGTGCTCGTGAGTCACGACCGCGCCTTTATTAATAATGTGACCAACCGCACGCTTGAGATTTCCTGCGGTCGGGTGGTGGACTACCGCGTGAAGTACGATGAGTATGTGGTGCTCCGCAAGGAACGCCGCGAGCAGCAGCTCCGGGCTTATGAGAACCAGCAGAAGGAGATTGCCGACATGAAAGACTTTATCGAGAAGTTCCGCTACAAGCCCACCAAGGCCGTGCAGGTGCAGAGCCGGATAAAGCAGCTGGCGAAGATTGTTCCCATAGAGATTGACGAGGTGGACACCTCGGCCCTGCGGCTGAAGTTCCCTCCGTGCCTGCGCAGCGGCGATTACCCGGTGATATGCGACGAGGTGAGGAAGGACTACGGCGCGCATACGGTGTTCGACCATGTGGTGCTGACGATAAAACGCGGTGAGAAGGTGGCCTTCGTCGGCAAGAACGGCGAGGGAAAGTCTACGCTCGTGAAGTGTATCATGGGCGAGATACCGTATACCGGAAGCCTCAAGATAGGGCATAACGTACAGATAGGATACTTCGCGCAGAACCAGGCGCAGATGCTCGATGAGAACCTCACGGTGTTCGAGACAATCGACAACGTGGCCAAGGGCGAGATACGCCTGCGGATAAATGATATATTAGGGGCTTTCATGTTCGGCGGAGAGGCATCGGAGAAGAAGGTGAAGGTGCTTAGCGGCGGAGAGCGGAGCCGTCTCGCGATGATACGTCTGCTGCTCGAGCCGGTGAACCTGCTGATTCTCGACGAGCCGACGAACCACCTCGACATGCAGTCGAAGGATGTGCTGAAAGAGGCGATAAAGGCATTCGACGGCACGGCCATAATCGTTAGTCACGACCGTGAGTTCCTCGACGGACTGGTGACGAAGGTATATGAGTTCGGCGGCGGCCGCGTGAAGGAACATCTCGGCGGAATCTACGATTTCCTGCAGCGGCATAACATTGAAAGTCTCAACCAGTTGGAGACAAACAGGCAACAACCGGTTGAAGTGAAGCGGGAGGAGCCTGCCGCACCACAGAATAAGCTGAGCTATGCCGAGCACAAGGAACAGCAGAAGCGGTTGAAGAAGGCCGAAAGGGCCGTGGCCGACTCGGAGAGTAAGATTGCCGGCATGGAGAAGCGGCTGAAGGAGCTCGACGACATACTCTGCCGGCCGGAGAACGCTTCTGATATGGAACTGATAACCGAGTATACGTCCGTGAAGCGTGGCCTCGATGAGGAAGTGGAGCGCTGGGAACGGTTGTCGGAAGAGCTCAACAGATTAATGGAAAACTAATCGTATAACAACAGAATAGGTATGAAAATGAAAAGAATTATGCCCGTAGTGGCATTCGCTTCGGTGTCTATCGCGGCGATGGCACAGGGAGATCTCAAGTCGGGGATTGACTTATCAAACCTCGACAGGACGGTAAATCCCGCCACAGACTTCTATGAATTCGCCTGCGGAGGGTGGATGAAGAGCAATCCTCTTCCAGCCGCGTATTCTCGTTTCGGCAGCTTCGACCAGCTCGGAGAGAACAACGACAAGCGCATCAACTCGATACTTGACGACCTTAAGAGCAAGTCGTATGCCAAAGGAACCACAGAGTGCAAGCTCAGCGACCTGTATAAACTCGCCACGGACTCAGTGCGCCGCAACAAGGATGGCGTGAAGCCATTGATGCCTGTAATCAAGAAGCTGGAGGCGGCCAAGACGGTGGATGCCCTTTTCGGTGTGCAGCTCGAACTTGCCGCAACCGGTGACAACGAGTTCTTCTCGATGTACGTCGGTGCCGACGACAAGAACGCCGGTTGGAACATCCTGACCATCAACCAGGGAGGCATCACGCTGAGGCAGAAGGAGTATTATCTCGATAACGATGATGCGACGACTGCAATACGTGAGGCATACAAGAAGCACATCGTGAGGATGTTCAAACTGTTCGGCTTCAAGGAGAAGGCAGCCCAGGCAAAGATGCAGAACATCATCAAGATAGAGACGGAGCTTGCCAAGGTGTCGAAGTCGATGACGGAACTGCGCGACCCCGAGGCCAACTACAACAAGATGACGCTGGATGAGTTCAACTCAAAATACCCGAACACGAAGCTCGGGAAGGTGGCTGCCGCATACGGCCTGAAGCCGGAGCACATCCGCCAGCTTGTCGTAGGCCAGCCTGACTTCATGGCCGGTGCCGACAAACTGATAGCCGGAATATCGGCAGACGAATACCGCGACTACATGGAGTGGGGACAGATAACGAGCTATGCCAACTATCTGAGCGACGAGGTGGTTGCGGCAAACTTCGATTTCTTCGGCAAGACGATGTCCGGCCGTAAGGAGAACCACCCGCTGTGGAAGCGCGCCACAGGACAGGTGGAGAGAATGATGGGGCAGGCGCTTGGCAAGATATATGTCGAAAAGTACTTCCCCGCATCGTCGAAGGAGCGCATGCAGAAGCTCGTGGCCAACCTTCAGCTGGCCCTGGCAGAGCGTATCAAGGCGCAGGACTGGATGAGCGACTCCACTAAGCAGAACGCACTCGACAAGCTCGGAGCCTTCTATGTGAAGATCGGATATCCCGACAAGTGGACAGACATGTCGTCTCTGAACATCGACCCGTCGAAGTCTTACCTCGAAAACATCATGGAGTGCGGCCGTTTCTGGCATAAGTGGAATATCAACAACAAGGCCGGCAAACCCGTAGACCGTGATGAGTGGTACATGTATCCCCAGACGGTGAATGCCTATTACAACCCGACGACCAACGAGATATGCTTCCCTGCCGGCATCCTTCAGGCTCCGTTCTTTGATCCGACGGCCGACGATGCGTTCAACTATGGAGCCATCGGAGTCGTGATAGGGCATGAGATGACTCACGGCTTCGACGACCAGGGACGCCATTACGACAAGAACGGAAACATGAATGACTGGTGGACAGAGTCTGACGGTAAGAATTTCACTGTGCGTGCCGACGGATATGCCGACTTCTTCTCTTCGATAAAGGTGCTTCCCGACCTGAATGCGAACGGCCGCTTCACTCTCGGCGAGAATCTCGCTGACCACGGTGGCCTGCAGGTCGCTTACTATGCGTTCATGAATGCTACAAAGGACGCTGCACTTCCCGTGATTGACGGATTCACTCCGGAACAGCGCTTCTTCCTTGCCTATTCGGGTGTATGGGCCGCAAACATCACTGAGGCCGAAATCAGGAACCGTACGAAGAGCGACCCGCACTCCTTGGGGCGTTGGCGCGTGAACGGTGCGCTGCCTCATATAGATATGTGGTACGACGCTTTCGGAGTGAAAGAGGGTGACAAGATGTTCATTCCGAAGGAGAAACGCCTGTCATTATGGTAATACACTTTACACCTTATTGGCTCGATTTGATATAGAAAGACTGCCGCAGATACATTTTTGCGGCAGTCTTTCGCTTTTATTAAGGAATATTTCGTATCTTTGCCAAAGATAATGCCGGCCGGTGCGTTGGGGACTTGTTTCCCTATTGTCGGCTTCTGCTTATCTTATGCAAATAAAAGCAACAAACTCAGCTGATAATAATATGGTTGACGATACTACTGCCAGTCTAAGACAAATGAATAATGTGGAGAAGACACTGCGTCCGGAAATGCCTTTCAGACCTGATGCCGATGATGAAGAACGCGAGTCTCATTCTGCCTATGCTTATGAACAGGCGCATGCCGGTGGTGTGTGTCCTAACTGCGGTGCAGAGATAGACGGCGATGCCGACTACTGCGAATCATGTCACAGCTATATAAAGAAGGATGTCTGCTCGTTCTGCGGCGCCCACATGGATGAGGATGCAGCGTTCTGTCCTGAGTGCGGAAGTTCGAGAGATGGGATTGTGTGTCCTGTGTGCCATAAGATGAATGAGTTTGCTTTCTGCAAACAATGCGGGCAGCCTCTTACTGATGAGGCAAAGGCATTGGTGGCTGAGCTCAGCCGCAGTGCGGAGTATATTGAACTTAATCAGCTGGTGAACGAACTTTCTTCCCTCGACAATGTCATGCCATATAAGTCGGACGATGATGTTGCGAGAGACCGTGATACGGAGAAACTGCGTGTCAGGGTGCTCGAACTGCTGGCCAAGGACCGCGGAATTGTGAATCCTGTGGTGGAGAAGCGTGATCCGAAGCGTATGACAGAGGCTGAGATGGAAAAACGTAAGGCCGAGAGTATAGAAAGAATATCAAAGGCTTTCGACCGGCTGGCACAGAATCCGTGCCCTTCTCCGGTGAAGGCGAGAAACTACGTCATGGCCACGAAACCAGCCGGAGTGAGGGTAGCGTGGCTCTGCAACTACAAGCATGCATTGCATAGCAGCCCGTGCGGATGTGCTAAGCCGCATCTCGGAGGCAAGTGGGTTGTGATGGGCCGCAATGGAATGGGACAGATAAAGGATGATAACTGATGGAGACGGATATTACAATACGTTATGATGTGGATAGCAGCGGCTCCCATCACTTACCGGATACGGGCGTGTCGGGCATTGAACGAACGTTGAGGGCTGACCGCACCATGCTTCCCGATGTCCATCCGGGACCTTCCGTGACATCCCGTGAGTTTGTCCTGCGTGGCTTGAAGTATTATTATACGAAAAGCCTGAGCGATAATTCGGGCGAGGCCCAGGTCTTCCTTGTACATCGGGAAGGGAAAGACTACGTATTGAAGATTTATTATCCGAATGTCGATATCAAGCGTGAGACACTGAAGGTAATATCCAACATAAGTTTCGACATGATCGTACGGGTGTACGATTTTGGCAAGCTGTTCCTCGACGGAAGCAACCGTTATTATGAGTTGATGGAATATCTGCGCGGCGGAACGCTGGCCGAACTTGAGTTGGGGGAAGATCTAAACCTGTTCAGACGCATCGCCTTGCAGGCCGCCGCAGCCCTGTCGTGCTGCCACACACATAATGTCATACACAAAGACATAAAGCCAAGCAATTTCTTTTTCCGTGATGAGGCGCGCAGCGAGATAGTGCTGGGCGACTTCGGCATATCGTCGATAATGACCGGTGACGGGCATCTGCACCGTACCACGCAGGCACGCACGCCGCTGTATGCCGCTCCCGAGATGTACAACGATGTCATAGACGGTGAGGTGGAGATAACCTCGGCTGCCGATTATTACTCTCTTGGAATAACGCTTCTCACCCTTTGGGTTGGTATGAAGAAGTTTAATACCAACGAGAGGATGATAATGAAGCGCAAGAACGAGGGGCGCCTGCCAGGCGTCAGCAGCCTTCCCGAGCGCGTCAAGATGATAATACAGGGACTTACGGCCGTCAATCCAGAGTCGCGCTGGTCGTATAAGGAGGTGGAGAAATGGTTTTTAGGAGAGTCTCCCGAGGTCGATATAGCATCGCCATATCTCAAATACGGCAGCTTCGTTGTAGACCCTGAACGCAATCTGGTGGCCGATAATATAAAGGAGCTTGTCCCGATGCTTGCCGACAACGAGCGCATAGCCTGCGGCTATCTTTATAGCGGTAAGTTGTGCGAGTGGCTTGAGAGATGCGGAAACACAAAACTCAGCATCGTTCTGAACGATATTGTCCGAAACCGTTATCCTGCCGACCAGACGGCGGGCTTGATGGCAGCGATATATGCAATGGAGCCATCTTATCCTTATAAAGATATTCATGGCAATATGTGCAGCGGAATTCATGAGGTTGCATCGGCTCTTTTTGCAAGTCCTGATGAGTATTCTATGCTGCTGAAAAATCCACGGGACCGTTTCTGGGTATATCTTGAGGCACATTCAAATGCAGACATCAAAAAACTCCATGGCTATTTCAAAGTGAAGCATCCGGACGAAAACCGTAAGGCGTTGAGCCGTCTTGTGTATGAGATAGATGCCGACATGCCTTTCTTTGCAGGGCTAAAATCGTCCACATTGCAGGATATCGTGAGGTGCTTCGGCTATGAAAGCATGTCGGAAGACGACTGGCAGAGTGTCACCGACGGCCGGCTTCTGTCGTGGATGTTCAGCCATTCGGGCGGCATGGCGTGTGAGTCTATGCGTATAATGACCGAAGGGCAGCCTTATTCCCGTGAATTGGCTTATAAGGTGCTTTACAATATAGACAAGACGGCGGCTTATGACTTGCGTGAAGCCGATACGCCGGAGAAGGTGGGAGAGATTCTTAGCGGTCAGCTTGTCCAGTGGCAGCATCTCGATGAGGCTGAGTTTGCCGGGAGATTGAAGGAATACAGCGAGCCAGGCGGGCGCTTCTTCCATTATGCCCAGCTGCATGGTTGGTTCGGACAGGTCAGTGAGGCTACGCGTTGCTTCGACCTCGGGAGCGACGAAAACCGTAACCGGTTCTGTGCCTACGACCTGCGTACGGCTGCCTACCGGATGTGCCGCATATTGGGAGTGATGCCCGAGTATGAGCTTTCCGACGGTTCAAGGCTTGTTAACGGAAAGGAAATCGACAACAGATACCGTTCGGAGATAAGGCGTGAGATGCACTCCGGATACTTCATACAGTGGCTTTCAGTCTTCTATCATGAAGACCCTTATCAGGATTTCAGCGAGGCATATAGCTATGAGCGCACGCTTGAGGAGTGGATAAACGTGCTCGGCAGCTTTGACGCGCAGACCCCGTACTATAAGAGATTCGTCACGGCAAAGGAGGAGACGTCCCGTAAATATAAGGAGGTAAGCGACATTTATAACCGCCTTAAGGATAAGGAGAATACCTGGCGTTTCGTTTTCTATGGCTTGTGCTCGCTGTGGCTGCTGCTCTTGATTTTTTGCGGAGTGGGCAACAGGGAGTATGTGTTAGGGCATGCAGTGCTTACGATAGGCCTTCCTGTTGGAGGGGCATCGGCACTGATAGTAGGGATAAGGACATTCTTTAAGGGGTATGGCTTTGTCCTTTCGTTCCTGTGCGGAGCTGTTGGCGCATCATCGTCATTGCTGCCGATATGGGCATTGCGGTTTACGGAAGCCAATATGCCGTTGCTTTTCATTCCGGTGATAATCCTTTTTACAGCTATATACATTATTATATGCCATCTTACAGACTTCCGCCGCGAGTCGCAGGAAGACAAGAAGTTCATTAATGAGATACTCGATGACGATATAAAGTCAACTTTGATAGAGCCTTTGTATTATACTTTCAAGACCAAGTCGTATAAGTTCAGGGGCTCGAAGTTCGGTATGTTGGATGACGTGCAGAACCGGATACGTTCCATTGCGGGCGAGAGTGTGCTTCATTATATATTGTGGAGCTTGATGGCGGCATTCCTCGTGATAGAGATGATAGTATACAATCCCCATCTTCTGAATGTGGACAATCCGTATTCCGGCAGCCGGAAGGCAAGTCAGGCGCATGTGATTACCCATATTAAAGCTGATGTATAAATGACAGGCAAGGCATGATTTGTGAGCATTGTAAAAAGAATAACAGGGATATAGCCAAGTTCTGCAAGTGGTGCGGTAAGCCGCTTGCAGATCATGACCTGCTTGACAGGATTGTCGGCCTTGACGATGTGAAGCATCAGTTGAAGACTATTGTCGATACTTATGCTTTCCTTCACTCGCGCAAGGATGTCAGTGGGGTGCGCCTCAGCATGAACACGATAATCATGGGTGAGACAGGAACGGGAAAGACGATGCTCGCCGAGATCATCCGCGACTATTTCTATCAGCATAAAATTATAAGCAAACCCAAGCTGACGAAGGTCGATGCCGTAGACTATCAGCGCTTCGTGGAGAAGTGGGACGACAATATCAAGAAATCCCGGGGCGGGATTCTTTTCTTCGACAATGTCCAGAAGCTCCTTCCTGACAGATATTCCAATAACGTAAACCCGCTCGACAAGCTGTTCGTAGAGATGGACCATTGGAACGACGACCCCATCGTTGTCATTTCAGGACTTAGCCGCGGGCTTGTCGACTTCCTTCAGAACAACCCGGCCGTGGCCAATAGGTTCAAATACCGTTTCACCCTGCATGAGCCAGGAGCTAAGGACCTTCATGCCATCTGCCGCAAGGTGCTGTCTTGCAAGTACGGACTTTCGGAGTTCTCTCCCGAGGCCGATGCGCGTCTGATGCGCTATTTCAAGTATCAGGTGAAGATCAAGGACGACAGTTTCGGCTACGCTCATCTTGCAATCAAGGTGGCGGAAGACATCTTCACGTCGTTCATCAGCAAGGGTGTCAGTGCGGAGAGGATAGAAGAAGACGACATCCGCGGGTACGTCCCCGAGGAACGCTCGCTCGATGACATACTCGGCGAAATGGACCGCTTCATCGGCATGGATGAGGTGAAGCGTGCTGTGCGCGAGATTGCATATTCCGTCAAGAACCGTGCAGAGCGTGCCGGCCGTGGCCTGGGCGACAATGAGAAGGTTGGCATGCACATCGTGCTGACAGGAAATCCCGGCACGGGCAAGACCACGATAGCCCGTAAGCTGGGCGAGATACTTGCCGCGATAGGCTATCTCGACAGCGGACATGTGGTCGAGACCGACCGTGCGGGCATGGTAAGCCCGTATCAGGGAGAGACGCCGAAGCTCGTCGACCGTCTGTGCGACAAGGCCATGGGCGGAATCCTCTTTATCGACGAGGCATACACCCTTGCTCCTCTGAGCCAGTCGGGCGAGCGCGACAATCAGGGCGCGCAGGCTTTGGAGAAGCTGATGAAGCGCATGGAGGACGACCGGAGCAAGTTCATAGTCATTTCCGCCGGCTATAGGACCGAGATGGATAACCTTTTCCGTATCAATCCCGGTTTCAGGAGCAGGTTCAATTACTTCCTCAATATCGAGGACTACTCTCCCGATGAGCTGTTCCTCATATTGCAGACATTTGCCAAAGACAAGAAATACGTCTTCTCGGAGCAGGCCGAACAGCTTGCAAGGAAGAAGATATCGGAGCTGTATGCCCAGCGCGACAGGGACTTCGCAAACGGCCGGACGATGCGGCTTCTGTTCGACGATATATGCAAGCGTCAGGCCGCGCGTCTTGAGGCGGCCGACATGCAGCAGCTCACCGACGAGCAGCTGATGACCATAGAGGCGGCCGACGTGCCTTACGAGTCGCCCCAGGCCGTAGACCATACGGACTGTCTGAAAAAGCTGGACGGCCTTGTAGGTCTTCAGACCGTCAAGAAGGAGATTGCTAATCTTGCCGCTTTCCTCAATCTTCAGATACGCCGTGGCGATGCCAATACGTTCCAGGGCAAGCATTACATCTTCACCGGCAGTCCCGGTACGGGCAAGACCACCGTTGCACGGATCATGGCCGAGGTGTTCAAGTCGCTCGGCATCCTGTCGCGCGGTCATCTCGTAGAGGTCGACCGGAGCAAGCTCGTTGCCGGATACAGCGGCCAGACAGCCATAAAGACCAATCAGATAATAGACTCGGCCATCGGCGGTGTGCTTTTCATCGACGAGGCATATACCTTGAAGTCGGGCGACAACGATTCGTTCGGAGCTGAGGCCATCGACACCCTGCTCAAGCGGCTTGAGGACGATCGCGGCAAGTTTGTGTGCATCGTTGCCGGCTATACCGACCAGATGCACGGCTTCATCGACTCCAACCCAGGCCTCAAGAGCCGCTTCACCCAGTCTATACATTTTGAAGACTATACCTCGGCAGAGCTTACCGAGATATTCATGAAGATGATGGAGGCCAAGAGCTTCACGCTCGACGATGCCGCCCGCCAGGCTGTCCGCCGCCTGTTCGAGCAGATGTATCTCCGCCGCGACAAGAATTTCGGCAATGCCCGTGAGGTGCGGCGCATCTTCGACGAGACGCTGGAGCGTCAGAGCAAGCGCCTTATGGGTGAGCTCGGCAATCCTTCGCTCGATGAGGCCGAGATGTACCGCGTCACGGCAGACGACCTGCCCGTGACTCGTGAAGACACCGCCCGCCCGCTCGACGAGGTTCTCAATGAGCTCGACAAGTTCATCGGCATGCGGTCTGTCAAGAATCTCATACGCCGCCTTGCCGTGCAGAGCATGTTCATGAAGCAGCGTTCGGCAAGCGGGGTGGGGGCTGTGCAGCAGATGGCGATGAACTTCGTGCTCACAGGTAATCCCGGCACGGGCAAGACCACGATAGCCCGTAAGATGGGCGAGGTGCTCCAGAGCATGGACATCCTGCCGTCGAGCAAGGTCATAGAGGCGAGCCGGGCCACACTCGTCGGCAAGTATATGGGCGAGACGCCGAAGATAGTAAACAGTATCTGCGACAAGGCGATGGGCGGAATACTCTTCATAGACGAGGCCTATACGCTGAGTGCGGAGAATGATACATACGGCAGGGAGGCCATAGACACGCTCATGAAGCGCATGGAGGACGACCGGGGTAAGTTCGTTGTCATCGTGACGGGCTACAAGGATATGATGGACGAGTTCCTCGCGGCCAATGCAGGACTGTCGAGCCGCTTCACCCACCGCATGCACATAGACGACTATAACGAGGACGAGTTGCTTGCAATATTCAAGCAGATGGCGGCCAAGGACCAGTATGAGCTGTCTCCTTCGGCTGAGTTCAAGCTGATGGACCTTATCTTCCATAAGGTGATGAACAAGACTGTGTCGTTCGGCAATGCCCGTGAGATGCGCAATCTGCTCGACTCTACGATTCAGCAGCTGTCCGTGCGTGTGTCGTCGATGCCTCCGTCCCAGGTTACAGAGGAGACCTACAGGATGATACAGTCCGAGGATATACCGGATGTGCGGTCTTTTTTATAAAGTAAAAAACAGTGAGCCATGATTATATGCCCTAATTGCAAGGAAGAAATTGACGACGATTCACATTACTGTGACCAGTGCGGCCAGATGCTGCTGTTCTGCGACAGCTGCGGACGTGCCGGCGCGGGGAAGCGCTGTATCTATTGCGGCGGTCAGATGAGTCCTGCCGGTGCAGCCGGCAGCCATGTGCCGGAGGTCACCCGTGCCGATTCCATACCGGTGCTTACACTTGCCAACAGCCAGCAGGGGATAAGGCTCACTGCGGCCGATGGTGCCATAATAGGGCGTAAGACAGGAATATACAAGCATTTCTTCGACAATAACATGTATGTGTCGGGCATGCACGCCCAGTTTGTCTACTCCCGCAGTGAAGGGTGGGGGATAATAGACAAGAACTCATCCAACGGAACATTTATAAACAGGAACAGGCTTCAGCCGGAACAGTTTGCAGCTCTCCGCAACGGCGACACGCTCACGATAGCCGTGCTGAACCTGCAGGTGAGTATAGTATGAAGTATATAGACATGTCAGCCGCGAGCCGGTTGGGCTGCGTCAGGGATAACAATGAAGATATGGTGCTGGCCTCCGGCATGCTTGTCAGGGACGGTGCCATGAGCACACGGCTGTGCCTGACGGGCACGGAACGGCTTGTTGCGGCCGTGGCCGACGGCATGGGCGGTCATAATGCCGGCGAGGTGGCGAGCGAGGAGACACTCTCCAACCTCCGTTATTTCGTCAGTGACCTTCCTGCAGGTCTTCCGCCGGAAGAACTCGGGTCGCTTTTAGACGGCTGGCTGTCTTCGATGAACAAGATATTGGCATCCAAGGGTAGCGTCAACCCCGACCATTACAACATGGGTACGACGCTTGTTGCCGTCATCTGCTATGGCGGCAGGTTCTTTTGGATAAACTGCGGCGACAGCCGCCTGTACCGTTGGCGCAGCGGTGTCCTTGCCCTCATGTCTGAAGACCATGTCCAGCCGTGTACGGCGGCCGGTGCGGATGCGTCCGGAATGATAACCAACTGCATCGGAGCAGGCTGCACCACGTCGTATATAGATAAGCGTGAGTTCACAGCCGATGTGAAGCCTGGCGACGTATATGTGCTCTGCTCCGACGGACTGAGCGACATGCTGACGGATGCCGTGATAGAGAGCGTCGTCGCTTCAGGCGGCGATGCCGACGCATTATGCAGCTCTGCCATAGCCGCCGGCGGATACGACAATGTTTCGGTATGTATGATGAAGATTGTATAACCCAAATAGTTAAAGGATAATGCCACTAAGATTACCAGACGGATTACCGGCCATAGAGACCCTGAAGAGGGAGAATATATTTGTCATGGACGATTCCAGGGCCACTTCCCAGGACATACGTCCGCTGAAGATAGTGATTCTAAACCTCATGCCGCTGAAGATAACGACGGAGACAGACCTTGTCAGGCTGCTGTCGAACACTCCGCTTCAGCTCGACATCAGTTTCATGAAACTGAAGAGCCATACCCCCAAGAACACCCCGATAGAGCACATGATGATGTTCTACCGCGACTTCGGGGAGATGGCTCATGAGAAGTTTGACGGCATGATAATAACCGGTGCCCCGGTGGAGACCTACGAGTATGAGGACGTCACCTATTGGGACGAGATAAAGACGATATTCGCATGGGCGAAGAGTCACGTCACCTCCACCTTATATATATGCTGGGCTGCACAGGCCGGACTTTATTATCACTACGGCATACCCAAGTATCCGCTTCCCCGAAAGATGTTCGGCATATTCCGGCAGCATGCCCTCGTACCGAAGCTCCCTATCTTCCGCGGTTTTGACGACATTTTCAACATGCCGCACAGCCGCCACACCGAGCTGCGGCGCGACGACATACTGGCAAATCCCGAGCTGTCGCTCATTGCCGAGTCGCCCGAGAGCGGCGTCGGTATCGTGATGGCCCGTGGCGGACGCGAGTTTTTCATCACCGGCCATCTCGAGTATTCCCCCGACACGCTCGACACTGAATACCGGCGCGACAAGGACGTGCGCGACGATGTGGGCATGCCCGTCAACTACTATCGGGACGACGATCCGTCCAATCCCCCCGTGCTGACGTGGAGCGCCCACGCCAATCTGTTTTACAATAACTGGATTAACTACTACGTTTACCAGGAGACTCCGTTCGATATAGACAAGATAGAGTGACAACATTAGAGCTTCTTTCACCTGCCCGCGACCTTGAGTGCGGCAAGGCGGCGATAGACCATGGTGCAGACGCCGTATACATCGGAGCAGAGCGCTTCGGTGCGCGTGCGGCTGCCGGAAACAGTATTGACGACATAGGCGAGCTGTGCCGCTATGCCCACCGCTATGCGGCGAAGGTCTATGTCACGGTGAACACCATCGTCTACGACGGTGAGCTCGAGGCCACGCGCGCGCTGCTCGGACGCCTCGAGGCCGCTGGAGTAGACGCCGTGCTCGTGCAGGACATGGCGCTTGTGGGCATGTCGGGGCGCATCCCGCTTCATGCCAGCACGCAGACGGATAACCGTACCAAAGAGAAGGTGGCGTGGCTGCACGGCCTCGGCTTCAGGCGCGTGGTCCTCGCGAGGGAGCTTTCGGTGGACGAGATTGCCGCCATACATGCGGCCGTGCCCGATGTGGAGCTCGAGGTGTTCGTGCACGGGGCGCTGTGCGTCTCTTACAGCGGGCTCTGCTATGCCTCGCAGTCGTGTTTCCGCCGTTCGGCAAACCGCGGCGAGTGCGCGCAGTTCTGCCGTCTCAGTTTCGACCTGACCGACTCCGACGGCCGAGTCATCGAGCGCGACCGCCATCTGCTCTCGCTGAAAGACATGAACCAGAGCGACAATCTGGAGCGGCTCGTCGAGGCCGGTGCCACATCTTTTAAGATAGAGGGCCGGCTGAAAGATGCCGCATACGTGAAGAATGTCACGGCGGCATACAGCATGCGGCTCGATGACATCGTGCGCAGGCACCCCGATAAGTACCGCCGGGCATCCATAGGGCGGTGCCGATACACCTTCGCGCCCGACCTTCAGAAAACGTTTAACCGCGGGTTCACAACCTATTTTGCCGACGGGCGCCGCCCCGGCATATCATCGCCCGACACTCCTAAAGCCATGGGCGAGTTTGTCGGAACGGTGAAGGAGGTCAGGGGAGTGTCGTTCACCGTTGCCGGACTCTCGTCGTTTGCCAATGGCGATGGCCTCTGCTTCATCAACGGAGAGAGGAAACTCGAGGGCTTCCGCGTCAACCGTGCCGAGGGCAACCGCCTCTTCCCCCTGAAGATGCCGCGCGGCCTGCGTGCCGGAATGCGGCTCTACCGCAACAACGACATGGAGTTCGAGCGGCTTTTGGCCAAGTCGGCGGGCTGCCGCAAGATTCCTGTGCACCTCTCTTTGGGGCTGTCGGCCGACGGTTTCGTGCTCAGTGCGTCTCTGCCTGACGGCCGTGAGGCGTCTGTCACAGCCGTTGCCGAGCATCAGCAGGCGCTCAGTCCGCAACGCGACAATATCATCCGCCAACTGACAAAACTCGGCAATACCATCTATGAGAGCAGCGGTGTCGACATTCCCGACGGTTTCAGCTTCTTCATCCCCGGCAGCGTGCTTGCCTCGATGCGCCGCTCGCTTGTAGACGAGCTGGACGCCGGCGTACCCCCGCAGCGCGAGGCTGCACCGCTGACGGCCGCAGAGGCACAGGCCGCACCCGGATATCCGTCGGCCGTGATGTATAACATATCCAACAGGCAGGCCGGTGCGTTCTATGCCGCCCGCGGACTCACTCATGCCGAGCCGGCCTTCGAGCTGAAGGAGCCGGCCGATGTGCCCGTCATGCAGTGCCGCCATTGCCTGCGCTATGCCCTCGGCTTCTGCGTGAAGCATGGCGGCCGCCGCCCCGAGTGGCGCGAGCCTCTCTACCTGTCGCTGCCTGACGGCAGGCGATTCCGTGTCGGGTTCGATTGCGTGCATTGTCAAATGAATATCTACAGATGAGGAATATCGTTTACATAGTATTGCTTTTTCTCGTTTCGTGCTACAATCCGGCCGACCCTACGCCCGATGCGTGGCTCATGACGGATAAGCGGCAGCAGGACTCCATATCGTTCTTCACCACCCATCACTATTCGCAGAACTACAATTTCCTTGTGAAGGCAGACACCCTGCGGCTTGTGTGCCAGGCGCCGGACGAGCTTCCTTTCGACTCGGCGATGGTATTCGGCGGCGACCGCGTGGTCGTGGCAGACATCATGGTGATGCCCGCAGACACGCTCGACTCCGTGTGGGTGAAGGTCGCCCGCGACCAGGCCACGCAGGGATGGATGCGCGAGTGCGAGCTGTTGCCGGCCGTTGAGCCCGACGACCCCATATCGCAGTTCATCGACACCTTCTCTGACGTGCATCTGCTGTTCTTCCTCGCCCTGCTCGTCATCGTCGGGGCGACCTACGGCCTGCGCTGTCTCAGGCGGCATAACGCCTTCATCGTGCACTTCAACGACATAAACTCGTTCTATCCCACGCTGCTCGCCGTCACCGTGGCAGCCTCCGCAGTGTTCTATGCCACCATCCAGCTGTTCGGCCCTGAGACGTGGCGCCACTTCTACTACCATCCCTCGCTCAATCCCTTTGCCCTTCCGCTCCATCTCGGACTGTTCGTCACGTCCGTCTGGGCGATTGTCATCATCGCCATCGCCACGGTCGACGACGTGTCCCGCCGCCTGCCGCCGTCTGAGGCCATGATGTATCTGCTCGGCCTGTCGGCAGTCTGTGCCGCCGACTATGTGGTCTTCAGCATCTCCACCTTATATTATATAGGCTATCCGCTGCTTGCCGCATACGTCGCCTTTGCCGTGTCGAGATATTGGAAGCACTCCCGCTGCATGTTCCTCTGCGGACATTGTGGGGCTGAGATGCGGGGCAAGGGAGTGTGCCCTAACTGCGGGGCAGTGAATGAGTAGGGTGTTGTTTATCAGACGCCCATCTGTAGGAAAGGCATTTATAGACAGGCAAGTTCCGGGTCACATAATGGTAGGGCCAGAGTCTTGTCTTTGGCCGTAGCCCGTAAGGGCTTATGTGATAGCAGAAGGATGTATCCCGTTTAATTTTCGTCAGCTCTCAAAAACACTTAGCTCAGCTCTCAAAAACGCTTTTGATAGCTCTCAAAAACGCTTTTGATAGCTGGCAGAAACCATCAGCGGGCAACCGGATGCACCGTCACGGGCACTCCGTTACGTCTTCAAAACGGCCTCGTTGCACCGTCAGAACGGCCTCGTTGCATCTCAAATCTGCCTCATCGTATCTCCAAATAAATCTAATTACCTTGTTTTGTGTCTCCCTTCACCCATCCACCATGCAAAAATCACAATATATTAGGATTGCGGGAGACGACCGGATGCATTACCTTTGCACGCTGGAAAGAATATCCATGCAAAGAGAAAGATGAAAAGAAACATGATGATATTGGCCTCGATAGCGGTGTTTGCGCCCGTAGAGGCAACGGTGAAGCCTGCCTGTTCGGCTTCAGCTGCAGGAGAAATGGCAGACTCTTCAAAGGTTTTCAATCTCGACGAGGTGGTAGTCGTGGCACAGCCGAAGGAAGTGGCGGCCCTCCGTAGCCAGCCCGTGAGCAGCAGCGTCTTCACTGCACGCGAGATGCGGCAGCTCGGCGCGACAGACCTCAGCAGCCTTTCGGCCTACATCCCATCGTTCAGCATGCCGTCATATGGCTCGCGCCTCACCTCGTCGATGTATGTGCGGGGCATCGGCTCGCGCACGGGCAGCCCCGCAGTGGGAGTATATTACGACGGCATGCCGCTCATCTGCAAGAGCGCTTTCAACTCCCATTTCTACCAGACAGACCGTATTGACGTACTGCGCGGACCGCAGGGAACGCTTTACGGCATGAATGCCGAGGGCGGCATCGTGCGCATCTACTCCAAGAATCCGCTCAGCTATCAGGGCACCGACATCAGGCTCGGCCTCGGAACGGCACTCTACAGCAATGTCGAGGTGGCCCACTATCACCGTCCCACGGCACGCCTGGCATTCTCTACGGCAGGATATTACCACGGGCAACGCGGCTTTTTCCGCAACGCCAACCTCGGCGACAGGGCAGACCTGATGAACGAGGCCGGCGGCAGGGCACGCCTGATATGGCTCCCGACGGACAGGATGAAAGTGGACGTGACGGCCGACTATCAGTATACCAACCAGAACGGATTTGCATACGGGGAGTACAGCGAGGAGGGAAACAGCTTCTCCGACCCGTCGACGACGCTGACAAACGGATATAAGCGGCAGATGGTGAACACGGGAGTGAACCTCACCTACGACTTCGGGAGGTTCGTGCTCACGTCGGTGAGCAGCTACCAGCATCTCACAGACCTCATGCTGATGGACCAGGACTACCTGCCCGAAGACTACATGCGCCTTGAACAGCGCGAGCGGATGAACGCACTGGTGCAGGAACTGACGCTGAAGACGAAGGCCGGCAGCCGGTGGCAGCACACGTCGGGACTGTTTTTCAGTAACCAGTGGCTGCACACAGACGCTCCGGTGTTCTTCGGCGACGACATGAACAGCATGATAGTGGGGGCGATGGGCATGCCGCCGGCCGTGGCTGCGGGCATCACCCTCACAGACAACAGCGTGCCCGGCAGCTTCGAGACGCCCCTGCTAAACTTCGGCGCATACCACGAGTCGAACATAAACATTGCCGGACGGCTCACGCTGACCCTCGGCCTGCGCTACGACTACCAGCGCGTGGCCATCGACTACGACACCAAGGCGCAGTTTACTTTAGGCGCTGACATCGTAATGCCTGGCGGACAGCGCGTTGAGACGAGCCACACGTTTGCGTCGCTGATGGACGGCGGCACGCGGCAGCACTATCATCAGCTGCTGCCGAAGATAGGACTGACATATAAAATGAACGATGCGGGGAGCAATCTGTATGCTGTCGTGAGCAAGGGATTCCGCGCCGGAGGATATAATCTGCAGATGTTCTCCGACGTGTTTCAGACCGAGCAGCGCGCCCTCGGCAGCGCGCTGATGCAGCTGATGAAGGCCGACGTCACCATAGGACATACCGATGAGGAGTATGACAGGATAAACAAGACCATATCGTATGAGCCCGAGACCAGCTGGAACTATGAGGCCGGTGCGCATCTAAACCTCTTCGGCGGCCGCGTGCATGCCGACGTGTCTGCTTTCTGCATGCAGATACGCAACCAGCAGCTATCCGTGATGGCAGGAAACTACGGATATGGCCGCATGATGGTCAATGCCGGACGCAGCTCGAGCCTCGGCGTGGAGGCAGCCCTGCGTGGCAGTGCCTTCGGCGGCGCCATGTCGTGGGCGGCCACATATAGCTTCGTGCATTCCACGTTCCGCAGCTATGAGGACAGCGTGAGCGTGACCACGCCGGACGGCACGTCGACCGTGGCACGCGACTACCGCGGCAACCGTGTGCCCTTCGTGCCGCGCCACATGTTCAGCGGAGCAGCCGACTACAGGTTCGCCACCGGCCGGACGGGACTGCTGAAGGCCGTCACGGCAGGACTTAACATAAAGGGGTGTGGAGATATCTACTGGGATAACGACAACAGTCACAGGCAGAAACTCTATGCCACGCTCGGTGCTCATGCCGTGTTCGACTTCGGAACGGTGAAGGTCGACCTGTGGGGGCGCAACCTCACGGACACGCGCTACGCCACGTTCCTCGTCAGCAGTGCGGCCGACGGCGTGAAGCGGTCTTTCGCCCAACGGGGCAATCCGCTTCAGGTGGGAGCCGACGTCAGCATCAGCTTCTGACGGTGCTGTGTCGGCGGCCGGCCGGACTATACGCGCATCATGTCGCTCATCACCATGTCGCTGAGGAAAAGTCCGCGGCGCGACAGGCGGATGCTGCTGCCGGCGGTCTCGAGGAGTCCGCTCTCTATATGCCTGCGGGACGAGGCGAGGCAGTAGTTCAGATGCTCCTCGCCGAAGTCGCGCCTGACGGCGGCGGTGTCTATGCCCTCGCAGGTGCGCAGGCGCAGCATCACATAGTCGTTGTATCTCGTGTCCGTATCGAGCTCTTCGCGCTCCGCCGGGATGATGCCGCGGCCGATGCTGTCTATATAGCTGTCGATGTCGGCAACGTTCCACTGCCGGCTTAAGCCGTCGAACGAGTGCGCGGCGGCCCCGATGCCGGTGTAGGGGATGCCCGTCCAGTAGCTGCTGTTGTGCTGCGAGCGCCGTCCCGGCTTTGCGAAGTTGCTTATCTCGTAATGCTCGTATCCGGCATTTTCAAGTTCGTCTTTCAGCGTGTAGTACATCCTCGCGCTCAGTTCGTCGTCAATCTCCTCCACCTTGCCTTGCTCCAGCATGCGGAAGAGCGGCGTGCCCTCCTCATACATGAGGCTGTATGCCGATATGTGCTCCACGCCGAGGGCCATGGCCGCCTTGATGTCGCTCTGCCACTGCCCTCCGGTCTCGCCGGGAAAGCCGTACATCAGGTCGATGCTGATGTTTCCGATGCCGGCCCGCCGCAGCGTCTCTACGGCCCTTGCCGTGTCCGCCGCCTTGTGCCTGCGGCGGAGAAAAGCCAGCCTTGCATCGTCGAAAGTCTGAGCACCCATGCTCACCCTGTTCACCGGCAGGCGGCTGATGGCCGCCGCATAGTCGGGCGTGACGTCGTCGGGATTGCATTCCATCGTCACCTCGGCAGCCCCGCAGCTGCCGATGCAGCCGAAAATCTGCTGCAACAGCTTCTCGGAGAGCATGCTCGGGGTGCCTCCACCTATATATATAGTATGTATATCCCCGCCTGCGTAGCCGCGCCGCAGCTCTATCTCGCGGCATAGCGCATCGGTGTAACGCCGGTGCATGGAGTTCCTCGTGGTGGAGTAGAACCCGCAGTAGACGCACCGGCTGCTGCAGAAAGGAATGTGGATGTATAGTCCTGCCATATTATGAATTTTAATGCAAAAATACTAATATTGTTTAATAACATGGATATTAGTCCGCCCGTAATTTGCCGTTTTAATGAAAAATACTTAACTTAGGGCCGATAAAACCAAAGTATCAACTTAAATCTACACGATATGAGAGTATATCAGACAAGCGAAATCAAGAACATTGCCCTGCTCGGCAATGACGGTTCAGGTAAGACAACCCTTACGGAAGCACTGCTCTACGAGGCAGGAATAATATCGCGCCGCGGCCGAATAACGGCAAAGAACACGGTGAGCGACTATTTCCCCGTAGAGCAGGAGTACGGCTATTCGGTCTTTTCCACGGTCTACCATGTGGAATGGAACAACAAGAAGCTCAACATTATAGACTGTCCCGGCTCTGACGACTTCGTCGGCGCGGCAATGACGGCACTCAATGTTACAGACACGGCAGTGCTGCTGCTCAACGGCCAGTACGGTCCGGAGGTGGGCACGCAGAACCATTTTAGATATACGGAGAAGCTGAAAAAGCCCGTGATATTCCTCGTCAACCAGCTCGACTCGGACAAGTGCGACTATCATAACGTGCTCGAGAGACTCACGGAGGCATACGGCCCGAAGGTGGTTCCGGTGCAGTATCCGCTCAACGAGGGACCCGGCTTCAACTCGCTCATTGACGTGTTGCTGATGAAGAAATACTCGTGGGGTCCGGAAGGTGGAGCACCCACCATCGAGGATATACCGGAAGAAGAGAAGGAGAAGGCTCTCGAGATGCACAAGGCTCTCGTCGAGGCTGCCGCCGAGAACGACGAGACGCTCATGGAGAAATTCTTTGAGGAGGAGGCGCTCACGGAAGACGAGATGCGTGAGGGAATACGCAAAGGCCTCGTGACGCGCTCCATATTCCCGGTGTTCTGCGTATGCGCAGGCAAGGATATGGGTGTGCGCCGCCTGATGGAGTTCCTCGGCAACGTGGTGCCCTTCGTCGACGAGATGCCGGCAGTGCACAACACCCGCGGAGAGGAGATAAAGACCACCGTCGACGGCCCGGCATCGCTCTATTTCTTCAAGACGGGAGTGGAGCCGCATATCGGCGAGGTGTGCTACTTCAAGGTTATGAGCGGAAGCGTGAAGACCGGTGACGAACTGACGAATGCCGACCGCGGCTCGAAGGAGCGTCTCGGACAGATTTTCGTGTGCGCCGGTGCAAACCGTATAGCAGTGGACCAGCTCAACGCGGGCGACATAGGATGCGCCGTCAAGCTGAAGGACGTGAAGACGGGAAACACCCTGAACGGCAAGGAATGCGACAACAGGTTCGACTTCATCAAGTATCCGAACTCCAAATACTCGCGCGCCATCAAGGCTGTGAACGAGCAGGACACGGAGAAGATGATGGCCGCGCTGCTCAAGATGCGCCAGGAAGACCCGACATGGGTGGTAGAGCAGAGCAAGGAACTGCACCAGACGATAATCCACGGACAGGGAGAGTTCCACCTGCGCACGCTCAAATGGCGTATGGAGAACAACGAGAAGATACAGGTTAAGTTTGAGGAGCCGAGGATTCCGTACCGTGAGACCATCACGAAGGCTTCGCGCGCAGACTACCGCCATAAGAAGCAGTCGGGCGGAGCAGGCCAGTTCGGCGAGGTTCACCTTATCGTAGAGCCTTATGCCGAGGGCATGCCGGACCCGACAATGTTTAAGTTTGGCGGGCAGGAATACCGCATGAACATAAAGGGCAGGGAAGAGATTGACCTCGAATGGGGCGGCAAGCTCGTCTTCATCAACTCCGTTGTGGGCGGCGCCATCGACGCGCGCTTCATGCCCGCGATACTGAAGGGCGTGATGGAGCGCATGGAGCAAGGCCCGCTGACGGGCAGCTATGCCCGCGACGTGCGCGTAATCGTATACGACGGAAAGATGCACCCGGTAGACTCTAACGAGCTTTCGTTCATGCTCGCGGCACGCAATGCGTTCTCGGCAGCGTTCAAGGAGGCCGGCCCGAAGATTCTCGAGCCTATCTACGACCTCGAGGTATACGTGCCGGGAGAGCTCATGGGCGACGTGATGAGCGACCTGCAGGGCCGCCGCGCGCTTATAATGGGCATGGACAGCGAGGCCGGATACCAGAAGTTGCAGGCCAAGATTCCGCTCAAGGAACTGGCGAACTACAGCATCTCGCTCAGCTCCATCACCGGAGGACGCGCCTCGTTCACTACCAAATTCGCAAGCTACGAGCTCGTTCCGAACGATATCCAGCAGCAGCTGATAAAGGAGCACGAGGCTGAATCGGCAGAAGACTGATGCCGCGAAGGGCTCGGAGGACTCTGATTTTGGGAGAGCCCGGAGTTTTTGGAGAACTCCGGGCTCTCTGTTTTTTGGGGCTCGTGGAGTTATCTGAGAACTCTGAGTTCTCAGAGAGCTCAGAGTTCTCGGAACTCTCCGAGCCCTCCGGACTCTCAAAGCCCCTGTTCTTTTTACGGCATGGCGCGGCAATCAATATTCTTCCGCCCTTTTGCCGGTCTTTTCAGAATTTAGTTGTACCTTTGCGGAAACTACGGAATAAAATCAATTGGATAATAAAATGAGAAAGACAGCATTTATGTGTGCGGCATTGTTGATAGCTACGTCACAGATGCTTGCAGGCAGTAAGTTTACCATTAAGAGCATCACCGACGGAGAATTTAAAAGCGAAAGGATTGCGGCCGTCAGCCCGTTGGATGACGGGGAGAGCTATGCTCAGATAAGCAAGGACCGTAAGAAGATTGTCAGCTATTCGTTCAGGACGGGCAAGCAGACGGGCGTGCTCTTCGATGCGGCGACCGTGCGCGGAGCGAAGATAGAGGCAGTGGACGGATATATCATGAGTCCCGACGGCAAGCGGATGCTCATACAGACGGAGACAAATATGATATACCGGCGCTCTTTCACGGCCGTATACTATATATTCGACATACATAATAATAAGGTGGTGCCGCTTTCGGCCGGCGGTCCGCAGCAGACACCGCTCTTCTCGCCCGACGGCAACCAGATAGCCTTTGTGCGGGAGAACAACATCTACCTCGTGAAACTGCTCTATGGCAACTCCGAGAGTCAGGTGACGAAGGACGGAAAGCGCAACGGAATAATAAACGGAATACCCGACTGGGTGAATGAAGAGGAGTTCGGCACTAACCGGAGCATGGTCTTCACGGCCGACAGTAAGCAGATATGCTGGGTCAAATATGACGAGACGGACGTCAAGGAGTATTCCATCCAGTGGTTCCGCGGCATGAATCCGGCAAAGGAAGAGTATGCGGAATATCCCGGATTCTATACCTATAAGTATCCCGTGCCGGGCGAGGCAAACTCGAAAGTGGCAGTATACAGCTACGATATAAAGTCGCATCAGACGCGGAAGATGCAGCTGCCGCTCGATGCTGACGGATATATTCCGCGCATCATCATGACCGCCGACCCGGCAAAGGTGGCCGTGCTGACGATGAACAGGCATCAGGATAACCTCTCGATATATATGGCAAACCCGTTATCGACAGTATGCCAGCTGGTTATACAGGATAAGGTGGACAAATACATAAGGGAGAGCTCCATGGCCGGAGTGAAGATAACGGATAAGTATATACTGCTGCCGAGCGAGCGTGACGGATACAATCACATATATGTATACTCGCTGAACGGCCGCCTGCAGCGCCAGGTGGTAAAGGACAAGTATGAAGTTGCCGAGGTCTACGGCATCGACGATGCCACCGGCGATGTGTATTACGCCGCCAATGAGGCCGGCCCTATGGACCGGCAGGTGTTCGTCTCGCGCCAGAACGGTAAGACGGAGCGCCTCAGTCAGCGCGGAGGCACCAACTCGGCGATATTCAGCAAGGGCTTCAAATATTTCATGAATATATGGAGTGACATGAACAACCCCGAGGTATACACGCTCAACGCGGCATCGGGCAAGACCCTGATGACACTCACGGACAACAAGGCGCTTAGGGACAAGCTCGCCGGATACGATTTGGGAAGCCGTGAGATGTTCACATTCACCACGGCAGACGGCGTCAGCCTGAACGGCTGGATGGTCAAGCCGGCCGGTTTTAATGCCGGCAAGCGCTATCCGGTAATCATGTATCAGTATGGCGGCCCGGGCAGCCAGCAGGTCATGAACAGCTGGAACATAGGCATGTGCGGCCAGGGCGCGGTGCTCGAACACTACCTGGCACAGCAGGGCTACATCGTCGTGTGCGTCGATAACCGTGGTACCGGCGGACGCGGCGCCGAGTTCGAGAAGTGCACTTACCTGCGTCTCGGAGAGCTTGAGGCACACGATCAGGTTGAGGCTGCGCTGTGGCTCGGCAAGCAACCGTTCGTGGATAAGGACCGTATAGGAATCTGGGGATGGAGCTACGGCGGGTGGAACACGCTGATGAGCATGAGCGAGGGCCGGCCGGTATTCCGCGCGGGCGTCGCCATCGCACCGCCGACAGACTGGCGTTTCTATGACACCGTATATACGGAGCGCTACATGCGCACGCCGAAGGAGAATCCCTCGGGATATGACATTAACCCGATAAACCGCGCCGGCAAGCTGCACGGTGCGCTGCTGATATGCCACGGACTGGCAGACGATAACGTCCACTTCCGCAACACCGCCGAATATACGGAGGCACTGGTGCAGGCAGACAAGGACTTCAAGGAGAACATATACACCAACCGCAACCACAGTATCTACGGCGGAAACACCCGCAACCACCTGTTCCGTCAGGCGGTGAACTTCTTTAACTCGGAGATGCGGTGATATTTTACGGATAAAGAATAACTAAAATAATAAACCAAACTTATAATTATGAAATTGCTGACTATGGGTCTTGCCCTCGCACTGATGGTCATTCCGTCGGTATCGGAGGCTAAGGCAAAGAAAAAGAAAGTGGCTCCGCAGTTGTCTGCCATAGAGATTGTGGAGAAGGTGAACAGTCATTGGCAGGCGGCGAACAAGCCGGAAGTAAACGCTTTCTGGGACAATGCCGTCTATTTCACGGGTAACATGGAGGCATACCGCCTGACGGGAAATGCCGCATACCTCGAATATAGCGACAAGTGGGCGCGCCACAACAAGTGGAGTGGGGCGACGGAGACCGACCCTGCCAAATGGAAATACAAGAACTACGGCGAAGACCAGCAGCACGTGCTCTTCGGCGACTGGCAGATATGCTTCCAGACATATCTCGACATGTATGAGATGAATCCCGACCCGTATAAGATTGCGCGCGCCAAGGAAGTCATGGGGCATGAGTGCTCGATGACGGAAACGGACTTCTGGTGGTGGGCTGACGCCCTCTACATGGTGATGCCCGTAATGACAAAGATGTATAAGACGACCGGAGACGTGAAGTATCTGGACAAGATGGTCGCAAACTTCAAGTATGCCGACGACCTCATGTTCGACAAGGAGGAGCATCTCTACTATCGCGACGGAAAGTACATATATCCCGCCCATAAGACAGCCGACGGCAAAAAAGACTTCTGGGCACGCGGAGACGGATGGGTGCTCGCCGGACTTGCAAAGGTACTGGCAGACGTTCCGGCGTCGTACAAGCACCGCCCGTTCCTTGCAGAGCGCTTCCGCCAGTTGGCTGCGGCCGTAGCAAAGTGCCAGCAGAAAGACGGATACTGGACCCGTTCGATGCTCGACGCCGGACAGGCAGAAGGTCCGGAGACCAGCGGCACGGCCCTGTTCACTTACGGTCTGCTGTGGGGCGTGAACAACGGACTTCTCGACCGTGCGGCATACGAGCCGGTGATAAGCAAGGCATGGCAGTATCTCACGACGAAGGCGCTGCAGGCCGATGGCTCGGTGGGTTACGTTCAGCCGATAGGCGAGAAAGCCATCAAGGGACAGCAGCTTAGCGCTTCCAACGTGACAAACTTCGGCACGGGAGTGTTCCTGCTTGCAGCTTGCGAGAAAGTGCGCTTTGACGACGGAACCGTCCGCCCGGCAGACGACAAGGCTTTCACGGTCGGTGTGACAAACGGAGACAACCGCTTCCGTCAGGAAGTGGTGGAGCTGGATGCAAAGGCGGTATACGGAAAGCTCGGAATCAGCGGCGGACGCCAGTTCCGTGTATATAACGCTCTTGGCCAGCAGGTAGCCTATCAGATAACCTACGACGGCAAGGTTCTCATCGAAGCGGCAGTCCGTCCCTGTGGCACGGCAGTATACACATTCAGGAAAGGCACGCCGAAGACATTTGTAAATACATGTTACGGCAGGATGTATCCGGAGCGCGTTGACGACGTGGCTTGGGAGAATGACCGCGGAGCATACCGCTGTTACGGTCCGGCCCTGCAGCGTTCGGGTGAGGATGCCTATGGCGTGGACGTTTGGGTAAAGAACACCCCCGACCTCGTCGTCGAGCAGCGATACTATCTTGAAGACGTCATGAAACCGGTGATAGCTGAGCTTAAGAAGACAGACAAGGCAGCGGCAGACTCTCTGAACATGATTACAAGCTACCACTTCGACCAGGGACACGGTCTCGACTGCTATAAAGTCGGTCCTACGCTCGGATGCGGCACGCCGGCACTGATGGATGGCGACAAACTCATCTTCCCTTACTGCTACAAAGACTACGAGATACTCGACAACGGCCCGTTGCGTTTCACCGTGAAACTGGTATACAATCCGGCTACAGTCAACGGCGACGCGAACGTAGTGGAGAACAGGATTCTCAGTCTCGACAAGGGTTCAAACTTCAACAAGATGACCGTATGGTACGACGGACTGACCAAGCCAGCCGATCTCGCATCCGGTGTAGTAATACATACTGAGGATACAGAGAGCGTCGTGATAGGCAAAGACTATGTCCTGTATGCCGACCCGACAGACAATCCGCAGGGTCAGAACTTCCAGATATATGTGGCAGCGCTCTTCCCCAACGGTGTGACGGAGACAAAGAAGATAATGTATGAGAACCCGACACGAGGCAATGCCGGACATGCACTCGGCATCCTGAAGGGATATAAGGGCGGCGACCGCTACACATACTATTTCGGTTCGGCCTGGAGCAAATACGACTGCCGCAGCCAGCAGGAGTGGCAGCTGCGCGTCGACTCTTTCCTCGAAGGCCTCCGCAACCCGCTTGACGTTACCATTAAGTAATAAAAACACATGACGGAAGTCCCCTTGTTGCAACATCGAGGCTTCCATATTATAAACAAAGAGGAATCGTCATATAGACATTTATAGGGACATATTCTTGTATTTGACCGTACCACAGGCGTACGGATAGATACAGGGATATGTCCCTAAGTTTTTCATTTTGAAAATCTTTCCATCGTAAAATGTCTTTATTATTTAATTTTTTACGTACCTTTGCAGGCACTTGTCCGCTTCTGTTTTGGAACCGGCAAGGATATACTCTGGTAAAGTTGCTGATAGTCAGTGCTGATGGAGAATGGAATAAATGCAGTAAGTGCCACTGTCCCAATGGGCGGTGACCCTCTTTTATTGTCTCATCAGAGCGAGGGCGCGTGCTGGTATCCCATGCGCGTGACGTATAACCGTGAGCTTCGCGTGAAGGCCCGCCTCGACGAACTCGGAATAGAGAACTATCTCCCGATGAAATATGATATCGTCATCCGTGGCGGCGACCGCGTCCGGATGCTTGTTCCGGCAGTGAGCAACCTTATCTTCGTACGCGCAGAACGTTATAATCTCACCCGTCTGAAATACAACGACGAAATCCTCCAGCCTCTTCGCTACATGACCCGTACCGGCATATTGACCCGTGACCGCCATGAAGTGATGACGGTCCCCGACCGTCAGATGAATGATTTTATCAGTGTCAGCCGCATGGTGGACAACGACCGCGTGCGCTATCTCCGCTACGACCCATACCTCGACAAGCCAGGCCAGCGCGTACGCATCATCGACGGCAACTTTGCCGGTGTTGAAGGCGTGATAAAACGCATCGGGAAGAACCGTCAGGTGGTGGTCCTTATTCCCGGTATAGCAGCCATCACCCTTAACTCCATCCCTTGTACATGGATAGAGAAGATTTAAAAAGAGCTTCCTCAAATAAATATCGTCACATTTCCTGTTAAAAGTTTTTTGTGCAATAGAAAAAATACGTATCTTTGCGGAATAAAAAACAATTATTATGGCAGATTCATATTCATCCAATATCAGTTCTGTTGACGCTTTGTGGACGTTGATACAAGGGCAGACACAAAGTGTCAGGGATGCGCTGTATCATCGTATGGTTGAAGCCAATAAGTCAAGAGAGACTAATCAACAACAGGAATATGTCCGCAAAAGCCTCTGTCGTGCATTTGACGAATTAAAAGAAGCAAAGACATCAGACAAAAAACTGCCGGATGCAAGAGATTTGTTCCGGCTAATGGATGAATAATGAAAGTAACAATAAATTTGCTTCCCGAATTTATCAGGTTGGCAAAGCCACTGAGAAAGAAATATGCTTCTTTTGAGCATGATTATTTTTCATTGTTAGACGAACTTGAAGCGAATCCGTTTCTTGGTATTCCTTTAGGAGATGGCGTTAGAAAGGTCAGAATGACAATAACCTCAAAGGGAAAAGGTAAAAGTGGTGGGGCCCGAGTCCTTACATATAATGTGAATAAAGAATCTGACAATGAAGTAACAATAACTTTGTTGTCAATCTATGATAAGTCAAAGATTTCTAATGTTTCAGATAGTTATATATCGTCTCTTATTAACAATTTGAAAAAGTAACATTCTATTGTGACGTATTATCTATCGGATTCTTTCATAAACTCCATGGGGCTCAATTTGGGGTATATGAAAGATTAATGATATAGTCGCCATCACGCCGAACTCCATACCACATGCACGGATATAGAAGGTATGAAGTAAACAGCGATTTTACCGCGATTGATTTTTATTAGAAAAAACTGTAAGCATATAACGTTTGTTTGCTTACATGTTATAGCCTTACGTGAATATATATAGTGATTGTTTAAAGAAAACGGATGATTTGGTTTTAAATCAGAACCGACCCGTTTACGCATCAAAAGTGGCCCACTTTTGATGCGTAAACGGGCCTGTTTCTAATGCTAAGTGATAGGATTTGACTATGCCTGATTTTACTTCACACTTTTTAGTTGTTTTACTGTAAAAGTTCACATAGTCTGTGTTCTTTTCCTAATAGGCTTTACGCTTTCCTTTCTTCCTTCCTGTTTTTGCTCACAATGGCAAAGTTACTTTTCTGTTTTATTCCTTATCTGATGACTGAAGAAGTTATATTTAGATATTATAAATAATGGTATGTAAATATGTTTACGCATGAAAGTGACTTCTGCAAACAATAAACGTATAGCAAAAAACACAATCCTTTTGTATATAAGGATGTTGTTAATGCTTGCAATAAGTCTTTATACGTCAAGAATAATTCTTCGCGTATTAGGGATTGAAGACTATGGTATAAATAATGTTGTCGGGGGTGTTATCACAATGTTGGGCTTTTTTACCAGCTCTTTAGGAGGCGCGTCTTCACGTTTTATTACTTTTGAGTTAGGAAGAGGCGACATGAAGACACTTAAAAACACATTTGGAAATATTTTATGTATTCATTTAGTTTTGGCAGGAATAGTCTTGGTCATAGGAGAAACCATAGGACTTTGGTTTATGACAACACAAATACAAATACCAGCCGAGCGTGAAACAGCCGCCTTTTGGGTATATCAGTTTTCTATATTTTCATCAATGCTGGCTGTTAGCTGTGTGCCATATAATGCAACAATAATAGCACATGAAAAGATGTCTGCTTTCGCATATATATCTTTAGTCGATGCACTATTAAAACTATTGATTGTGTTTTTATTGATGATTGTTCCTTTTGATAAACTAATAACTTATGCTTTTTTGTTTTTGGGCATTCAGCTGAATGATCGCCTTATTTATGGAATATATTGCATACGGCATTTTGAAGAAACAAGGATAAAGCCTAAAATAGATAAAAATCAGTTTAATGAGATTCTTTGTTATGCGGGATGGACAATGAATGGTAATCTTGCTGTAATGGGGTATACTCAAGGTTTGAATATTCTTTTGAACATATTTTTTGGCCCTGTTGTCAATGCAGCCCGTGGAATAGCGGTACAGGTACAGAATATCTGCCAACAGTTTTGTACTAACTTTCAAATGGCAGTCAATCCGCAAATAACGAAATGCTATGCTCAAAGGGAGTTTGACAATATGCACAAATTAATAAAGCGAAGTTCAAAATTCTCCTTTTACATACTATTTTTTATAATACTTCCATTGTCTTTGGAAGCAGAGGTGGTGCTCCAGTTGTGGTTGGGGAATGTACCGGAATATACTATTAGTTTTTTACGCTTGATTTTGGTGATAGGGTTATTTTATACTTTAATAAATCCAATCTTAACATCTGTTCATGCAACTGGAAAATTGAAAAGATTTCAATTGATAGAAGGCTCTATGCTTCTTTCAATAGTACCTATAGCCTATATTTTATTGAATTTCTTTAATGCACAGCCGGAAATAGTGTTTGTTGTGCATCTTGTTGTGGAATTTTTTACACAGATAGTACGTTTGAAAATAGTCCTCCCAATGATTCAGATGAGTATCATGTCGTATGTAAATGAAGTAATAAAACCTATATTAAAAGTCGTTATATGTTCTATTCCAATACCTTTTATTTCTTATATATATATGGATAAGGGCTTTTTTTCATTCTTCATTATATGTGCAATTTGCGTTATTATGACCATGAGTGTAATATATGTAATTGGATGCACTGATAAAGAAAAGAAGTTTATAAGAGAGAAGGTGGGTATTGCTATTGACAGGATTAAAGGATTATAAAATAGGAGATTTATTAATGAATACACCTAAAATATCAGTTATAGTTCCGGTTTATAATGTCGAGAAATATATACATCGCTGCATAGACAGTCTTTTAGCACAGACGTTTACAGATTTTGAGATAATACTTGTGGATGACGGAAGTTATGATAATTCAGGTAAAATATGTGATGAATATGCAGTTATCGACAGAAGAATAAAGGTCCTACATAAGGAAAACGGAGGTGTGGCTTCTGCCCGTCAGACAGGAACAGATGCAGTTAAAGGAGAATACGTTATCCATGCAGATCCTGACGATTGGGTAAGTTCGGAAATGTTGAAGGAATTATATACAAAGGCAAAAGAAACAGATGCTGATGTCATAATATGTGATTATTATCTGGCCAATGTAAATGACTGTAGGTATGTAAGTCAGAGGCCATCACTGTTGACGGCCGAGTCTGTTTTATGTGATATGTTTCATGGACTGCATGGTAGCCTGTGGAACAAACTTGTAAAACAGACTTGTTATACAAAATATGGTCTTCATTTTATTCCAAATGTGAATTTTTGCGAAGATGTGTTGATATGGGTTCAGCTGTTTCGGCATAAAGAAATAAAAATATCCTATTTGAACAAAGCTTTCTACTTTTATTTTCAAGGAAACTCAGAATCCATAACTCATTCTCTGACACCGCAAATCATATTGACGACGTACAAATATCATGCATTTCTGGAGAATCTTATGCCGTCGGAATTAAAATATATAGTTAAAAGAACAAAAATGCAGTTTGATTTGTTACTATGGAAGAAAAAGATGTTATGTAATAAAGAAATCCTTTCAAAAGGATATAGTATATCAGACATTATGCAATGCCCGTATGGTATTGTAGAAAAAACATGTTATTTCTTTGTCGTTCTCAACATGCCTATATTAGCTCGTTTTATTTTATATATACAAAGCGTTTGGAGAATAATAAAAAGACGGACAGGTGGAATATTCAAGAATATAAACTTCTGAAAAGGACTATACAATTCTTTGTTTTATTACTGAAAAGAAATGAAATCAATAAATTCTTTTTCTGCAAATAAGAGAATAGCGTGGATTGATAACGTTAAGTTCTTTGCAATATGGTGTGTTATATTCGGGCATTTTAATTGTTTGCTTTTCACTCATGGCCGTCCGGGTTTTGGCTTTGTTAATCTTCTTATTGTTGTGTTTAACATGCCATTGTTTGTACTAATGTCCGGCTATTCAAATTATCATTCATTGATAAGGATAGATAATATAATGTCTTTGGCTAAATATATAAAGAATGCCATTCTTTATATTGCTTTACCATGTATAATTCCGTCTCTGCTCGCGTATGTTATTAGAGATTGCCAAGGTGTTCTTAGTTTTAAGCATTATTGGTTTCTTGTTATGCTATTTATTATGCAAGTTACATGTGGCTTGTGCTTTTATGTATCCAGCAAATTAAATAGAGCAAATAGGGAATGGATTGCATGGATGGTGTTTTCTTTGGCCATGATAATGCTGGATAAATATTCTACTTCAGATTTGTTCTTTTATTATTTATTGGGGGGAATAGCTAAAAGGATTGAAAACTATGGTTGTTCAGAATGCACAGTAGTCAAAAACAACTTTATGATAGCTTTGGCATGTTGTGTAGCTTTATGTATTTTCCCATTTGTAGGGAAATACCAATTTTATTATGATACAATATATTCTCTGTATCATGAAGGTAAAATCTACATATGGTTTTTACGTGTTTTTGATGCATGCTTGTTTTGCTATGTAATAATAGCGTTAACGATGAAGTATTCCTCAAAATACAATTTATTATCGTTTGTGGGGAGTAAGACATTAGGACTTTATATCTTCACTGGATTGATAATAGATATATGCTTGAGATATAAAATTATGATAGATGACGATTCTATGTTTTCATGGCTATCTGCGACAATCATAAGTTTTGCAGCTACATTTGTTGCATTATTAATTATATTATTGTTGGAGAGTAACAAATATACACGATTTTTATTTTTTGGAAAGTGATGTAATTATGATACCTAAAACTATACATTATTGTTGGTTTGGCCGTAAGCCCATACCGGAAATTGTCAGAATGTATATGATGACATGGAAGATTTTTTTATCAGATTACGAGATTAAAGAATGGAATGAAGATAATTTTGATATAAATGTATGTGATTTTGTTCGTGAAGCATATGAAAACCATAAATATGCTTTTGTAGCGGATTATGTAAGACTTCATGCCTTGTATAATGAAGGCGGAATTTATCTTGATACAGACGTTGAAATTATACGTAACATGGACAATCTGTTAAATAATGAATGTTTTTTGGGTTTGGAGACCAAAGAACGTGTTGGTACAAGTGTTATCGGTTCAGTGTCAGGATGTCCATTTATTTCTGATTTATTGGAATACTATAGGCAACATCATTTTATAAAAAGTGATGGAGGCTTTGATATGAAGCCTAATACATTGATTATGTCAGAATATTTAAAAAAGAATTCATCTTATAATGTTGTAATCTATCCAATAGACTGTTTTAGTCCTATATGTTATGAGACAAAGAAAGGCTCTCCAACAGATAAGACTTATTCTATTCATCATTATGAGTCTTCATGGTTTCCTCTTTACAGGAGAATAGAGACAAGATTTTGGAATAGATTAGGACTGCGGGATCTGCAATTGTTATTCAGACTTATGAATAAACTATGTTTAGTTAAATAGGGGAAAATGTACTATATTATATACATCTTTATCTTTTTATTGCTTCCTTATGCTTTTTTGAATAAAAGGACAATATGTGTTTGTCATGTAAATGGCCAAAATGTTGTTTCATACAAATGGATTGGTATTCTTTCGTTTGCATTTATTCTTACGGTATTTCTTAGAGGAATAACATATGATACAGGTGCAGATTGGATTGCATATTATGAATATTTGCATGGATTGTCGAATGGATACGAAACAGTATGGGGAGAACATACGGAATTCATGTATAGGATGTTGTGTAAATTGCTTGTTGCTTTAAAACTGCCTGTATTTGTATTCTTTTGTATATGTATGGCTTTAAACTATTATAGCGTAATAAAATTTTCAAAGTTGTTTTATTATTGTGTGCCATTTGCCTTGCTTATGTGGTATCCTTTTATGTTCTCCATGTCATGCAATATATATCGTCAGTTTATAGCAATGGCGTTTTTTCTTATTTCATGTTTTTATCTTCTAAATAAAAAAATATATTTGTTTCTTTTGTATATATGTGTTGCAGTATTATTTCATACTTCCGTCATTGTCATTATTCCATTTGTACTTGTCGCATGGTATTTGGATAAGCATAGAATTGATATCAATAAGAATATTATTATGTTTTTAATCATAGTATCCCATATATTAGGATATTCATCTCTTTTAATTATTGATGAGATTTCGGGGGTATTATCAATGATATTTTCCATGGGTAATGGAAATACTTATGAGTTCTCTTCAGCAAGTTTAATTGAAAATCAGTATGGAGCTTCTTTTATTTGGTTTATGTTACCGGTACATTTATATTGGATAATTCTTGCAGATAGAATAAAAAGATTTGTTGCAAATTTCAGGTTTGTATACTATCTTAGTTGTATATATTTTGTTTTATACCCGATTTCTCATGAAGAGTTTTTAATGCGCATGTGTTTGTATATAGAACTTTTTACTCCTTTCATGCTTGGTGCAATATTTTTTATGAGGAAAAGGATGTTTAATAGAATAACGAATATATGCTATATAATATCTTTAATACCTGTTTGGGTATTATTCTTATATCATTTTTTTTCAGGATTTGATGAGCAATATATAACAGTATTTGATAAGAATATATGGTATTAAATAAAGAATCAGGAATACTTTTGTCGGTAATAATTCCTATATATAAAGTAGAACCTTATATAAAGCAATGCTTAAAAAGTATATTGGAACAGCGTATAAGTCCAGAAATGATAGAATTGGTATTGGTTAATGATGGTACTCCGGATAATTCAATGTGTATAGTTGATGAGCTTATAGCTGGAGAAAATAATGTAAAGGTAATAAATCAAGAGAATCAAGGACTTAGTGTAGCCCGTAATGCAGGATTAGATCATGCAAGAGGAAAGTATATTTGGTTTATAGATAGTGATGATTGGCTTGAGCCCGATGCTTTTGATACGGTGAAAAAGAGCATAGAGCGATATCCTGATATAGATGTCTTTGCCTCTGTCCTGAAGATGAACTATGAGAAAACGGGAAAGGTTGAAATCGAATATGAGCCCAATTACAGAGTAAAGAGTGGACGTGATTATCTTTTCCGTAATGGTAATGCCAATAGAGGAGCTTGTCAGCGTTATATTTTTCGACATGATTTTTTGAAGAAATATAATTTGCTGTTTATGCCTCATGTATATCATGAAGATGGAGAATTTGGAAATCGCATGCTTTATTTAGCAGAAAGTTTGATGATAATAGATAAGCCTCTTTATAATTATCGTATAAGGATGAGTGGTAGTATCATGAGTTCTCGACCGATGAAAGCAAACGAAGACCTAATAAAAGTATATTCATCTTTGAAGCGTTTTGCAGAAGAACATGTTGCAGGGAATGATGATTATTGGATGTATATGGTAAAAATATATTCATGTTTAAGATCTATAGTCCTGTTTTCTAAGAATGATATTTTTACCCGCGAATTTGATGTGTTTTATCAAGAGAATAAGAATATAATTAAAAATGAGGCAAAGAGAATCATTTGTAGAGGAAAAAATCTTCCGTTAGGCTATTATTTTGAGATGTTGCCGTATGCATTGTTTCCTAAATTGCCGACACAAATACGTCAGAGTGTAAAATGGCTGCTGGGTAGATTGTCTATTATTATATAAAAAAATGAGATGAGTAGATTTTATTTATTTACAAGGTTTGTACGTATGTGGTATTATCGTATAACGAATCACCATTATGGTATTGTAAACAAGATAAAGTTTATGGCTATTGGTATAAAGTTAGGACGACATAGTGTTATACATGGTCCAGTCTCAATACTCTTGGGAAGAGATGCAGAAGCTTCGATTGGAGACCATTTTTGCTTGCTTAGTGGAAGGTCGTTAAATCCTTTGTCACGCAATCTCAGGGCGTGCATAAAAGTTAATAAAGGAGGTAAACTAAAAATAGGGGACTTTGTGGGAATGAGCAGTGTAACTATATGGTGTCATAAGAATATAATCATTGGTAATCATGTAAATGTTGGAGCAAATACAATTATACTTGATAGTGATTGTCATTCGCTAAACTATATTGAAAGACATGATATAAATGTGGATATGTCTTCAAAAAAAGATAGGGCAATTGTAATAGGGGATGATGTGTTGATAGGAGTCAATTGTATTATACTGAAAGGTGTAACAATTGGTGAAAGAACTGTTATAGGTGCAGGTTCTGTTGTTACAAGAAGTATTCCGGAGGATTGTATTGCAGCCGGTAATCCGGCTGTAATTGTAAAAGATAATAGAATGGCAGATAAAATGTAAGAGTATAATATATGAAGATATTGGTTTTTACAGGTGGGTTGGGGAATCAGATATTTGGTTATGCTTTTTATCTTTATTTAAAAAAGAACTATCCAAATGAAAGGGTATATGGCATTTATTCTCATAAAAAAATGAGTGAACATTATGGGTTGGAAATAGATAAGTATTTTGATGTAGACTTACCTCCATCACCATTATTAGCAAAAATCATAACAGGATTATTGTTCGTTGGTAAAAAGATGAGACTGACAACAAAACTCGTAGATATGAATACGAGAACATTTGATCCTAAAACCATAGTGAATACTCCATGCAAAACAAAGTTATCTTTTATTCCGAAAGGTAATGATTGGATTCATTTTAAGAAACTGCAATTAAGCAATAACAACAATCACATATTACAAAAAATAGAATTGACAAACTCAGTTTTTATCCATGTACGACGGGGTGACTATTATTCTCCAACCTATATAAAAAAACTGGGTGGCACATGTCCTATTGATTATTACGATAAAGCTATTGATTATATAAAAGAGCATGTTGGTAATATTCATTGCTTTGTATTTTCTGATGATATTTGTTGGGTAAAGGAGAATTTGAAAATTCCGGATCCTGTTTATATAGATTGGAATACTGGTGAAAAAAGTTTTTGGGATTTATATTTGATGTCTCATTGTAAATATGCTATTATAGCAAATAGTACATTTAGTTATTGGGGTGCCGTATTGGGTAAGAGTAAAAATATAGTATGTTATCCTAAAAAATGGGTGAACCCTCCATTTGTGGCTCCTGATATTTTCCCTAAAGAATGGCATGCGTTTTAAAAGAATTATTTATGGATAAATTATTATTATTTGATACTTCTATTGGAACAGATAATATTGGAGATTTTATAATCATGGATTATTGTCGGAAATATCTATCTGAAACAGAATGTGGAAATATGTTTGTTTGGCAAGTTCCAACCCATCTGGAAATAGGTGCAACAACCCATTTTTATAATAAGAATGCAAAATATAGTATTCTTTGTGGAACAAATATATTGAAAACGACCCTATTGGTTAATAGAATATGGAAATTAGGGATGATAGATATATTAAAACTAAAGAATATATGTACAATGGGAGTTGGTTGGAATAATTATACTTCATTTCCGGTGGATCCTTACACAAAGTTTGTATATAAACGGATTCTTGCCAATGACATGTTGCTTTCTGTACGTGACAGATATACAGAAATTAGGCTTAAGGAAATGGGAATAGATAATGTTATATATACAGCATGTCCAACGATGTGGGGATTATCTCCAGAGCATTGTAATAAAATACCCAAAGAAAAGGCTTCAAATGTTGTGGCATCTTTAACGTTTTATAAACATAATGTTTATAGGGACCGCCAAATGCTGGATATTTTACTGAGAAATTATAATACGGTATACTTTTTCCCGCAGCAATATGATGATTATGATTATATATATAATCTGGGATATATGGATAAGGTTATAATGTTGAAACCGTCTTTGAGTTGTTATGATGATATTTTGGCAAAAGGTAATATTGATTTTGTCGGTTCCAGGTTGCATGGAGGTATTAGAGCATTGAATGCAGGATGCAGGACAATTATAATATCAGTAGATAATCGTGCGACAGAAATTAAAAAAGATACAAATCTGCCTGTGATAGAAAGAGAGGATATGGATTCTTTAGACAATCTGATAAATAGTAAGATAGAAACAAAGCTGGATATGCCTTGGGAGAATATTACAAAATGGAAGAATCAGTTTAGATAACATGAGATTAATAGTTTAAGTTAATAGTCACTTGTACAAGTGACTATTGAAAGTGGACTGTATAGATTTAAGTATTAACAACAAACGTTATGTGATTGATAATGCTTATTTCATAAAATGCTGAAGAAACTCTCCAAGATGAATGTGATGAATGCCGTCAACACAACTTCCACTTGTCCACTCGTCAAGGCTGACCACATATTTAGGATAGTTATTGCGGATGGAGTTTAGATTGCCGAATTCACGCTGACGGGTAGTTTCATCAGCCAACTGATAGGTCGCTTGTATATATGCGACCTCATCTCCACGCCGTGCTACGAAGTCTATCTCACGAGCATTGGATTGTTGTCCGGTAAACACTTCGTAGCAGCACTGGAGGAGATGAAGATATATTGCATTTTCTATCAGTTTATGGATGTCGTTTTGCATGTTGAAGCCTATATGACAATTGCGCAGTCCAAGGTCTTCAAAATAATACTTCTCGCCAATCTCGAATGTCTGTAAGCCGTTGACATCTATGCGGCGTACTTTATGAATGAGATAGGCATTTTGAAGTGAACGTAAATAATTGATTACCTGTAAGGGGGAGATATTGACTCGCTGAGATTTCAGGTAGCGACTGATGTTGTTTGAGGAAAAAAGATTGCCTACATTGTCTGCGGTGTAAAGAACAAGCGATTCAAGGAAATCCACGTTGCGGATGTTTTCACGTTTCACAACATCTTTGAGCAGTATCGTGGAGTAGACATTGCCGAGGTATTCAAAAACAATTTCTTTCTGCAATGGCAGATTAGACAGGTAAGGTAATCCGCCAAATGTGAGATAATCGCGAATAGACTGATTAGAGGGGGAGAGATGATGGAATGTAAGAAACTCGGGGTATGTGAGACTATGGATGTGAAACTCGATATACCTACCGGACAGATAGGTGGAAAGTTCACTTGACAGCATGTTGGCATTGCTTCCTGTTATGAAGATATCGCAAGAGTCTTGTGCTTGCAGGCTACGCAGGGTATGTTCAAATCCCTGTATGTCCTGCACTTCATCTATGAAGAGATAGTTTTTGCTGTCATGCTTGAGCCGTTGATTTATGTAAGTTGAAAGATCTTCGCTTGTGCGTATATTTGAAAATTCATCCAGTTCTTTATTGATGTAGATTATATTTGCATCAGGATTGATGATTTTGACTTGTCTTTGCAATTGCATGAGAATACAACTCTTGCCCACGCGCCGCTGACCTGTGAGTACTTTGATAATATTCTTATTTATAAACGGGGATATTTTGTCCGTATAATATTGTCGTTCTATAAGTTGTATCATGCCGCTGCTTTTTATTAGTTATACTTAATAAACAATGCAAAGATGGTGATTTTATTTGGTATAACAAATAAAACGCTGCTTTTTGGCGTGAATTTTAGTTATGATTAACAAATAACACTGGGAGTAAACAAAATAATATGTTAATGAAATTTAATTCGGGGGGGGTAATTTGCAAATTACTTCTTCAAGCAAAATTCTTTCTTGTTGCGTTATTGAACTTTACATACAACGTTGTTCCAAATCCATTAAGAAATTTCTATATACGTTGTTTTGGTATCAAAATAGGAAGGGGCAGTTGTATTCACAGGGGATGTAAGTTCTTTCATGTGGGGAATGTTTCAATAGGAAATAATACGGTGATAAATTTCGGATGCTATCTTGACAATCGCCGTGGCATTTATATTGGTAACAATGTAGGAATGGCGCACGATACAAAGATTTATACTTTGGGGCATGACATTGAAGACCCCAAGTTTTGTACAAAGGGTGCCCCTGTACATATAGAAGATGATGTGTTTGTGTTCTCGAATGTCTTGATTATGCCGGGCGTGACGATTGGCAAAGGGGCTGTTGTGTTGGCTGGCAGCGTGGTGACAAAGGATGTTGAGCCGTGGATGATTGTAGGTGGAAATCCTGCGAGGAAGATACGGGAACGGAAGCACGACATAGATTATTCACAAGTTTACAGATATTGGTTCGCATTATAGTTGATGAAACCGAATGTTTTGTTTTTATTGAAAGGTCTTAATACAGGAGGACTTGAGGTCGTTACTTCTGTTCTTGCAAATAAGTTTGTTGCAGAAGGGCATGGCGTCAGTGTGTTTTCCTTCTTGGGCGGTAAGCCTTCTGTTGCTGATAGGTTCAACAGTCGTATAAAAGTATACCGGCAGAATGATTATTCGAACAGTAAGGAGAACATCGCCAGGCTGAGACAGGTGCTGATAGATGATAGGATAGGCATAATAATCAACCAATGGGGATTGCCGCTTATTCCGATAAGGGTGGCGAAGAGTGCCGTTGCAGGACTTGATATAAAGATTATCTCCGTATATCATAATGCGCCGAGCTTTAATGGCAGGATTCAGAAGCTAAGAATTGCTTTGTCTGATGTTGGTAGTCCTATGAGGTCTGCCTTCTTGCATGTTAAGATGTGGATGTTCAAGGAGGTGACGAGACGTGCCATGCGCTATATATATGAACAAAGTGATGCTTTTCTTGTGCTTTCTAATGGATATACAGATGAGTTTATGCGATTTACAAGACTGAAAGAAACTCCCAAGCTTCATGTTCTTACCAATCCTGTGACGGTGAACTCGGAAGACTTTGAGTATGAAGAGTGCAAGAAATGTAATGAAATCATTTATGTGGGGCGATTGGATTTTGTGCAGAAACGGGTCTATCGTGTCATTGATACTTGGAATTATCTTGAAGAACAATTCCCTGATTGGAGTCTGACGATAGTTGGAGATGGTGAAGACCGGATTAATCTTGAGAATCATGTAAAAGCTCTTGGATTAAAAAGAGTCTCGTTTGAAGGTTTCCGCAAGCCTGATGATTACTATAGGCGTGCTTCCATTCTGATATTGACCTCAGACTTTGAGGGCTTCCCCTTAGTGATTCCCGAGTGTATGAGTTTTGGTGTTATTCCGGTTGTATATGACAGTTATGCTGCTGTTGGCGATATTATAGAGAACGGAAAAGACGGCATTGTCGTTCCGTTTCAGGAGAAAGGCTACAAGGCTTATGAGGCTGCAACGATGGTGGCAGGGATAATGGAGAACGAAAGAAAGAGGGGAAGCATGGCTGTTGCTGCCATAGAGAAAAGCAAGAGTTATTCTGTGGATGAGATTTATAAGAAATGGATGGAGCTGATTATAACTTTATATTGCAATGAAAAGGCTTGAACTAATAGATTTTTTGCGTGGCTTTGCTATATTCACAATAGTATTGATGCATTGTGTGCAGGGATATCTTGATGGTTTCTTGCATAAGGCAGCCGGTCTTGGCGGAGCGGGTGTGCATGTGTTCATATTATGCAGTGGCTTCGGATTATACCTTTCGTATTTAAACAAGCCATTGGGATATATGGATTTTTTGAAGAGGAGGTTTGGAAAGGTGTATATGTCATACGTCGCGGTGATTGGATTGTTCGCATTGTGGGGAGGTGTATCTTCAGGAATTGTAGACTGGAAAGCGGTGGCAAGCCATGTCTTTCTATATAAAATGTTTGACAATGAGTTGGATGTAAGTATATGCTATCCTTTCTGGTTCTTATCAACCATTATTCAGCTTTATATCTGTTTCCCGCTGATAATAAGGCTGATACGTATTCGGGGGGGGTATTTGCTTGCGCTATTGATAAGTCTTTCATGGGCGTCTGTGGTCGGATGGCTCGGATATGAGGAGTACAGGCCATGGGGCAGTTTCTTCTTGCAATACCTATGGGAGTTTGTTTTTGGTATGTGGATAGCTGATAAGGTAAAATCTTCAGGGTGTAGTGAGGATGAAACGATGCTCAGGTTTAAAACTTGTTATTTGATTGTCGGTGTAATAGTCGGAATGGGACTCACGGCAGTTATGGGATGGGGCGGTGGCTTTTGGACACTTTACAATGATGTCCCTTCCTTATTGGGATATGGTTCTTTGTCGATACTTATATATAAGCTCGATATCAAGTGTATAAATAGTTTTTTTGAATATACGAGTAAGATTGGATATGAATGGTATCTGGTTCATTGTCTTGTTTTTCTGATAGTTCATCATTTCATGGATGGCTTGATGCCGGTTTGGATGGTATTGGCTGTATGCCTGTTCCTTTCTTATGGTGCAGCGTTTGGCTTCAACCGATTGGTGTCGTATGTTGCAGAAGCATTAATCAAATCAGGTGATAAAGATAAAAGATGAGAATTCTTAATATTGACATACGGGATGTTACGAGTAAAGAGTTGCTTCAGCAGTTGAGACAGGGTGTTCTTATAACTCCCAATGTCGACCAATTGATAAAACTGCAAAGCGACCGTGAGTTTTATGAGATTGTGAAAAGGGCAGAGTGGGTTGTGTGTGACAGCAAGATACTTTATCTTTTATCCCAGCTGCTGAAACATCCTCTGAAAGAAGCTGTCCCCGGCAGCAGTTTCTTCACATCGTTTTATGAATATCATAAGGATGATGAGGATTGCAGGATTTTTCTTCTCGGGGCTATGGATGGAGTGGCGGTGAAGGCCATGGAGAACATAAACCGGAGGGTGGGGCGCAGGATGGTTGTCGGCGCTTATTCTCCGTCGTATGGTTTTGAGAACAAGCGGGAGGAAAATGAGGACATATACAGGATGATAAACGGGAGCGGTGCAAATGTTGTGCTTGTCGGCGTCGGTTGTCCCAAACAGGAAAAATGGATATATGCCCATAAGGATAAAATGCCGGGTGTGGATATATGGATGGCGCTCGGGGCTACGATAGATTTTGAAGCCGGTAGCGTGAAACGTGCTCCTAAAATATTTCAGAAGTTGGCGATGGAATGGTTCTTCCGCTTTCTGATGGAGCCTAAACGGATGTTCAGGCGTTACTTCATAGATGATGTCAGGTTCTTCTGGTATTTCGGGAAGCAGTTATTTGGAGTGTATAAAAATCCTTTTGATAAGAAAGCATAACAATATGGGGCTGGTGATAATGAATACCAGCAGCCAGATAGTCGTATTTAGTGCCAATAGCAATAACGGCTTTATGCGTGTCATGGTGCAAATTTAGGCAAAATATTTTGAAATCTCGGCATTATACCGTATCTTTGCCATTGAATTAAATATATTAAGTATTATGGCAACTACATCAACATTGTCTTCACAACTGATAGTGACAGTGGACGACGCTTCTGTCATCAAAGATTTGAAACGTGCAATTAAGATGATGCGCGGTGTAAGTAAGATATCCGTAAAAAGACCTCGGAAGACGGAAATGGAATTGGCACGTGAGGATGCAATGGCAGGACGGGTGACGGTATATTCGAGCAAGGAGGAACTTTTTAGAGATTTGGGATTGTGATGAAATATAATGTAGCAGTCACTAAACGCTTTAAAAAGAACGTAGAACTATGCCGACGTAGAGGATTTCCTATGGATAAGTTGGCAAAGGCGCTTGACATTCTTATTGATACCGGTGCTCTGCCTGCAGAATACCATCCGCACATTCTGAGTGGCAATCATGTCGGCGAATGGGAAGCACACATCACTTCAGACTGGCTTCTGACTTGGGAGCAGAATGATAATGAACTGACTCTTCTCATGCTTTCTACCGGTACTCATTCTGATTTGTTCGGAAAGACACGGCGTTGATAAGTTTTATTTGCAATAGGGGATAGATTGGTCCTGCTTGATAAAATAAACGGGGACAGACCGCGATTGGCCTGCCCCCGTTCTCTGTTTTGGATAGTATGATTAATAATTCTCCGGCTTCACCTGGAAGTATGCCTGTGCGTGGTCGCATACGGGGCATTTCTCGGGTGCGCTTTTTCCTATTACGATGTGGCCGCAGTTGATGCACTGCCATATCGCGTCTCCGTCTTTTGAAAACACTTTCTTTTCCTTCACGTTCTTCAGGAGCTTGCGGTAACGCTCCTCGTGCTTCTTTTCCACTCCGGCAACTTTCTCAAACCTGTCTGCAATCTCGTCGAAGCCTTCTTCGCGAGCTTCCTGTGCCATGCGCTCATACATGTCGGTCCACTCGTAGTTCTCGCCGTTGGCGGCATCTTCGAGGTTGTGCTCGGTATCTTTTACGGAGCCGCCGTTGAGGTATTTGTACCAAAGCTTTGCATGCTCCTTCTCGTTTGCTGCCGTCTCCTCGAATATAGCAGCAATCTGTACGTATCCGTCTTTCTTGGCCTTTGATGCAAAGTAAGTATACTTGTTGCGTGCCATAGACTCACCTGCGAATGCCTCAAGCAGGTTCTTTTCTGTTTTTGTTCCTTTCAAATCTTTCATATCTGAGTTCTTTTTAAAGTGAATATCTGATGCAAATATAGTAAGTTATAATTTAACAGATATGTTTTCCTTCGTTCTTTTATTCTTCTTTAAATGAATTTTCATATTGTTTCAACAAGAAATCTCTCCCCTGATGCTTTTTGACATATATTCCCTGATGGTGTCGGTGTCGTCGTATGTTGCCTGAAGATACATGAGCTTTGTCACCGCGCTTTCCACCGTGCTGTCGTATCCGCTTATTATTCCTGCCGATTTGAGCTGGTATCCGGTGTCGTACCGGTCCATCTCCACCTTTCCGGCCATGCACTGGCTTATGTTGATTATAATCTTTCCGTGGTTAGTCGCCTCTTTCAGCGCCCTTAGCAGCCATGGCTTCTGCGGAGCGTTGCCGCTACCGTATGTCCTCATGACGATGGAGCGCAGGTTGGGGGTGGCGATGATGTGCCGCACGAGGTCTTCCCGTATACCGGGGAACAGGGTGAATACGATGACGTTGTTGTCGAGCCGGAAGTGCGGTGTCATGCTTTTAGTGAGGTCCGGTTTAAGCATCCGGCCCTCATGGTAGCTTATGTTCACTCCGGCTTCCACGAGGTGCGGGTAGTTGAAACTCTCGAACGCGTCGAACTCGTCGGCGCTCTGCTTGGTCGTGCGGTTTCCGCGTAGCAGATGCCCGTTGAAGTAGATGCCCACCTCCGGCACCATTGCCGTGCCGTCGGGATGTTTTGCCGCAGCAATCTCGATGCTCGTGATCAGGTTTTCCTTGCCGTCGGTGCGCAGCTGTCCGATGGGCAGCTGGCTTCCGGTGAGTATCACCGGTTTTGTCAGGTTCTCCAGCATGTAGCTCAGTGCCGATGCCGTGTAGGCCATGGTGTCTGTCCCGTGCAGGATGACGAATCCGTCGTACTTGTCGTAATTGTCCGCGATGATGTGCGTCAGCTCCGTCCATAGTGCCGGCGACATGTCGCTGCTGTCTATCGGCGGGTTGAACTGTATTGTCGATATATGTGTCGAGAACTGTGCGAGTTCCGGTACATTATTTAATAGGTGCTCGAAATTGAACGGCTCGAGTGCTCCTGTGGAGGGATTCCGGTTCATTCCGATGGTTCCTCCGGTGTATATTAGTAAGACCTGATTATCGTACGTCATCGTTTACGTAAATTTTTTGCAAAAATACGTAAACTTTTCGAGAATACGGAATTAATTTGTTACTTTTGCGGTGATAACAAATGTATTGCGTGTAATACGCCGATACTTGACTGCTAATATAATTAACAAATAAAACCTAACATGAAACAATTTAACGATGCGAACTTCCTGCTCGACACCGAGGTGGCTCAGGAGCTGTTCCACAATCATGCGGCCAAGATGCCGATTATCGATTACCATTGCCATCTTATCCCCGAGATGGTGGCCAACGACCATAAATTCAAGAGCATTACGGAGCTTTGGCTCGGCGGCGACCACTACAAGTGGCGTGCCATGCGCACCAATGGTGTGGACGAGCGCTTCTGCACCGGCAAGGACACAAGCGACTGGGAGAAGTTTGAGAAGTGGGCCGAGACCGTTCCCTATACATTCCGCAACCCGCTTTACCACTGGACTCACCTTGAGCTTAAGACAGCCTTCGGCATTGAGAAACAGCTGAGCCCGAAGACCGCACGCGAGATATTCGACGAGTGCAACGAGAAGCTGAAGCAGCCCGAGTTCTCAGCCCGCGGACTCATGCGCCACTATAATGTTGAGTGCGTGTGCACTACCGACGATCCTGTTGACGACCTGCGCTACCACAAGCAGACACGCGAGGACGGCTTTGAGATAAAGATGATACCGGCATGGCGTCCCGACAAAGCCATGAACATCGAGAAGCCGGAGTTCCCGGCATACGTAAACCAGCTGGGCGAGGTTGCCGGAGTGACCATCACAACGTTCAAGGATATGCTTGACGCCCTGCAGAAGCGTCACGACTTCTTCACTGAGAACGGCTGCCGCCTGTCTGATCACGGTATTGAGGAGTTCTACGACGAGCCCTACACCGACGCCCAAATTGAGGACATCTTTGCCAAAGCCATGAGCGGCAAGGAGCTTACGGTATATGAGACACGCCAGTATAAGCACTGCTTCCTGAAGGAGATGGCCATAATGGATGCCGAGGCAGACTGGACACAGCAGTTCCACTACGGCGCTATCCGCGACAACAACACAGCCATGTACAATCAGCTCGGTCCCGATACGGGCTTCGACTCTATCGGAGAGTTCACCACAGCCAAGGCCATGAGCAAGTTCCTCAACGAGCTCAACATGGAGGGCAAGCTGACGCGCACCATCCTCTACACTCTGAATCCCTGCGCCAACGAGGTCATCGCAACCATGCTCGGCAACTTCCAGGGCGGCTGCCCCGGCAAGATACAGTTCGGTTCCGGCTGGTGGTTCAACGATCAGCTTGACGGCATGACCCGCCAGATGAACGCTCTCTCCGTTCTCGGTCTGCTCAGCCGCTTCGTCGGCATGCTCACCGACTCACGCTCGTTCCTGAGCTACCCGCGTCATGAGTATTTCCGCCGCTTGCTCTGCAATATCCTCGGAAACGATGTGGAGAAGGGTCTGCTGCCCAACGACCACGAGATACTTAGCCGCATGGTCGAGGATATCTCGTACAACAATGCAAGAAACTATTTCAAGTTCTATTGAGAACACAATCATCTTTAATCAGGTGGGAGGATGCCTCAGGGCATCCTCTTTTTCGTTTTATCCAGATATGCCTGTACATCCATTTCTGACGGCTGTCACAAACTTTTAGCTTAGTTCTCAAAAACACTTTTGATAGCGGGCACAAACACTTTTGAAAGCAACCGCTACATATTGAAATGCAACTAATGGCGTCATCAAAAGCACCCCGTTACACTATCAGAAGGGCCCCGTTGGTCCATCGTGAGGGCCTCGTTGCATTTCTATGGCGGCATGACATAATCATCATTGCTTCTATCTTGCAACACTTTTCCGCTCTTTTCTTTGCTCAATTGGGAAATTAGATGTACTTTTGCAAAATATTAAAAGATTTAAACGGACATGACAATAAAGAGAAAACTCATTTTGCCGGCAATCCTCTCTGCCGCCATCATATTGCTGAGCGGTTGCTCCAGCACGAAAGATGTCGCTTATTTCCAAAACAGTTCAAGCGTTAACCTCGATGCTTCCAAATACCTGTATGATGCCCGCATCATGCCAAAGGATGTGCTGACGATAACGGTGAGCGCCACGGATGCCGATGCGGCGGTGCCTTTCAACATGACCGTGCCGACCCCGCTTACCCAGGGCCAGCGCTCGTCATACTCCCAGGCTCTGCTCCAGAGCTATCTCGTGGATAACGACGGAAACATCGACTTCCCGAAAGTGGGCAGCATCCATCTCGGCGGATTGACGAAGTCTGAGGCTGAAAAACTCATACAGGACAAGATAAAGCCCTACATGAACGAGCAGGAAAACCCCATCGTGACGGTACGCATGACCAACTATAAGATTTCGGTGCTTGGCGAAGTGAACCGGCAGGGTATGTATACCGTGGGCAACGAGAAGATAAACATCCTTGAGGCGTTGGCTCTCGCGGGCGACCTTACCATATATGGTGTCAGGACCAACGTGAAGCTGATACGCGAGGATGCCACCGGCGAGAAGACGATGCACGTGCTCGACCTTACCGATGCGAACATCATCAACTCTCCATATTACTATCTGCAACAGAACGATATAGTATATGTGGAGCCAAACAAGGTAAAGGCGCAGAACTCAAGCGTCGGCAGCATGACGACGTTATGGTTCTCGGCAACGTCGATACTCATCTCGCTCACCTCTTTATTATACAACATACTTAATTAAAATACGTAGGAAGAATGAAAAGAATGGTAACATTTATTTCATTCTTCTTTTTTAGATATACGGATAAACAATCATAAATACGAATGTGCGGAATAGTTGGATATATAGGAGATAAGGACGCCTTCCCGATTCTCATCAAGGGACTCAGGCGCCTGGAATACCGCGGCTACGACAGTGCCGGGGTGGCATTGATAAACAGCGACGGCGGCCTTAACGTATACAAGGCAAAGGGTAAGGTCGACGACCTCGTGACCTACTGTGAGGACAAGAACACCTCCGGTACGATAGGAATAGCCCATACGCGGTGGGCAACCCACGGAGAGCCTTCCGTGACGAATGCCCATCCGCACTACTCCCAGTCGCAGAACCTTGCCATAATACATAATGGTATCATCGAGAACTATGCCGACCTGAAGAGCAAGCTCATCGCCAAGGGCGTCACTTTCCGCTCGGATACCGATACGGAGGTGCTCGTGCAGCTGATAGAGTATATCCAGCAGCGCAAGGGGCTCGACCTGCTGACGGCCGTGCAGCTGGCCCTGCACGAGGTGATCGGTGCATACGCCATCGCCCTGCTCGACAGGCGAATCCCGGGGCAGGTCATCGCAGCCCGCAAGCAGAGCCCGCTCGTGGTGGGAATAGGCAAGGACGAGTTCTATCTCGCGTCGGACGCCAGCCCCATCGTGGAGTATACCGACAAGGTGGTATATCTTGAAGACGGAAACATCGCCGTGCTGAAGCGGGGCGAGGACATTAAGGTGGTCAACATACTGAACCGCCGTCTCAACCCCGAGATACAGACGGTAGACATCAATCTGGGACAGCTCGAGAAAGGCGGATATCCGCACTTCATGCTCAAGGAGATTTTCGAGCAGCCCGAGTGCCTGACCAACTGCATGCGCGGACGCGTCAACGTGGACACGGACAACGTAGTGCTGAGTGCCGTCATCGACTATAAGAAGCAGCTTCTCGAGGCCAAGCGGTTCATCATCGTGGCCTGCGGAACGTCGTGGCATGCCGGCCTTATCGGCAAGCAGATGATAGAGAGCTTCTGCCGCATACCGGTGGAGGTGGAGTATGCCTCGGAGTTCAGATACCGCAACCCGGTGATAACGCCGAACGATGTTGTCATCGCAATATCGCAGAGCGGCGAGACGGCCGACACGCTGGCCGCCGTCAAGCTGGCCAAGGAGAACGGAGCCTTTATCTACGGCATCTGCAACGCCATCGGTTCGAGCATACCGAGAGCCACCGACACCGGCTCATACATCCACGTCGGCCCGGAGATAGGAGTGGCTTCGACCAAGGCTTTCACCGGTCAGGTCACCGTGCTCACCATGCTTGCCCTCGCACTGGCCAAGGAGAAGGGCACTATCAGCAATACGGAATATCTCGGCATCGTCAAGGAACTGCACGCGATACCGGAGAAGATGGGTGTCGTGCTGAAGCAGAACAACCGCATCGCCGACCTCAGCCGCATGTTCACATACGCGCGCAACTTCCTCTACTTAGGCCGCGGCTACAGCTATCCGGTGGCTCTCGAGGGAGCGCTGAAGCTGAAAGAGATAAGCTACATACATGCCGAGGGCTATCCTGCCGCCGAGATGAAGCACGGACCGATAGCCCTGATAGACTCCGACATGCCCGTCGTGGTCATCGCGACGCACAACGCCATGTATGAGAAAGTGCTCAGCAACATACAGGAAGTGAAGGCACGCAAGGGTAAGGTGATAGCCATCGTCACCGAGGGTGACGACACGATAAGCCGCATCGCCGACGAGGTGATAGAGCTTCCCGACACGATAGAGTGTCTCGAACCGCTGATTGCGACGATACCGCTACAGCTGCTTGCCTATCATATAGCCGTGTGCAAGGGCAAGAACGTGGATCAGCCGAGGAATCTGGCAAAGTCAGTCACGGTGGAATAAAACTTCAGACAATATAGAAAGACCGAAAAGAGAAATGGTACCGGAGGGTATTCAACAACAAACAAAAAGATAAAGGATAATAAATGGAGCAGTTAAAACATGAGTGTGGCGTGGCAATGATAAGGTTGCTCAAGCCGCTTGACTACTACCAGCGCAAGTATGGAACTTGGATGTACGGTCTTAACAAACTCTATCTGATGATGGAGAAACAGCACAACCGCGGACAGGAAGGTGCCGGAATGGCCTGTGTCAAGCTCGACACGGCACCCGGCAACGAATACATGTTCCGCGAGAAGGCTGAGGGAGCAAACGCCATAACGGAGATATTCTCCGCTGTGCAGAAGAATTTTACGGGGCTTTCCGCCCGGCAGCTGGCCGATGCCGCTTTTGCAAAGGAGAACCTTCCCTTTGCCGGCGAGCTGTATATGGGACATCTGCGCTATTCCACCACGGGGAAAAGCGGCCTGCAGTATGTCCATCCTTTCCTGCGCCGCAACAACTGGAAGGCAAAGAACCTGTGCCTCTGCGGCAATTTCAACATGACCAATATCGATGAGATATTCGACAAGATAACGGCTCAGGGCCAGTGCCCCCGCATCTACAGCGACAGCTATATCATGCTCGAGTGGATGGGTCACCGGCTCGACCGTGAGGTGGAGCGCAACTTCTCCGATGCCAAGGAGATGGGACTCGAAGGTACGGCCATCACCGGTTACATAGAGCGTAACGTCAACCTGACCAACGTGCTGAAGACCACGATGCCCGACTACGACGGCGGATACGTGGTCTGCGGACTCACCGGCAGCGGCGAGATGTTCTCCATGCGCGACCCGTGGGGTATCCGTCCGGCTTTCTACTACCGTAACGACGAGATTGTCGTCGTGGCGAGCGAGCGCCCCGTGCTCCAGACCACGTTCGACATCGAGTGCGACGACGTGGTGGAGCTGAATCCCGGCGAGGCCATCCTCGTGAGTAGGAGCGGCGAGTGCCGCGTGGAGCAGGTGCTCGAGAGGCGCGGAGATTCAGCCTGCTCGTTCGAGCGCATCTACTTCAGCCGCGGTTCCGACCGCGATATCTACCGCGAGCGGAAGAAACTCGGCGAGCAGCTTGTGCCGTCGATACTCAAGGCTGTAGACCATGATATGGACCACACGGTGTTCTCTTTCATCCCGAACACGGCCGAGGTGGCATACTACGGCATGCTCGGCGGGTTCAAGCACTATGTCAACGAGCAGAAGATAAAGGCGATAGAGAGCCTCAACCGCATACCCACACGTGAGGAACTGGAGGCTATTCTCCACCAGTACGTGCGCTCGGAGAAGGCGGCCTGGAAGGATATCAAGCTGCGCACGTTCATCACCGAGGGCAACTCGCGCAACGACCTCGCGTCGCATGTGTACGACATCACCTACGAGGTGCTTGAGCCAGGAGTGGACAACCTCGTCATCATAGACGACAGCATCGTGCGCGGAACGACGCTGCGCGAGAGCATCATCAAGATTCTCGACCGTCTGCATCCTAAGAAGATTGTCATCGTCAGTTCGTCGCCGCAGATACGCTACCCCGACTACTACGGCATCGACATGGCGCACCTCGAGGAGTTCATCGCCTTCAGGGCCTGCATCGGGCTGCTCAAGGACCGCGGCATGCACAGCCTTATCGAAGACACATACAAGCGGTGCAAGGAAGAGCTGAAGAAGCCGAAGGCCGAGATGCGCTGCTGCGTCAAGGACATCTACAAGCCGTTCACGGTGGACGAACTCAACGCGAAGATGGTCGAGATGCTCCGTCCGGCGGGCGTCACCACACCGATAGAGCTTGTCTTCCAGAGCATCGAGGGTCTGCACACGGCAATACCGGCCCATAAGGGCGACTGGTATTTCACCGGCGACTATCCCACGCCCGGCGGCGTGAAGCTCGCAAACCGGGCTTTCGTTGATTTTATAGAGAATGTATATCAGTACGAGCAGAAGTTTTAAGAACACAAAGCACAGATAAATGAGAAAAGTAACGTTAGAACTTGAAGACGGAACACGGTTTCACGGACGGTCATTCGGTTATGAGAGCCCCGTTGCCGGAGAGGTTGTCTTCAACACAGCAATGATGGGCTATCCCGAAAGCCTGACCGACCCGTCATACGCCGGCCAGCTGATGGCTCTTACCTATCCACTGGTCGGAAACTACGGCGTTCCCCCGTTTACGTTCCGTGGCGACGGCATCGCCACTTTCATGGAGAGCGACAAAATCTATGCCTCGGCCATAATCGTGGCCGACTATAGCGAGGAGTACAGTCATTGGAACGCTGCCGAGAGCCTTGCCGACTGGCTGAAGCGCGAGCACGTGCCCGGCATCACCGGCATCGACACCCGCCAGCTCACCAAGGTGCTGCGCGAGCACGGCGTGATGATGGGGAAGATACTTTTTGACGACGAGCCGGATAATATCCCGCAGGCCTGCTACGAGGGCGTGAACTTCGTGGACAAGGTGAGCTGCAAGGAGATAATACGCTACAACGAAGGCGCGGGAAAGAAGGTTGTGCTGGTAGACTGCGGCGTGAAGCACAACATCATCCGCTGTCTCATCGACCGCGGCGTGGAGGTAATCCGCGTGCCGTGGAACTACGACTACACGTCGATGGACTTCGACGGTCTCTTCCTCGGCAACGGTCCGGGCGACCCCGACATGTGCGGTGAGGCCGTCGAGGTGATACGCAGGCAGATGAGCCTCTCGCGCAAGCCTATCTGCGGCATCTGTATGGGCAACCAGCTGCTGGCAAAGGCCGGCGGCGCCACGATATACAAGCTGAAGTACGGTCACCGCTCGCACAACCAGCCGGTGCGCGAGGTGGGGACAGACCGCTGCTACATCACGAGCCAGAACCATGGATATGCCGTCGACGCACGCACGCTCGGCAAGGAGTGGCGCGAGCTTTTCGTAAACATGAACGACGGTTCGAACGAGGGCATCTCGCATGTGGAGAACCCGTGGTTCACAAGCCAGTTCCACCCCGAGGCCTGTTCAGGTCCTGTGGACACAGAGTTTATGTTTGATCGTTTTGTTGATAAATTGAAGTAAGAGGATGAAAGACGAGAATATAAAGAAGGTACTGCTGCTCGGTTCGGGAGCATTGAAGATAGGCGAGGCCGGTGAGTTCGACTATTCCGGTTCGCAGGCGCTGAAGGCTTTGCGCGAGGAGGGAGTGTACACGGTGCTCATCAACCCCAACATCGCCACGGTGCAGACATCGGAAGGCGTTGCCGACCAGATATATTTCCTGCCCGTGCAGCCCTATTTCGTGGAGCGCGTCATCGAGAAAGAGAGGCCTGACGGCATACTGCTCGCCTTCGGCGGACAGACCGCGCTCAACTGCGGAGTGGCCCTCTACAAGAGCGGCGTGCTGGAAAAATATAACGTGAAGGTGCTCGGAACTCCGGTTCAGGCCATCATGGACACTGAAGACCGCGAGCTTTTCGTCGGGAAACTGAACGAGATTGACGTGAAGACGATAAAGAGCGAGGCCTGCGAGACCATCGAGGAGGCCCGCCGGGCCGCAGCCGCGCTCGGCTATCCCGTCATCCTGCGTGCGGCGTACGCCCTCGGCGGACTCGGCAGCGGCTTCTGCGACAATGAGGAGGAGCTTGACCGGCTGGCTGAAAAGGCGTTCTCGTTCTCGCCCCAGGTGCTTGTGGAGAAGAGTCTGAAGGGCTGGAAGGAGATAGAATACGAGGTCGTGCGCGACCGCTACGACAACTGCATCACTGTCTGCAACATGGAGAACTTCGACCCGCTCGGCATCCACACGGGAGAGAGCATCGTCATCGCCCCGTCGCAGACGCTCACGAACAGCGAGTATCACAAGCTCCGCGCGCTCTCGATAAAGATTATACGTCACATCGGCATCGTGGGAGAGTGCAACGTGCAGTATGCCTTCGACCCGGCAAGCGAAGACTATCGCGTCATCGAGGTCAACGCCCGCCTGAGCCGTTCTTCCGCACTCGCCTCTAAAGCAACGGGTTATCCGCTCGCATTCGTGGCCGCGAAGCTCGGCATGGGCTACGGTCTCTTCGACCTGAAGAACTCCGTGACCAAGACCACGAGCGCATTCTTCGAGCCCGCCCTCGACTACGTCGTCTGCAAGATACCGCGCTGGGACCTCAGCAAGTTCCGCGGCGTGGACAAGGAACTCGGCTCGTCGATGAAGTCTGTCGGCGAGGTGATGGCCATCGGACGCAACTTCGAGGAGGCCATCCAGAAAGGCCTGCGCATGATAGGGCAGGGCATGCACGGCTTCGTGGAGAACAAGGAGCTCGAGATTCCCGATATCGACGCCGCACTGCGCGAGCCCACGGACAAGCGCGTCTTCATCATATCGAAGGCCATGCACAAGGGATACACCATCGATCAGATTCACGACCTGACGAAGATAGACAAGTGGTTCCTGCGCAAGCTGAAGCACATCATCAACATCGACGAGCGCATGAAGGCGCTGAACAGCATCAACAACCTCGACAGGGAACTGCTGCGCGAGGCCAAGATATACGGATTCACCGACTTCCAGATAGCACGCGCCGTAGGCCTTGAGGCCGAACTGCGGAGCATGGCCAAGGCCGGACTCGTGGTGCGCAACCTCCGCAAGGGTTACGGAATCCTGCCCTGCGTGAAGCAGATAGACACCCTCGCCGCAGAATATCCTGCGCAGACCAACTATCTCTACCTTACTTATTCAGGCGTGGCGCACGATATCGACTTCGCAAAGGACAAGCGCTCGATAATCGTCCTCGGCTCCGGAGCCTACCGTATAGGCTCGTCGGTCGAGTTCGACTGGTGCGGCGTGCAGGCATTGCAGACCATACGCCGCGAGGGTTTCCGCTCGGTGATGATAAACTACAACCCCGAGACCGTGTCGACAGACTACGACATGTGCGACCGCCTCTACTTCGACGAGCTGACGTTTGAGCGCGTCATGGACATCATAGACCTCGAGAGCCCCCACGGCGTGATAGTCTCTACCGGCGGACAGATACCTAACAACCTCGCCATGAGGCTCGACGAGCAGCATGTCCCCATACTCGGCACGTCAGCACAGGACATCGACAACGCCGAAGACCGCGCCAAGTTCTCCTCGATGCTGACGCGCAACGGCATCAACCAGCCGGAGTGGAGCGCGCTCACGTCGATGGAAGATATAGACAAGTTCATAGAGCGCGTGGGCTTCCCGGTGCTCGTGCGCCCGTCGTACGTGCTCTCCGGCGCGGCCATGAACGTCTGCTCGAACAGCGAAGAGCTCGAGCGCTTCCTCAAGCTCGCCGCCAACGTGTCTGAAGACCATCCCGTAGTGGTGAGCCGGTTTATCGAGCATGCCAAGGAGATAGAGATGGACGCCGTGGCTCGCGATGGCGAGATAATAGCCTACGCCATATCGGAGCACATCGAGTTTGCCGGCGTGCATTCGGGAGACGCCACCATACAGTTCCCGCCGCAGAAGCTGTATGTCGAGACCGTGCGCCGGATAAAGCGCGTGAGCCGTCAGATTGCCAAGGAACTGCATATCAGCGGTCCGTTCAACATCCAGTTCATGGCCCGCGACAACGACATCCTCGTCATCGAGTGCAACCTGCGCGCATCGCGTTCGTTCCCCTTCGTCAGCAAGGTGCTTAAGATAAATCTAATCGAGATAGCCACAAAGGTGATGCTCGGCCTGCCCGTGGAGAAGCCGCACAAGAGCCTCTTCGACCTCGACTATGTGGGAATCAAGGCCAGCCAGTTCTCGTTCAACCGCCTGCAGAAGGCCGACCCCGTGCTCGGCGTAGACATGGCTTCGACGGGCGAGGTGGGCTGCATCGGCGAAGACACCACCTGCGCGCTGCTCAAGAGCATGCTCTCGGTGGGCTACCGCATACCCGAAAAGACGATACTGCTGTCTACGGGAAGCGCCAAGCAGAAAGCCGAGATGCTCGATGCGTCGCGCACGCTCGTCGCCAACGGCTACAGGCTGTATGCCACCGGCGGCACGTCGCGCTTCCTGACGGAAAACGGAATAGAGAACACCATGGTCTACTGGCCATCCGAGGACAAGCAACCCCAAGCTCTCGACATGCTCCACAGGCATGAGATAGATATGGTGGTGAACATCCCCAAGAACCTCACGGCCGGCGAGCTGAGCAACGGCTACAAGATACGCCGTGCGGCGATAGACCTCAACGTGCCGCTCATCACGAACAGCCGGCTTGCAAGCGCCTTCATAAACGCTTTCTGCTCGACGAAGCTCGAGGATATCGCAATAAAGAGTTGGGCAGAGTATAAATAGACGGCAAAGGCGAATGCTTTTAAACGCAAAGGTCGCAAAGACGCAAAGAATTTAATACGCTAAGGCGAGAATTCTTTTAACGCAAAGGGCGCAAAGGCGCAGGGATATGGAAGATTGACCGTTCTCTGCGCTTCTGCGCCTTTTTTATCTTTGCGTCTTTGCGTCCTTTTCGTTTAAAAACATTCGTCTTTTCATCTAAGAATGGCATCCGTGGCATGGCTCTGCATGCACTTTAAAGATGGCATACATATATCTACAGAAAAAAATACCATTGGTTTTTTAGAAAATACCAATGGTTTTTTGGAAAATACCAATGGTATTTTTTTCTGTAGATATATGTATGCCTGTCTCATCTGCCGTCCATGCGTCTGCATCTGCCGTCTATGCCGTTGGCATCTGCCGTCCATGCCGTGGGCGGGCGCCGTCCGGACGCCGCTGTTGCGTGTAGACCAGATGGCATGGAATAATGACGATAATAGGCTTAAAGCATCCCCGTGCCTGCATTTTACTGACAAAAAAATTGCTGATTCGGAATATTTAGTGTATATTTGCGTTCATGTTAACTAAAAACCGATTATCATGGAGTGGGGCGACGCACTTGAAGAGAAAATAAACCGGAGTGACTATAAGATTCTCATCGTCGACGATGTCGTCAGCAATGTGTTGCTGCTGAAGATATTGCTGACGAAGGAGCAGTTCGGCATCTGCACGGCAAGCAACGGACGGGAATGCATCGAGAAAGCCAAATCCGAGCATCCTGACCTAATACTGCTCGATGTGATGATGCCAGAGCTGAACGGGTTTGATACGGCGGTGATTCTTAAGGAGAATCCGGAGACGGCCGACATTCCCATCATATTCCTTACGGCTCTCAACACTCCGGCCGACCTCGTGCAGGGATTCAAGGTCGGAGGCAACGACTTCCTGACAAAGCCGTTCAACAAGGAAGAACTCATAATGCGTGTGATGCAGCAGATTTCGCTCGTCGTCGCCCGCCGTATAATCGTCCGGCAGAATGAGGAACTGAGGAACACGATAAACAACCGCGACAAGATGTACTCGGTGATAGCCCACGACCTGCGCTCGCCGATGGCAAGCATACGCATGGTGCTGAACCTGTTTGTGAACACCGTGTCTCCTGAAATGATAGGCCCGGAGCTCTTCAGCCTCATAGACAAGGCGAACAAGGAATCGGAAGAGACGCACGGACTGCTCAACAACCTTCTGAAATGGACAAAGAGCCAGACAGGCAGGCTTAACGTCGTATATCAGGATTTCGATGTCAACGACGTCATACCCGGTGTCGTAGACATATTCGTGATGATAGCGGAGACCAAGCATATAAAGCTGAACTGCGACCTCGGGACGGAGCGCCTCACGGTGTGCGCGGATAACGACATGCTCAAGACCGTTTTAAGAAACTTTATCAGCAATGCGATAAAGTTCAGCAACGAGAACAGTTCCATAGACATCACATTGAGGCATGAAGGGGATAATGCGCGGATAAGCGTGCGTGACCATGGCGTCGGCATAAGTCCTGAGCGTATAGCCGGATTGTTCAGGGACGGTAAAAGCACCTGCGGGACGAATAACGAGGAGGGTAGTGGACTTGGTCTTCAGCTCTGCAAGGACTTTGCCGTCAAGAACGGAGGTGATGTGATGGTAGAGTCCGTTTTGGGCGAAGGCAGCACGTTCAGCGTGTTCATACCGCTGAAAAAGAACGATTGACAGGCCGCGGTTTGGTAGATTCGCAGAAATATATTAACTTTGCAGCCCGATACATATAATAAAGACAGAATATGAAAGCATTTGTATTTCCCGGACAGGGAGCCCAGTTTGTCGGTATGGGTAAGGACCTGTATGACAACAACCCATTGGCAAAGGAACTTTTTGAGAAAGCAAACGATATCCTCGGTTACAGAATCACGGACATCATGTTCGATGGAACGGATGAAGAGCTGAAGCAGACCAAGGTGACGCAGCCCGCCGTTTTCCTCCACAGCGTGATTTCCGCACTCTGCATGGGCGACGGTTTCGCCCCTGCAATGGTGGCAGGACATTCGCTCGGCGAGTTCTCCGCCCTCGTAGCAGTAGGCGCGCTGAGCTTTGAGGATGGCCTCAAGCTCGTCTATGCACGTGCCATGGCTATGCAGAAGGCCTGCGACAAGGCTCCTTCGACCATGGCAGCAATCGTCGGTCTGCCCGACGAGAAGATTGAGGAGATATGCGCTGGCATCAGCAAGGAAGGCCACGTGGTCGTTCCGGCAAACTACAACTGCCCCGGCCAGCTCGTCATCTCTGGAAATATCGAGGCCATCGGCGAGGCTTGCGAGAAGCTGAAGGAAGCCGGTGCAAAGCGTGCACTCCCGCTGAAGGTGGGCGGCGCGTTCCACTCTCCGCTTATGCAGCCGGCCAAGGACGAGCTCCAGGCAGCGATAGAGAAGACCGTATTCTCAGCTCCCAAGTGCCCGATATATCAGAACGTGGACGCCCAGGCACACACCGAGCCCGAGGATATAAAGGCAAACCTCATCGCCCAGCTGACAAGCAGCGTGCGCTGGACGGAGAGCGTGCAGAACATGATTGCAGCCGGAGCCGACGATTTCACCGAGTGCGGTCCGGGCAAGGCTCTTCAGGGTATGATAGGACGTATCGACAAGGGTGTTGCCGCTCATGGAATAGAATAACAGGAAACAGGTATATACAGATGGCGCAGATTACACAGGTTATATTGACGGACCGTGTAATCTGCGCTTTTGTTTGACGGTGATTAATTGTTTTGGCAGAGATAAGTTCAATGGATAAGGTTATAATATATCAGATATTTACGCGGTTGTTCGGCAACGGCTGCATGAACCGCAAGGAGAACGGGACCATCGGCGAGAACGGAAGCGGCAAGATGAGCGCTTTCAATGCGGCAACGCTGATGCGCATCAAGGCGCTCGGAGTGACGCATGTGTGGTATACGGGTGTCATCCGCCATGCCACGGCGACGGATTATTCGGCACACGGCATCCCGTGCCAGCATCCGGCGATAGTGAAAGGCAAGGCAGGCTCTCCGTATGCCATAACCGACTACTACGACATAGACCCCGATATCGCCGATGACGTAGACCGGCGCATGGCTGAGTTCGAGGCGCTCGTGGACAGGACGCACAAGGCCGGGATGAAGGTGGTGATAGACTTCGTGCCCAACCACGTGGCCCGCCAGTATCATTCGGTATGCAAGCCTGAAGGCGTGAAAGACCTGGGAGAGACCGACGACCGCGGCATGCACTTCTCGACGGCAAACAACTTCTACTATTGCTGGGGGCAGCCGTTCGAGCCTTACATCGACCTGAAGGGCGAGTCGGACGAAGCGTATGCAGAGAATCCCGCAAGGGCGACGGGCAACGACCATTTCGACAACCGCCCCGGTGGCAACGACTGGTATGAGACGGTCAAGCTGAACTATGGCATAGACTACTGCGATGCCGGCGGACGGTCGGAGCATTTCAACCCGATACCCGACACATGGAACAAGATGACGGACATACTGCTTTTCTGGGCGTCGAAGGGAGTGGACGCGTTCAGGTGCGATATGGCCGAGATGGTGCCGGCTGCGTTTTGGGCCTGGGCTACGGATAAGGTGAAATACCTCCATCCGGAGATAAAGTTTATCGGCGAGGTGTACAATCCGGCTGAGTACAGGAACTACATATCGGCCGGCTTCGACTATCTGTACGACAAGGTGGGGATGTACGACTGCGTGCGCGACGTCATCTGCGGGCATAGCCCTGCATCCGACATTACGGGCCGGTGGCAGGCTACCGACGACATACGCAGCCACATGTTGTACTTCCTCGAGAACCATGATGAGCAGCGCCTGGCGAGCGATTTCTTTGCCGGCGACGGCATGAAGGGTGTTCCCGGCCTCATCGTCAGTGCGCTGATGCAGCAGAATCCGTTTATGCTCTATGCCGGACAGGAGTTCGGAGAGCGGGGCATGGACAAGGAAGGGTTCAGCGGCATCGACGGCCGCACCACCATATTCGACTACTGGGCCATTCCGTCTGTGAACCACGGATATTATAACCGCCGCAAGATGACGGCCGCGGAGAAGGCTCTCGAGGCCATCTACTCGCGCGTGCTCAATATCGCCGTCGGCGAGAAAGCCGTGTCCGAGGGAGATTTCTACGACCTCATGTACGTGAACCCGGCCATCGGCGGGAGCGTATATGCTTTCCTGCGGAAATGCGGCGACGAACTGATGCTCATGGCTGTAAACTTCTCAGGCGAGCAGACGGACTGCCATGTGAACATCCCCCGCCATGCCTTCGATTTCCTCGGAATACCCGAGAAGCAGGTGACGGCCACCGACCTGCTGGGCGGCGACGAGGCAGCGATGGATCTGCGGGCCGACTCTCCCGTGGCCATGAGCATCGCAGGATATTCCGGCAGGATATGGAAGATGAAGCTATAATATAGAAATCAGGTGAGTGCCTATATATAAATAAGGTGTAACTATAATACAGACAGGAATGGAACAGACAGCCCCGGTGCTCAACGAGCATAACAAAGAGGAATTTCCACCGAGCCATACGGCAGAGCATCTCCTCAACCGTACGATGATGCTAATGTTCGGATGCGAGCGTTCGAGGAATGCCCACATCGAGCGGAAGAAGAGCAAGATAAGCTATATCATTGACCACAAGCCGGATAAGAAGGAGGAGAAAGCCATCGCTGACCGCATGAACGAGCTTATAGAGGCCGATCTTCCGGTGACGTTTGAGTATGTCGACAGGTCTGTGCTGACAGCTGAGAACACAGCTCCGGGCGGTCTTTATGACGGTGTGTCGCTCGACCGTCTGCCGGACGATGCGTCAGACACGGTGCGTATAGTGCGCATCGGTGACTATGATGTGTGCCCGTGCATCGGCAAGCATGTGCGTTCCACGTCGCAGATAGGGCGTTTCGAGATGCTCGGCACCAACTGGGACGAGCTTCAGCATTCGTTCAGGATAAGGTTCAAGGTTATCCAGTGAGTGCTCGGAACTCTTGGAACTCTCGGAGGACTCTGGCAACTCAGAGAGTTCTGAGACTTCCGAGCTCTCAAAAAAAACACCGGTACGTTTTCTTAAATCTCAATCTTCATGAACACAGGGTAGTGGTCGGAGTAGGTGAGGTTCGACGTGTAATACGACAGTCCGTTCATGTTCTTGTCGTGGAAGATATAGTCTATGCGCACGGGCTTGTTGCCCCTGTATGTCTGCATCCATCCGCTTCCGCATTCCTTGAATCCGTCTGTCATGTCGCCCAGCATGGTGTTGTATACGTATGAGTAGGGTACGTCGTTGAAGTCGCCGCATACAATGGCTGGAAGTTCTGACTGCCGCACCTCGTTGGCCACGGTGTTGGCCTGTCCCGCGCGTATTATCATGCCCAGCGTGTAGTTGTTGTATATGGCGCTGACGAGTGCATTCCTTTCTACCTGTATGCCGTTGCTCTCGAGTTTGGCCGCGTTGTGCATTGTTCTGTTGAAGCCAGTTGTTTCCAAGTGCGCGTTGAACACCTTTATCCGTTTCCCGTTCAGGTTTATTTCCGCCCACATGGCGCTGTTGTTCGTATGCTCAAACGGTATGTTTCCTGTCTGTCTTATCGGGTAGCGGCTGTATATCACCATGTCGCTGTTGCCCGTTGCCATATACTGGAAATACTCCTTGTAGCTGTCCGAGTTCTTCTTGTCGCCGCTTGCGTCAGAATACTCCTGCATGCACAATATGTCCACCCGTTGCCTCTTCATTTCCGATAGAATGTCCTGGGCCATGAATCCTGAGGTCTCCCGTCCGAAGTTTGCCACGTTGTATGTAGCAATCTTGATTCCCGAGCGTGATTCGGTATCAGTGGGTTTCGGTCTCAGCTGATATATGGTGCCGGTGTATGGAAGGCAGCACATTATCGTTATGACAGGCATTGCGGCCACATACCAGTTGCGCTTCACGAGCCAGTATATCAGGAGAACGGCATTTGCCGCAATCAGTAAGGGCAGGATGTATACGAGCATGGCTCTCGCCGTATTTCCTGCCGGGTTCACGTTTCCGCCGAACAGGCCCACGAAGGTGAATATCGATATCACCGTCTGCATCACCAGAAACATCATGGAGATGTACTTATATACTGCCAGTTTTCCCATATATTATTCTTTTAAGTATTCTTTTATTGTGTTTATCAGGGTCTCGATGCATATCGGTTTGGCTATGAACCTGTCGCATCCGGCAGCGAGCGCTTCCTTTATGTATTCATCGTAGGCGTATGCGCTTAGGGCGATGACCGGTGTGTCGCTGTTTACTTCCTTGATGATTCGCGTGGCATCCAGTCCGTTCATGTCCGGCATGCGTATGTCCATGAGAATCAGTGCCGGCTTCTCCTCTTCGTTGAGCGTCACGGCCTCTATTCCGTTCTTAGCCCTCAGCAGTCGGTACCGCTTCGAGAGCACGTTGCGCAGCAGTTCATAGTTGCTGTCCTCGTCTTCGGCGATGAGGATGAGCTTCATCTTGTTCGTGCCCCCGTTCGCGTCCATGCGCAGTGTCTTGGTGAGCGTGGTGACTTGGGGCTCTTTTCTACCATGTATGAAATATCCGTCGAGCGGCAGCGTCCAAAAGAAGGTTGCGCCTTGCCCCAGCTGCGACCTGACGCTGATTTTGCCGCCGAGCTTCTCTACGAGAATATTTGAGAGTGACAGCCCCAGTCCGAAACTGTTGGTCTGTGACTCGGCGTCTTTTGATACGTAGGTATGGAATATGCGTTCGATGTCTTCCGGAGCGATGCCCGTGCCGGTATCTTTCACATAGAATTCGATGTCGTGATGGTCGTTGACAGGCCTGTATCCGAAAGTGATGCTGCCCCTGTCCGTATGTTTAAGCGCGTTGCTGATGAGGTTGGAGAATACTTGAATCAGCCTGTTGCCGTCGGTATTGAGCATTACAGCTCTTTCCGGCACGTCTTCCGTCAGCTTTACGTTGTCTTTCAGTTTGAACTTGAATATCTGCTTAATGCTTTCGCACATCTTGTTGAGGTCTGTCGGAGCCTTCCTGATGGCAATTTCTCCGGCCTCGATGCGCGAGAGGTCGAGTATTTCGTTGATGAGATAGCCGAGGCGGCTGTTGTTTGTCTCGATGATTTCAAGGAACTGCATGCGCTCTTCGAGCGATTCTGTCTCGGCGATGATTCTCGAGAAACCCTCGATGGCATTCAGCGGAGTGCGTATCTCATGGCTCATGTTTGCAAGAAACAGAGATTTCATCCGGCTTGCTTTCTCCGCTTCGCGGATTTTCGCCTCGTATTTTCTCAGTTCACGCAGGGCTTCCTCTTTATCAGCAATGGCCCGCTTGGCTTGCATCTCGGCTTCTGCAATCCTTTGCAGGTATGCTTTACGTTCTTCTTGCTCCATATTGTCAGTTCGCGATAACTATATTACAAAGTTACGTAAAAAAATCGGAATGAACGAATAAAACATGTAAAACTTGCTCTATCCGCGTTTCGCTTTTTCCCATACGCCTGTATTCCTGTGTTTTATGAGATAGCCAACGCCGCGAAATACGTTGATGTTCATGAACAGGAAGTAGTAGGGCACGTACAGAATCCGGTTCTTCTTCCCGCGCAGGTCGCACATATATCCGCCGAAGGCAGCTGCATAGAAAAGTATCTGGAGCACCCACACCAGCGTGTATATCCATCCGGCCTTGGCAAAGACGAGCATGGTGTTCAGGGGTATGAGTGCCATGAGTGCAACAGGGGTTATGCTCCATCTGAGCACCCGGTGCGATATGAACTGAAAGGCCACGGCCGGATGCCTCAGCGGGTTCATCAGCCGGCGCAGCCGCCAGATGCTCTGCAGGCCTCCGGCGGCGATGCGTGTCTTGCGCTTTGCCTCCTCAGTCATGTCGGCCGAGCCGTATTCCATGGCGTATGCTTCCGGTGCGTATGCGATGCGCAGGCCGTTGCCGACAATGTTCATGGAGAGTATGAAGTCGTCGAGCAGTGTGTCTTCCGGTATTTCGGTGAAGCAGCTTCTGCGCACGGCGCACAGCTCTCCGGCGGCTCCCATGGCCGAATACAGCTCGTTATCCCATTTCTTTAGCGTGCTCTCGTATTTCCAGTAGAGGCCTTCGCCTTCCGATGCGGCCTGTCCCTCTGCCCTTGCTTTGACACGTTTCTCGCCTGCCACGCATCCCACGGTAGGGTCTTGGAACAGTCTCACAATCTCTTTTATCGCTCCGGGGTTCGTCATGGTGTTGGCGTCTGTCATTATGACGATGTCCGTGTCTATGCCGGCCATGGCCCTGTTCATTGCGGCTGTCTTGCCCCTGCGTTCAGGCTTGAACACTATCCTTACCTCGGGATAGTGTCCGAGGAGTTCATTTGTGCGGTCGGTGCTTCCGTCCGTGGCCCACACGATGTGCAGTTTGTCTTTGGGATAGTCCGTATGCCTGATGTTCTCCATCTTCATGCCTACGACTTCTTCCTCGTTGTATGCGCAGATGAGCAGCGTCACGTCCGGCAGCCGGCTGTCTTCCGGCAGGGTGGGGCAGGGCCGCGCTTTCAGCAGCCGCTTTATCCTCACGGCCGCGAAGAGCACAATCCCATAGCCGAAATATGTGTAGAATACGAGTGCCAGCGCCAGCCAGAAAAGTATCTTTACAGTGTCCATTGTCTCATTAGGGTAGATTAGTTGTCTCAGACAGGCTGCAAAGTAAATAAAAATATTTCTTATATACAAGAAATACGGGGATAATGTTGCCTTATCCCCGTACTCCTTATTTTATCTCAACCTCCTCCTTCATGTCTATGAACTCCTTGTTCCGGTCATAGAACTCATACTGGAGGAAAGCCATTTTCTGTGAGGGTACGATGTTTACGCCCAGTCCGTATTTCATCTGCCATTTCCGTTTCAGCGACACCAGTCCCTGATTGATGTAGGCGGCGACGTACGGATGCACGTGCAGGTAAAACTTCCTGACTCCTATCTTGTTGACTAACCTGTCAATCTTGCTCTCCAGCTGGTCTGTGAAAAGTATGCTCGACTTTATCTTGCCGCGTCCGAAGCATGTGGGACAGGTCTCCTCCACGTTGACGTCCATGGCCGGACGCACTCTCTGGCGGGTAATCTGCATCAGTCCGAACTTGCTCAGCGGCAGTATGTTGTGCCGTGCCCTGTCTTTCTGCATGTTCTTGCACATGCGCTCATAAAGCATCTGACGGTCTTCGGCCAGGTTCATGTCGATGAAGTCTACGACGATGATTCCGCCCATATCCCTGAGCCTCAGCTGCCTTGCCAGTTCGTCGGCAGCGCCGAGGTTCACTTCGAGAGCGTTGGCCTCCTGCCCGTTTTCCGATCTCGTCCTGTTCCCGCTGTTGACGTCCACCACGTGCAGGGCCTCCGTATGCTCGATTATGAGATATGCTCCGCGCTTGTAGTTGACCGTCCTTCCGAATGAGGACTTGATTTGTTTCGTGATGTTGAAATTGTCGAATATGGGCACGTTGCCCGTATATCGCTTTACAATCTCAGTCTTTTCGGGAGCTATGAGTCCCACGTAGTCCTTGATCTGATGGTATATATCGTCGTCGTTGACGTATATGCCGTCGTACGTCGGGTTGAACAGGTCGCGTAGCAGCGCAACGGCTCTGCCTGTCTCCTCGAAGATAACCTGCGGGCGCTCTGTTGTCTTCTGAACCTTTGTGATAGCGTCCTCCCAACGCTTCAGCAGTATTTTCAGTTCAGTGTCGAGCTCGGCGACCCGTTTGCCCTCTGCGGATGTGCGGACTATTACTCCGAAATTCTTTGGCTTGATGCTTTGAATCAGTTGCTTCAGTCGTGCCCGTTCCTCGCTTTTCTTCACTTTCGAGGATACGGAGACCTTGTCGTTGAACGGTATCAGCACGAGATAGCGTCCGGCAAAACTCAGCTCGCATGTCAGTCTCGGACCTTTGGTGGATATCGGTTCCTTCACTATCTGGACCATTATCTCCTGTCCGACCTTGAGTGTCGTCTGCACGCTGCCGTCCTTCTTGAGGTCTGGCAGGCGCGTCGCCTTCGACATGGGGAAGAGCTTTTTCCTGTCGCTTTGTACTTGCTTGAGATACTTTTCGTAAGAGCTGAATTGAGAACCTAAGTCAAGATAGTGCAAGAAGGCGTCACGCTCGAAGCCGACATCCACAAAGCAGGCGTTTAGTCCGGGCATCAGTTTCCTCACCTTTGCCACGTAGATGTTGCCCACGGAGAAAGAGGCAGAGCGTGTCTCGTTCTGATATTCCACCAGATTCCTGTCTTCAAGCAGGGCTATGGATATCTCTTTGGGCTGTACATCGATGATAACTTCGCTTGTCATTTCTTACAATTCTGATTGTTTCTCGTTTTGTTTCATAAATAGAAAGGGTGTGCCAAAGTCCGTGCGGACTTCATTGACACACTCCCTTCATTACTTTTTCCGAATAGACTTACAGCAGTCTGCGTTTGCTTACTTGCTCTTATGTCTGTTCTTTCTTAATCTCTTTTTACGCTTGTGAGTAGCCATCTTGTGGCCCTTCTTTTTCTTTCCGTTAGGCATAACTTCAGATTTTAAATTTTAATATTATTATTATTGTTGATTACTTCATTTTCTCGATGAAGCTCTTGGCCGGCTTGAATCCCGGGAAGTCGTGAGCCTCAATCACGATAGTGGTGTTCTTCGAGATGTTGCGGGCTGTCTTCTGGGCTCTGTGCTTCACGATGAAGCTGCCGAATCCGCGCAGGAATACGTCTTCCTTCCGGCTTGAAAGGCTCTGGCGTATCTCTTCCATGAATGCTTCAATAGTAGTGGCTACGTCTCTCTTGCTGAGTCCCGTGTCTTCTACGATCTTATTGATAATGTCTGCTTTTGTCATCCTTTGTTTTTTTATGAGATAGATGATTGTTTATAATATATTTTTACACTCTCTTTAATCGGAGTGCAAATATACTGATTTTCAGCGTTAAAAGGAAATAATTTTGGATTTTTTTATAAAAAAGCCGCTTATTAGTGGTCTTGAAACGGGTTATTGCGCCCAATCCGGCGCCTGCCGCTCCGTGATGCGGCCGTAAACGGGCTGTTCCGTTGCCGCCTGCTGCCGCCGTTGCGGGGAGTGGCTTCCGATGCTGTCGCGGAGGCGTTTTGATGGTGTAATCGGTAGCGTTTGACGGTGCAATCGGTTGCCCGCCGATGTGTTATGATTGCTTTCAAATGCGTTTGTGCCAGCTATCAAAAGTGTTTTTGAAAGCTGAGCTAAGTGTCTTTGAGAACTGACGAAAATCTATATCCCTGTCTCCTGCTTCTTTCCGAACCTTTCCGCCAAAGCCCTTATCCTTCGGCGTATGCGGAAGATGAGCAGCACGGCGGCGACGGAGAGCCCCACCACATATCCGATATAGAAGCCTTGCGGCCCCATGCCGAGCGTGAAGGCGAAGAGGTAGCCTACGGGAAGGTTGAGCAGCCAGTAGGCGATGAAGGCTATCGGCATGATGATCTTGACATCCTGGATGCCGCGGAGCACGCCGACCGACACGTTCTGCAGGCCGTCGGACAGCTGGAAGAAGGCCGTGAACACAAACAGGGTGGAGGCGATGCTGATGACCTCGGCGTTCGTGGTGAACAGCGTGGGCAGGAAACCACACAGCGAGATGAACACCACAGCCGCCAGAGCGTTCCATGCCAGCACGAGGTGGTATGACGCTTTCACGGCCATGGCCAGTTCGCGGGTGTCGCGGCGGCCGTAGCAGTGCGACGTGCGTATGGTCGTGGCAGCACCTATCGACAGCACTATCATGAACGCGCTGTTGCTCAGTGTGCCGGTTATCTGGTTGGCACTCATGGCCTCCTTGCCGAACCATCCCATCATGATGCTCGTCCCGATGAATGCCGACGATTCGAGAAACATCTGCGCCGAGATGGGCAGGCCCATGCACAGCAGGCGCCGGATGTCGCGGAGCGAGAAGAGGCGGAAGTCAAAGTCTTTGATGTATGCACGGTAATCTGCGCGCCGGATGAAGTAGGCCGTTATCAGCACGGAGGCTATGATGCGTGCCAGCAGCGTGCCGAGGCCGGCGCCTTCGACGCCCATCTCTCTGAATCCGAAGTGCCCGTAGATAAAGATATAGTTGAAGATGCAGTTGGCAAGGTTGGCCACTATGGTGACGGCAAGCTCAGCCTTGGTGTTTCCCACGCCCTCGAGAAACTGCTTGAAGACGAAGAAGAGCATGACGAATGGCATGCTCATTATCAGCATGCGGTAGTAGGGGATGGCCATCGCCACCACCTCGGCAGGCTGCCTGAGCCTGTAGAGCAAGGGGATGGTGGCATACTGGAATGCCGAGACAAGCAGGCCGAGGAGTATGTAGAACAGCGCTCCGTTCTGAAGCAGGGCTGCTGAGCGCTTGCGGTCGCCCTGCACATAAAGTTCGCCGATGAGCGGTGTCAGGCCGAGAGCCATGCCGATGGATGCCAAGAAGAGCAGCATGTATACCGACCCGCCGAACGACACGGCGGCCAGCGGCTCAGGGGCATCGCCGCCATAGTTGCCTACCATGAGGTTGTCTACGACCTGTGTGAGAATCTGTCCGAGCTGGGTCAGCACCACAGGGAATGCGAGCATCAGGTTTTGCCTGTACTGCTCCTTGTATTTCGCAAAGAAAGAGAGAACCGATTGCATGTCCGTATTCCTTATATAAAATATGTATATATCCCGATGCCGCAACCCTTAAGCATCGGTTTGGACTGCAAAGGTAACACTATTTATGGATAAAAAAGAATAAAGCGTGCTTTCGCAGCGTTTTTCTCTATACCGTCACGCTTTCACGGTATTCGTTCGGTGTCATGCCGACGATTTTCTTGAACATGCGCGTGAAGTGCTGGGGATATTGGAATCCCAGTTCATACGACACCTGCGAGATAGACAGTTCCGGATTCATTATCTTCTCCTTGGCGCTGCTTATCAGCTTCAGCTGTATGTGCTCCTGGGCCGTCTTTCCGGTCTCCTTCTTGATAAGGTCGCCGAAGTAGTTGGGCGAGAGGCACAGCTCCGAGGCGCACCATTTCACGGTGGGCAGGCCCACGGTTCTTGCCTGCCCATTGTCGAAATATCCGTTGAGCAGGCTCTCGAAGCGTGCCAGTATGTCGTTGTTTACGTTGCCGCGCGTGATGAACTGGCGTTCGTAGAACCGCAGGCAGTAATCGAGCAGCAGTTCGATGTTTGTCGAGATGAGGCGCCGGCTCAGACGGTCTATGGCATGGTCGAGCTCGTGGCTGATCTTGCTCAGGCAGTCGGTGAATATGTCCCGCTCCTTCTGCGACAGGTGCAATGCCTCGTTTACCTCGTACGAGAAGAAGGTGTACTCCTTGATGTGGCTGCCGAGCGACGTGCCGCGGATAAGGTCGGGGTGGAAGCAGAGAGCCCAGCCCTTCGGCTGGAATGTCTCGCCGTTGTCTTCGATGCCGATGACCTGTCCCGGGGCGAGGCATACCACCGTGCCCTCCTGGTAGTCGTAGCGCCGGCGGCCGTAGATGATGTCGCCGCACTTCACCTCTTTGAGGAATATCACATAGAAACCGAACGTGTGGCGGTGATGCCTTGCGCGCTTAGCCTTCGACAGGTCGATGACGCTTACAAGCGGATGAAGCGTCTCTATGCCGAGCATGTCGTTGTACTCGGCTATCGTCTCGATGTTGTGTATCTTGTTGTCCATTGTTGCTTTCTGTTCTTGTTGCTGCTGCAAAGATAGCGTTTTTTCCGTTGCCGCAGGCATGGTGGCTGGTGTAATCAGTAATAAAGGTATCTCTATCCGTAATATGTCTATGCCTGCAGGGAAAATCTTTGCAGCCCGTTGTTTGGCCGTAACGGAATAAATGCCTACCTTTGTGTTATCGTAAAACCAATAATTATATGATACTGACTACAACTCCATCAATCGAAGGTCACACAATCCGCGAATACAAGGGTGTGGTGACGGGCGAGACCATTATCGGTGCAAACTTCGTGAAAGACATTTTTGCCTCTGTCCGCGATATTTTCGGCGGCCGCAGCGGCAGTTATGAGAAAGTGCTCATAGAGGGTAAGGAAACCTCGCTGCGCGAGATGCGGCAGCGGGCCGAGGCGCTCGGGGCCAATGCCATTGTTGGAATAGATATCGACTACGAGACCGTCGGTCAGAACGGCTCGATGCTTATGGTGGCCACGAGCGGCACGGCAGTGGTGATAGACTGAGCTGCAAGGCTCAGCATCCGCTGCCGTCGATGCTGCATGATGAGCCTTGTGCCTCATCGTGCGGCCCGTCTGCGGCCTGTTCCGGCAGATGGGCATCGGCCGGCGAGAATGTTACGCTCCCGTCTTCGAGCACGAAGCATGGAATGCCCACTGAGCCGTTCCGCCTTGCGGCGTCGAAGGCGGGCGAGCTGTCGCGTAGTGCGAGAAACTGCTTGAGGTTTCTCACGTGTGCGCCGATGTCTATCGTCTCGAAGCGCGGGTCATCCTTTACCGTTTCTTTAATCCCGGCGCAGTCGGGACATGTCTGCATTACGAATATCTTTATCATAGTCTTATAATTATTTATAGTAGTCATTCTGTTCTTTAACTGCTGTCTTTTCATTCTTCATAGCAGTTTCATTGCTATTGCCGCGCATGCCTCGGCATCGGCCAGTGCGTGGTGATGGCGTGTCAGGTCGTAGCCGCAGTAGCTGGCCACGGTGTGCAGCTGATGGTTTGGCAGCTGGCAGCCGAGCTTTTTCCGCGATGCGCGGCATGTGCAGTGGAAGCGGTAGCTGTCGGGGTAGTCCATCCTGTACTCATGGAACACGGCCTTAAGGCAACCCTCGTCAAACGGACTGTTATGCGCCACGAGCGGCAGACCGTCGACGAGCGGGGCTATCCGTGCCCACACATCGGGAAAGGGTGGGGCGTCCTCCACGTCCAGCATGGTAAGTCCGTGCACGCGTGTGGTGAAGCCGGTGAAGAAGTCGGGGCGGGGATAGATGAGGCTGTAGAACCTGTCTGTTATCTCTCCGCCGCGTACAACGACCACGCCGACGCTGCACACGCTGGAGCGGTGCTGGTTTGCCGTCTCGAAATCTATTGCTGCAAAATCTTTCATCTGTTCTGCCTTAAAGTGGAAATATCACCCTATAACCTGACACCCCGAAACCTTATAACCTCAAAACCTTATAACCTCAAACCTCAAAACCTTATAACCTCAAACCTCAAAACCTTATAACCTCAAACCTCAAAACCTTATAACCTTAAGACCTCACAGCCTCAAATCACCTTGCACTCCGTTATCACGATATCCTCTACCGGCCGGTCGCCTCGTCCGGTGGCAGCATTTTGTATCTGCCCCACGATGTCGAGTCCATCCTCAACCTCTCCGAACACCGTGTATTGCCCGTCAAGATGCGGCGTGCCGCCGGTTGTGGTGTATACAGCTTTTTGCTCCTCGGTCAGTCCGGCGCTTCCGGCTGCTTTCACCTGTGCCTCAGCCTCTCCGGCAAGGCGCTCCTGAAGTTCCTGAAGTCCGGCGCGGTTGCGCTCGCGGCGCATCTGCATTATCTCGTCGCGGTGCTGTGCGGCCAGCGTGTTAAATGCCTGCTGCATCTGCTGCATCTCCATCTGCTTGGAAAACTGACGCAGCTGACCTTCATTATAAACCTGTCCCCATACGATGTAGAACTGCGAACCGCTGCTCTCGCGTTCCGGATTGACCTCGTCGCCCTGACGCGCCGCAGCCAGTGCGCCACGCTTATGGATGAGGCTGCCGTTTATCTCGGCCTTGATGGTATATCCGGGGCCTCCGATGCCCAGCTGCTTGCCCGCCGGAGCACCCTTCGAGTCAGGGTCGCCGCCCTGCACCATGAAGTCTTTGATGACGCGGTGGAACAGCGTGCCGTTGTAGAATCCGTCACTTGCCAGCTTCACGAAGTTGTCGCGGTGGCGGGGAGTCTCGTCATACAGGCGCACGGTGATGTCGCCCAGAGTTGTCTTTATCCTTACTTTCATCGTATCATTGATTCTGTTAGTGTATATCGCTGCAAAAGTACTACTTTTCGCTTTAACGCCCAACGCTTTCCTTGCTAAATATGTCGTGCACCTTGTCATATCGCATGTGCCGGCATGCGGCCTGTCATATAACGTTTTTTAAGTAAAATGTGGTGTGCAGGATGTTGTTTATATATGAATAATGTGTATCTTTGCATACGGCAGACTAAAAAAGACTGGATGGGATGGAAGAAAGAAAAGACGTTATTGTGAGCAACTCACTGTATCTCACGGAAGACAACCGCTATCACCTGTATTGCAGCGAGAAGTACTATGAGAAGTATCTGGCGCATGCCCTGTGCACCGGAGGCTCATGCCGTTTTGTGTTCAACGGCAGGGAGTTTGAGCTGCATGAGGGTGACCTGATGATAGTGCGCAAGGGCAAGCTGATAGAGAGCATGGAGCTGTCGGACGACTTCCGGATAAAGGTGATATACCTCACGCCCGACTTCGTGAACCTCAGCACGCCGCAGAGCAACTACGGAACCAAGGGGCAGATATCGCTCTTCCTCAATCCCGTTATGAACCTCACGCCGGAGATGCAGGCCGTCTGCCGCCGCGACTTCGCCATGATAGAGGAGCACCTGCACCGCACCGGCCATCACTTCCACCGCGAACTGCTCATAGCCTCGGTGCAGATACTCATCCTCGACTTCTTCGACTTCCACTCGCACCTCTATGGCGAGGAAGACATATCCAGGCAGAACGCATCCATCATGAACCGGTTTATCTCGATGCTCGAAGACGGAACGTACCGCACCAACCGCGAGGTGGCTTATTATGCCGACCGTCTCTGCGTCACGCCGAAGTATCTTTCCGAAGTGTCGAAGAAGGTGAGCGGCTATGCTGCCAACTACTGGATAAACCGATACACCATCCTCGACATCTCGCGCATGCTCCGCGACAAGTCGCTCACGTTCGTACGCATATCGGATATGTTTAACTTCTCTTCGCCCGCATATTTCAGCCGGTATGTGCAGAAGCATCTGGGCATGAGCCCTACGAAGTACAGAGAGTGACGGCCGGTCTCTAAAGGGCGGCGCATACCTGCCCGGCAATTTGGGCGTGCCCCTTCACCGTGGGGTGCCCGCTCTGCTTGTCGATGCCTTTCAGTTCGATGCACCGCACGCCGTAGTGGCTGCATATCGTCTTCACGGATGTGTTTATCTCTTCCTTCAGCCCGTCGTTGAGCAGGAAATAAATCTCCGTCGAAGGATAGCGGTCTTTCACGTAGCTCAGCAGCCGCGCCATGGCGGGGCGGAAAGTGTACAACTCTGCGGGGGTGATGCCGTCATATTTATATTCGCCTATCGGCGCTCCGGCCCAGCTGTCGTTCGTGGCTCCGAAGATGAAGATGATGTCGGGGCATCCGAGATTGTCCATGCGCGTGATGAACGAGCGGTCGCTGTAGTCTTCGCCGCGGTATCCGGTGTTGCATATCGTAGAGCCCGAGAACGAGTTGTTGGTGCACAGGCGCCAACCGCGCGCGGTCACCACGCGGTGCCACCACGTCTGCTTGACGTCGCTCACGTCGGTGTTCTTGCGGTCCGGACTGGCATAATACCATGTATAGTTGGTGCGCGGGGTGATGAATCCCTCGAACGTCGAGTAGGAATCGCCGAGCACGGAGACGCTCTTCGTCTGTGCCTGAAGGCCGTGGCAGAGGAGCAAGAGTACGATGATTGCCGCGTGGCGCAATGCCGCTGCGTGGAGTGAAGTCCCGCCTTTAGCGGCCGTGAATGTGTAAGATGCTTTCATATACTTATTGTTTTTGTTCCGGTAAAGAAGTTATGAATGCAAAAGTACATAAAAATCCGGAACATATCCCTTTTTTGAAGTATTTTAATAGAATCTTAATATCAAGGAAATACCAATGAAAAACTAAACTGCGACCTTTGCTCCGTGATTTAATACGAATATAAATGAGCAAAATCAAGACTGCGGCCATAGTTTCTGTAATGGTGGGGCTTTCAACGCTCCCGGCGTTCTCTCAGAGTGCAGACAGTGTTTTTATGAAACAGGGATACATGCCCGAGATACATGGCACAGTCAGGGCAAAGTATGAGTATGAGCCGGAGATAGGCAAGGGAAGGTTTGAGATAAGGAACGCGCGGGTGAGCGTGGAGGGCAGGGTGATGCCCATAGTGAGATACAAGGCTGAGATAGACTTGTCGGACGAGGGGGCGATAAAGATGCTCGATGCCTATGTAAGGGTGCAGCCGAAGGATATCTTTAACGTCACCATCGGGCAGATGCGCGTGCCGTTCACGATTGATGCCCACCGCTCACCTCATCAGCAGTATTTTGCAAATCGCTCCTTCATAGCAAAGCAGGTGGGTAATGTGCGCGATGTGGGAATAGCCTTGGCGTGGTCACCTGAATGGCTGCTGCCCGTGACGCTTGAGGGAGGCGTCTTCAACGGCTCGGGCCTGACAGATCAGAAAGACTATTGGACGGCTAAGTATAATTTCTCGTTCAAGGCCCGCACGCTGATAGCCCGCCGGCTGAACCTCACTCTCAGCTGTCAGAAGGCGAATGTCGGTGAGACGGGTGTGATGATGTATGATGCCGGAACATACTGGGAGAACTCACGCTGGCACATAGAGGCTGAATATCTGAGGAAACATTACTCCGGAGGCGCGTTCAGGCCGGTGAATGCCATCGACGCGTTTGCCGTTTACCGTCTTCCGGTTAAAAAAGGATTGACTTCCGTCTCGTTCCTCGGCCGCTATGACTATATGTCGGACCACAACCGTGGAGGCACAGACGGCAACGGCAACCTGAAAACAGACGACCCCGAGCGTCACCGCCTGACGGGAGGTGTGACGCTGAGTCTCGGCAACAAGTCGTTGCAGGCTGACCTGCGGCTGAACTACGAGCAGTATTTCTATGCCAAGGGTGTCACTCCGGCTATCTCAGAGCAGAACAAAGCTGTGGCCGAGTTTGTAGTCCACTTCTGATGCGGGGTAGGGCGCTGCTTTCCGTCGGGGTCGTTTCAGGCTTTCGATTCATCCGCCTCAAACTTCCTGCGGTGCGCCACTATCGACTTCATATTTTGCAGCGCCCAGTCGGTGAGCTGCCGGATTATGGGTACGAGAGTGTGGCCCGTTGGCGTAAGCTCGTACTCCACACGGATGGGAACCTCGGGGAACACCGTGCGCCTGACCAGTCCGTCGGCTTCGAGCGTGCGGAGCGTGCCGGCGAGCATCTTCGTGGATATGTCGGGAATGAGCTTGCCGAGCCGGTTGAAACGCGTGCTGCCGTTCTCGCTCAGGATGAGGATGACGAGAAGTGCCCACTTGTTGCCGAAGCGTACCACGACGTTCCGGATGGGGCATATCTCAACGATTGATTTTTTTTCTGATTTTTTTGCCATCGTAACTTGTTGTCGTTCACCAAGAGTGAGTTTTTGGTAACTTACTCACCTCTCTGTAACTTATTGCATGATAGATAAATAGTTCGTAACTTTGCACCGTTGGAGTACAGCGGTAACGCGCTGCAAAGATAAAAAATTAAATTCTAAATTATTAAAGATGAATTATAATCTGAGCGATTAATTCTAAATTATGAATTATAAAACTATAATGCCTCTGCGTTTTTGCGCCTTTGCGTTGCCGATTATTGAAACGATGAGTTATAAACCAATAAAAACAATGATTATGAAACAGATTGAAAAGATTGCGGAAGCAAAGAACTTCACGGCCGTCAGCGTTGGCCGTCTCAACGAACTCGGTGACTATGTGCTTGAACTCGGACCGGAGGTGAAGATACCGGGCAAGGTGTTCGGCGGCGCGGCGGCGGGTGCCACGGGCGGCGATTTCTCGTTCCAGGTGTTCCGGCCGGGCACGGAAACGGGATTTCTCCACACCCACAAGCAGCATGAGGAACTGTATTTCTTCCTCGCCGGAAAGGGAGAGTTTCAGGTTGACGGACAGATTGTGCCGGTGGGCGAGGGCAGCGTGGTGCGCGTGGCTCCCGACGGCAGGCGCAGCGTGCGCAACAACGGCACCGAGCCGCTCGTGATGCTCTGCGTGCAGTACCGCGGCGCTACGTTCACGGCAGACGATGCCGCCGACGGCGTGATACTCGGCGATAGGGTGGAGTGGTGATATTATCCCGTAATACATTTGTCCATGTCGGAAATAAGGATTATCTTTGCAGCATAATCAAAAAAATGTGATATGCCTGAAATATGCAGATTCTTTGGAATCATAATCAGTCTGTATTGGCGGGACCACAATCCGCCACATATACATTTCACGTATGGCAGCTATGAATGTTCCATCAGTGTCCTTGACAGAATTGTGGAGGGTCAGGCACCGGCAAAGGTGATAGCGAAGGTCAACGAGTGGATTGATCTGCATGAGCAGGAAATACTCACGCTGTGGGAGAAAGCCCAAAGGGGAGAGAAACTGAATAGAATAGAACCTTTAAGATAAGACAGCCATGCTGAGAGTTATAGACGTAGACTATATAAAGGACTATGAGCTTCTTTTGAAGTTCAGCGACGGGGCAGTGAAGAAAGTCGATCTGCGTCCGTATCTTACGGGTGATGTCTTCGGCGAGTTGCTCGACCCGGTTAAGTTCGTACAATACGGTCTCACACGTATGACGATAGAGTGGGCGAACGGTGCCGACCTGGCTCCCGAATTTCTTTATGAAATAGGTACGGCGTAGTGCACAGGCAAGTCACGGAGTTGCTGCCTTTTTCTCCTTACACGACACACCCGTTAAAATCTGTAGTTCCCGAATCGGTCAATCTTTATATTCCGATTCGGGAACTAATTATTATATAAGTTAAGTCTTCATTATTATATAATAAAGTTTTTCTGAACACAGAGGCACGGAGACACAGAGGTTGTATTATCCTCTGTGTCTCCGTGCCTCTGTGTTTAAAGTATAAACTAATTTTTGCAATCTGCTTATCCCGTCACGCCTTTACCCTCCGGTACAGGCAAAGCCCGGCGATGACCGCCGATGTCAGTATCTCCGAGGCGGGAAGCGCCTGCCACACGCCGGTCTCGCCGCAGAGCCGCGGCATGATGATGAAGCAAGGTATGAGGAAGAAGAATCCCCTGAGCAGCGCAAGAACCGTGGCGCGCCCGATACTCTCGATGCTCTGATAATATCCGATGACCGAAAGGTTGAGGATGAAGAAGACGAAGGCGGTGCCGTAATACGGAAATCCGGCGATGGCGATGACGGCAGCCTCGTCCGTGGGATTGAGGAACACAGGCTCACGAGCAGCTCGGGAAACAGCATGAAGGCCGCTGACGACACCGCGCCGCAGACTGCCGCCGCCCATAGCGACACGCGGAGCGCCTCGCGTATGCGCCCGCTGTTACCCATGCCGAAATTATAGCTTATTATCGGCTGTGCCGACTGCGCGATGGCGTTGCCCGTCATGAAGACGAAAGGCAGGTAATAGCAGCTCACGCCGAAGGCTCCCACGCCGGCGTCTCCCCACTGGCTCATGAACACATGGTTGCCCGTGAACATAAGCACCGCCATCGTCGCCTCGCCGAGCAGCGCCGACGAGCCTATCTTGCACTGCACGCCGATGTTGTGGAAGAAAAACACCGCACCGTGCCAGCTGACCCGGAGCGGATGCAGCCGCATGCTGCCGGCAAGCAGAACCAGATAGCCCACGGCCATCAGCGCCCCGATGAGGCAACTGACAGACGTGGCGAGCGCCGCGCCTTTCACGCCCCAGTGCCAATGGAATATGAACAGCCAGTCGAATACCACGTTTACCGCCGCAGCCACTATGCAGCACCACATGGCGAGCCGCGGCGCACCGTCGAGCCGCAGGGCGAACATGGCCATGGCTATCCACAGCTCGAAAACCAGCGACGGCATGAACCACAGCAGATAGTCTACGACCATAGGCCGCAGGTGGTCCGATGCGCCGAGCAAATCGGCCGTGCGCTCGGGGAAAAGCAGAATAACCACATTGAGCCACCGTCACCGCCGAAACCATGAGCAGCGCCTGCGTAATGCTGGCACGTGCCATGCAGCCTTTCCCCTTCGACAGGTAAATGGAGGAGATGACCGAGCATCCCGCACCCACCATCAGTCCCACGCCTGTCAGTCCCATCAGTAGCGGGATGCACAGGTTGACGGCGGCGATGCCGTCGCTTCCCACTCCGTGGCCCACGAAGATGCCGTCGATAGTCGTCACCGCCGACACGCTGAGCATCCCCATGAGCGTCGGGAAGAACAGCCGCCTGAACAGCGTGGAAACCTTTGTCTGTTCAAAATCAATCGTTCCGTTCGTTTTCATACTTTCACTACTACTTTTTTCATTTATCGGTTATACATCAAAAAACTGTCTTGCCTCCTCCTGAGAGTTCCGCTGAGCCGGGAAAGCTCCCGCCGCCCGACACGCAAAAAGCCGGATAAAATGCTTGGTTTTACCCAGTCATCTTATCCGGCAGTCTATCGTCGTGCCTTCCGATGAGGATTACAAAACTCAGTTTCCTTTCGTAATTCGCCTGCAAAGGTACGGCTTATCTTTGGAATAGCAAAATTAATGACTGCGAAAAAAACGCACTCCACCTCACTCTGCAGCCCGTCCGATGCACCAGCACATCAGCATGTTGAACTTCAGTCTCTTGCGACGGCTGAAGTGCACGAGCCGTATCATGTTTGTCGTCTTGATGAGCATCACCATCGGCATCGGCGCACCCATCCCCATCTTGAAGGCATCTGCCCTCGTGGTCTCCTGTGGGTTAACTCTTCTCATATCCATAGTCTTTATTATTTTAGAATCAGATGCAAAGATATGCGGATTATCTGTCGTATCTGTCGTGTGATAGAACAAAAGGGACAAATTGGCATGTGACAATCAACCTTATTGGCAGATATGTGTATCCGGGGTATTATATAAAGTATCCGTTATCATTTTACTTTTGCTTTTTTGCTCGGTCTTTAATATAGATACCTTCGGATAATTAATCGGAGATAGTTGGTAGAATCAATAAAAATCAGGCGATATGAAATTTATAGTGAGAATCAAGGTGATAATCGTGGTAGCAGCCATTATCGGTGTGTGTAGGACAGCAGATGCGAAACACCGGCATTTGCGTTACCGTCCGCATCGTGTGACGACAGTTGTGGTCAGACCGGTCGTGACATCCCATGTCTGTAACTGTTTGAGCATGAAAGAACGTTTGGCGATGGCAATGGCTTATTTGGAGACACACGAGTATCTAACGGTAAGCCAATATTCCCAAATGGCATCTCTCACAAAAAATGTTGCTAAAGCAGAGCTTAATACATTCGCTTCAGATAAAAGGATACTTATGGCAGCCGTCGTGAAAGGGAAAAAGACGGTTTTTATAAAAAAGAAGTAACGGCAATACCTGAGCGTTTATGGAGAAATGGAATGACGATGATATAGTCTTAGCGTTGAAGGAAGATGTCGTAGCAGGATTCCGGTTGCTGATGATGAGGTATGGGGAAACGGTGTATTGGCATATCCGCAGGTTGGTCGTGTCGCACTATGATGCGCAGGATGCCTCACAAGAGACGTTTGTACGTATATACCGCTCCTTTGACCGGTTTAAGGGGAACTGTCCACTGTCTGTGTGGATCTACAGGATAGCCACCAATGAGGCTTTGCGGATAATTGACCGCCGTAGGGGGAAAAATGCTTATCTGGATGACCCTGATGTAAATATCGGCGGCATGATGGCAGATGAGTATTTAGATTACAGTGACCTGGAAGCTGTAAAACTGCAAAAGGCGATAATGGCCTTACCCACGAAACAACGGCTTGCTTTTAACTTGCGGTATTACGACGAACTGGACTATGATGAGATTGCACAGATTGCCGGCTCCAATGTAGCGAGTGTGAAAATGAACTATCACATAGCCAAGGAAAAGATAATAAAATACATGAATACAATGACGTGAAGGATATGAAAAAGGATTTTGATTTCAATAGGATAGGCAAACAGATGCCTTATGGAATCCCCAAAGACTTTCTTGAGGATATGGAGCGGAATGTCCTTGAGGAAATACGGAAGAAACCGGTAGTCTGCCATCCTGTACGCAGGTTTATGTGGCTGCGGGCTGTAGCGGGATCTGTTGCCGTTGCCGCGAGTATCACCTTGATATTCATTCTTTGGCCATTTCATACGGAAAGGCATGATGATGCAGGCATGGCACAGGTGGAACAAGCCTTTGCCAATCTCAGCGGTGAAGACCGGACATACATGCTTATGATATATCAGGAAGACATATTTATAAATGAATAAAGGATAAAGAGTATGAAGAATGTTATCAGATTGTTGCTGTTAGTTGTCTTGTCGGCAGCTTTCAGCGGAGCAGTTAATGCACAGAGTAAAAAACAACGCTTTAGCCGCGAGCAGCTTGCGGAGGCACAGGCGAAGTTTATCTCCCGGGAATTGGCTTTAGACGACAAGACGAGCGTACGCTTTATTGATGCATATTGCCGGTATCAGCGTGATTTATGGGCCTTAGGTCCACGTCAAGGACATAAGAAACGCCCGATGACAGATGAAGAGGCGGAAGAGGCGGTGCGCGACCGCTTTGTCCATAGTCAGAATATTTTGGACCTTCGTAAGAAATACTATGGCATATACAGTGAGTTCCTTACACAGACGCAGATTCAGAGGGCATACGAGCTGGAGTGGAAGATGATAAACCGCCTGAACAGGAGAAACCGTACTGAGAGGAAATGAAAAAGCATAATTGTTTCACCGTATACATTGCCGCATTGATAGCATCACTATCATGCGGTAATGTGTATGCCATAAAGGAAAATGAAGACATGGAAATCGTATTTTCCTTTGAAGAGTTTGAGTCAGGAAGTATCCGGCTGCCATATCGGCAGGCGGTGATAGCCGCGTCCGGTTCTCCGTCACGGCTCGTGATATATCTTCACGGCGGGACAAGCAAGGGGAATGACAATGTATCCCAGTTGAACGAACCGGGAGTAGACTCAATCGCATGTTTTGTTGCAGGCAAAAGTATGAATACAGTGTTTGTCGTTCCGCAATGTCCGTCTGACGAGTCATGGGGTGGCAAGTTGGCAGACGTGTTGAATAAGCTTATAAGCAATCGTATAGCTCGTTATACGGATATTAAAGATGTATATATATTGGGAGGCTCAATGGGCGGCACGGGCACGTGGACTATGATATCCAAATATCCCAAGCTGTTTTCTGCCGCAATGCCTGTGGCTGGGAATCCATCGAAATGTGATGCAGTTAATGTAGCTCAGACTCCGTTTTTTACCGTTATGGGCACAGATGATAGGATAATGAGCATGGAAGCGGTAAATGACTTCGTGTCGGAATTGGACAATATTGGAGCCAGATACGTCTTTGAGACGGAAGCCGGTTGGTCACACGAAGATGTATGTATTAAGAGTTATACATCGGACAGGTTGAATTGGGTGTTCTCCAATTCAAGACAGATGGAAGAGGCGGGCGTTGAAGATGTGGCGGCAGAGCAACAAATCGTATCGGAGACAAGGTATTGGACCCTATCGGGAGTGCAGCTTACTAATCCGTCATCAAACGGATTGTATGTGGTGCGGCAGGTTGATTCGGGAAATACCGTGAAAATATATAAACGATATGTGAAGTAGATCGTTCTTTATTATTGATTAGGTTCTGCAAAGCTGCTATTTATTGAAACATGACTGCAAGGATAATACAAATAAGTTGTATCTTTGTACAAATTCTAAATGGGCATGTAACCATGCTGAGTGGAATAAAGAGACTTCTACAGATAAAGGAACTGGGTATCTGTCTCAGGAGTTTCGGGAAATATAGGGAATGACTGTAATATTATAAAGATTATGATACGGGAAGTCAGAGAGCAGGATGCCCCGGCTATAGCCGGAATATACAATGAATATGTGCTTAACAGCGTTATCAGTTTTGAGACGGAGCGGGTGCCGGTGCGGGAAATACGTCGGCGCATCGGAGAGATGTCCGCCCGATATCCTTATCTTGTCTATGAGGATGCCGGGAAGGTGGTTGGCTATTGCTACGCACATGGCTGGAAGGTGCGGGCAGCATATAGCCAGACTTGGGAAACGACGGTATATGTGGATTCTGCGGCGCATGGAAGAGGCATCGGCAGTGAACTCATGAGGCATCTTATTGAAGAGTGCCGCAGGGCGGGTGCACATGCGCTGGTGGCGTGCATCACGGGCTGTAACGAAAAAAGCATCGCGCTGCACCGGCAGCTTGGCTTCCAGCGGGTATCGCATTTCTGCCAGGTCGGTATGAAGTTCGGGCGCTGGCTGGATGTCGTAGATTACCAGCTGCTGCTGTAAAAAGCATCACTTGTCAATACGTTTTCTCTACCACAACCACGCTGTCGGCTTTGATTCTTGATTGCAGCCACTCTTCGAGCTTTTGATGCTCAGAAACTGACAGATGTTTACCTTTGGCTGTGCCTATGATGGCTGCAACATGATGGCTTATGGCAGTGGTGTCGCGATGTACCTCTGTCACTCTTGACAAACTGAATGAACTTATTTGCGGGAATAGTGTGGACAGCTCGCTGCGAAGTTCGCCCGACAGGCTCTCGTAGCGGGTGTATTCATCGAGTTGTGCGATTAGTTTGCTGGTTTGTGCAGACAGTTCCAACAAATGCCTGCGGTCATTCTCGTGCATGGTACTTATAGCCTTATTTTCGCTACTCAACAACATAAGGCTGTCACTTTGTGCACCCTGAATCACCGTCAGACGATAGTTTCCCATGCCGTAGAACATCATACGTTGCTGTGCTTCATGCTGTTTCTTTTCACTGATCTCCCTGCCTACAGACACCACGCTGAGCTTCATGCTGTCTTTATCAGCCTCACTCGATATGATCTGTGAGCCACGTTGGGACAGTTCTGTTTTGACAAACCGGTTCACATTATTATTGAAAATGCTGTCGCGGACAATGTTTACGGTCATGTATGCGGCAGGAATCATAGTCACGACAACTATAATCATCACTATTTTTCTCGCATTAAGAGCCCGTTCCGGCGATATGAATTCGTGCTGCTTGAATGCCATGAGCCACACTCCGCCGTATGTGGCCAATGCTATGAACACGGTATTGATGAAAAATAGGTAGAAAGCGCCGAGAAAATATAACAAATGCCCTGTGGCCAATCCGTAACCTGCAGTGCAGAGTGGGGGCATGAGGGCGGTGGCGATGGCTACTCCCGGTATGACGTTCCCCTTGCCTCCTGTGCAGATAGCTATTATTCCTGCTGCACCTCCGCAGAATGCAATGAACACGTCATAAAGTGTCGGCGAGGTGCGAGCCAATAGTTCCGACTGCGCTTCACCAAGCGGTGATATGAGGAAGTATATTGTGGCTGTGACCACGCTGATGAGTGTGGCTACTCCATAGTTCTTTGCCGAGCGTTTCAGCAGGTTGAGGTCGTTTATGCCCACGGCCAGTCCCATGCCGATGATAGGCCCCATTAGCGGGGATATGAGCATGGCGCCGATGATGACAGCTGTAGAGTTGATATTCAGCCCCAGGGAAGCGATGAATATGGCGAAGATAAGTATCCATAGGTTAGCACCTCGGAAAGTCACTCCGCTGCTTATCTGGGCTATGATGGCCTGCTCGTCGTCTTTGTCAGGCAGAATGTTGAAGCGTTCTCTTGTACGCTTTATGATGTTTGTAAACTCCATAGACAAAAAATGCTTTTTCGTATTTCTGTTATTATTGGTATGCTATGGTTCCTGCCGTTTGTATTCTGTATGGGCTTGCTATAGCTGAGATGATGATGTCACAGGTTACAAAGTTACAATAAATATAAGGAAGTACCGCACAAAGAGAACAAAGTTTGTTTTCGCATCAAAAAGTCTTATCTTTGCAGAGATATTGCAGTTATGATATGCTATGATATTACAAACCGTATAAAAACCTGTATGTGACGATGAAGAAGAAAAATATTATTAAGATAAAGCGCTATGAGTCGCCATGCGGCGTTCTGAAGCTCGGCTCGTCCGGTGATCGGCTGTGCCTGTGCGACTGGCAGGTGGAGAAGCACCGTGGACATGTCGACCGACGGTTGCAACGCATATTGGACGCAGAGTTTGAGGAAGGCACATCGGACATTATAGAGCGGGCCGCCGCACAGCTTGACGAATATTTTGCCGGACGGCGCCGCGCGTTCGACGTTCCGCTGCTGTTCGTCGGCACCGACTTCCAGAAGATGGTATGGAGCGAGCTTCTGCGGATTCCCTTCGGTCAGACCATGTCCTACGGAGAGATGGCGCGGCGGATAGGCATGCCCAAGGCCGTGCGCGCAGTGGCAAACGCCAACGGCGCGAATGCCATCTCCATCTTCGCTCCGTGTCACCGTGTCATCGGCAGCGACCGTTCGCTGACAGGCTACGGTGGCGGACTGGAGGCAAAGCGCAAGTTGCTGGAACTGGAAGGCGTGTTGTTGCGTCTTTAATTCACACGATATGATTACACGGCTTTTGAATGTGAGGCTTATTTATTCCCCGCACGCGACAGGAATATCATCTTTTTTATGTACTTTTGCAAAAACCAAAAGAAAACCGGTATGATGATACATATTGCCAACCCGATATACGATTCCGTGTTCAAGTACCTCATCGAGGACGAGCGCATTGCGCGGACGCTGCTGTCGGCACTGCTGAAGAAGGAGGTGGTCGAGGTGCACGTACGCCGTCATGAATACACCAACGGCTCGCGCGACAAGATTTCGATGTTCCGCATCGACTTTGCGGCGCAGGTTCGGGAGTCTGACGGCCGCTGCCACCTTATACTGATAGAGTTGCAGAAGACGTGGCTTGAGACGGAGACGCTGCGCTTCCGCCAGTATCTCGGCGCGCAGTATGCCAACCCTGAGAACATCCCCGCGGAGGACAACCGCGACGGTCATGCCATACCGATGGTGGCGGTATATCTGCTCGGCCACCGTGTAGGCGACATCGAGGAGCCTGTGCTGTATGTCAGTCACAAGTCGTTCGACTACAACGGCGCGGAGGTGGTCAAGGGCCTGCCCGACCCGTTTGTCGACAGCCTGATACACGACAGCATCATCGTGCAGATACCGCTGCTGCGCGGTCAGGTTAACAACCGTCTTGAGCGTGTGCTGAGCGTGTTCGACCAAACGTTGAAAGACCGGCACAACCGTCAGGTGCTCACGCTTGACGAGGAGCGTTACGCCGGCGACGAGGACATGATGTACATCCTCCGCCGCCTGCTCGCCGCCGCATCCGATTCAAAGCTGCGTCAGGACATGAACGTGGAGGACGAGTATTTCATGGCCATCGAGAACCGTGACACCGCTATCATGAACCGTGACAAAATTATTGCGGAACAAGAGTCGCAGATAGCAGAGAAAGAATCGCAGATAGCGGAACAACACGCGCAAATTGCAGAACAAAGCGCGCTGTTACGTTCGATGATACAGAATATGGTGAATTCCGGAATGGCGCTGGAAGCCGTTGCACAGGCAACAGAGCGGCAGACTGACCGCCGGACAGAAGAAACAACTCATTGAACGCCTGACGGCCACGGCATCCGAGATAACACATATTCCGGAGCAGTTCTTCACCGTGACAATAAAGGAACTGCCGGACGAGAATTTCGGAATAGGCGGCAAGCCGATAGACGAGATAAAGCGTAACTATAAATAACGGAAGCGGCTGATTGTTTAAACTATGCAGAGTGTAATTATAGAGACGGACAGACTGCTGTTGAGGGAAATGAACCTTTCGGACATGGAGGCTTTATCCTCGATATTGCAGGACGGGAACGTGATGTATGCCTATAACGGGGCTTTCAGCGACGAGGAGACTATTGCGTGGATGCAAAAGCAGCTGCAACGGTACAGGGTGTACGGTTTCGGCTTGTGGGGCGTGTTCCTGAAAGGCACCGGCGAGATGATAGGACAATGCGGCATCACGATGCAGGAATACAACGGAGGGCAAGTTCCTGAAATCGGCTATCTGCTGGCTCATAAGTACTGGCACAAGGGCTATGCCACGGAAGCCGCTGCCGCCTGCCGCGAGTACGGTTTTGGCATGCTGCATTTTGACGCCCTGTATTCCATTATCCGGGATACGAACATCGCCTCGCAGAATGTCGCGCTCCGCAACGGCATGACCTTGACAGATACTATTGTCAAGCATTATCGTGGAGTGGATATGCCCCACAGGGTCTTTTGCGTCAGGAAAGATGATGCTAAACCAAATAATATGGAAACCGACAAGAATATAAAAGAAATGGAAATGCAACCGAACCCTGACACGATTTTTCCCGTAAGGGGCTGCGATACCGTTACATACGTAAAACCGACCGTAAAGAACCCGAACATAATCGTGGGAGACTTCACCTATTTCAGCGACATCGACTTTGAGCGGCACGTGCTGCATCATTATGACTTCATCGGCGACCGGCTGGTTATCGGAAAGTTCTGTCAGATAGCTTCGGGCGTGACATTCATAATGAACGGAGCGAACCATCAGATGAACGCGGCGTCGACCTATCCTTTCTACATCATGAAGGGATGGAGCGAAACGCCACCGGCGGCAGAGGATCTTCCGCTGAGGGGCGACACCATTGTGGGCAACGACGTGTGGATTGGTCAGAACGCAACCATACTGCCGGGTGTACATATCGGCGACGGCGCCATCATCGGGCTCGGCAGCATCGTAGGGCACGACGTGGAGCCGTACACGATTGTCGCGGGCAACCCCGCCAAGGTAATCAGAAAGCGCTTTGACGACGAGCTTATCGGTTTGTTGCAGAAATTGCGATGGTGGGACAGGAGCATCGGCGAAATCCAACGGCTGATTCCTTTATTGGCCGACAGCGACCTGACGAGAGTGAAGAAGAGCATCATCGGAATACTTGAGCCGAATGGATAAATCAACCAATCAGTATCTTCCAATCAAAATTCTCTAATCAGAATAGAAGAATCCTCTAATCAAAATAGAATCTCTAATCAGAATAAACTTAAAAAATAAGAATGGACAGCCGTAAGATTTATCCCCGCACGGGTGACACGCAGACCATATATCTCCGTTCGGTCGTCACCCGAAAGACAATAGAGGTGGGCGACTTCACAATCTACAACGACTTCGTGAACGACCCGCGCGACTTCGAGAAGAACAACGTGCTCTATCATTATCCCATAAACGGCGACCGCCTCGTTATCGGCAAGTTCTGCTCGATAGCCTGCGGCGCGAAATTTATCTTCAACTGTGCCAACCATACCCTGAAATCGCTCTCCACATACACCTTTCCGCTGTTCTTCGAAGAGTGGGAACTGCCCAAGTCGGAGGTTGCCTCGGCGTGGGACAACAAGGGCGACATCATCATCGGCAACGACGTGTGGATAGGCTATGACGCCATAATCATGACGGGAGTGACCATCGGCGACGGCGCCATCATCGGCACGCGTGCCGTCGTGACCAAAAACGTCGCGCCGTATTCTATCGTCGGCGGAGTTCCGGCGCGCGAAATCCGCAAGCGCTTTGCGCCCGAGGTTGTGGAGCGGCTGAGGGAACTACAATGGTGGGACTGGCCGGAGGAGAAGATACGCAAGGCAATACCGGCTATACAGGCTGGGGATGTGGAGGCGCTGGAGAAAAATAATTCTATAGTAATATGAGAAATCGCAGAATAATCATGATATGGCTTGCAGCTACGGTTGCGGTGATGTTTGCCTTGCCGTTTTGTGTTGCCAGGCTCGCTTCGGAATGTTCGGGAATGGCATTGTGCATGATGCTGTTCTTCATTGTCAATCCGATTTATTCCGCCATACTTGGATTCCGCTGCGGCAGGAATGTCCGTCAGATGTGGAGTTTGCCCTTGATTTCATCTATAGCATTTCTTGCCGGAACATTGCTGTTCTTCGACATCAGGGAGGTGTGGTTTATCATATACGCCGCAACTTATCTGGCTATAGGATGGATGGCTATGGGGATAAACAGATATCTGAAAAGCAAAGGTTAATAAATAAGACCATTGGAACATGGATATAAAGCACTACATGATAGTTGATTTGGAGAAACGGGGCGACAAACGGATGTTTTTGACAGAGCAGGTCGCTACCATAACCGGAAATAATAACGGCTTTTGGAAAGTACGGTTTCTGTCATCTCCCCGTGTGTTCAACTACAATCATTCCCGGCTGCTTTATCTTAGTAATCCGGAAGCCATAGATATTGAAGAAAAAGGACTGTATATTAAAAACAAGCATGTTACGGATATCAATGAAGTCTTACGTTTTACAAACGGGCGATATACATTCTACCATGTAACCTATAACAACGGCTATTATGAAAATTTTGACGGATCTGAAGTCTATGTCACCCGCACTCCTATTGACAAGAATGATGGTTCCATTTGGGATTATTTGTGCAAACTTGCCGCCGAAACAGGTTTGATGGTAGAAGACAAGGAGAATATCCTTTCCATACAATATGGCTTGGTGGACAGGAAGCGTGACAATGTGCCATTGGCACAATATCTTGGAGACAATACAAAATTAGGGAAATACCGTAAACCGAACCTAATATATTATCCTTTCGGATGTAATGCAAGTCAAAAGGCGGCGGTGCAGGCTGCATTGACAAATCAAGTAAGCATTATCCAGGGACCGCCGGGGACAGGCAAGACACAGACAATACTTAATATTATTGCTAACTTGCTGATGGTTGGTAAGACTGTGTTGGTGGTTTCCAATAATAACTCTGCCGTAGAGAACGTCTCTGAGAAGCTTGCAGGTGAAGGGCTCGGCTTCATTGTGGCAAAACTTGGCAGTATCAAGAACAAGGAAGCGTTTATCGCCAATCAGCCAGAACTTCCTGATATGAGTGACTGGATGACGGACGAGGCAACAATGGAAAAGAAAGTGTCTGATGCACTCAATATAGTAACCACAGGCTTTGACTGCCAAATCCGTCAGGCACAACTGAAAGCGGAACTTGATGCCTTGTTGAAGGAATTGAAATATAACGACATGCTTCAACAGACTAATTCTGATTGTGAATGGTTAAGATACAAAAGTTCATCCAAACTCATCAGCCTGCTCAACCTCTATCGGACAATGGCTGAAAATAGGCAGAAAGTAGGATTGTGGTTCAGACTGAAATGGTCGTTTTTATTGGGAATAAAAATGTTCTCATTCCTCAGAGCCGCTTCATCCGTAGTCATTGCAAGTTTGGAATCATCTTATTATTATTCACGGAGAATGGAAATAGAAAAAGACTTGGAAGCAACGGCTGCCACTCTCCAGTCAATAAACATCGAACAGAATGTCAAGGAGTTGCGTTCTTCTTCACTTCTTTCATTAAAGAATAAAATAGCAAAGCGATACAACGGCAATAAAAGAAAGAAATTCACAATCAAGGATATAAAGCCAAGAACAGAGGATTTCCTGAAAGAATATCCGGTAGTGCTCAGTACCACATATTCCGCCAAGAGTTGTATCAGCAAAGACATGGTTTTCGACTATGTAATCATGGACGAGGCTTCGCAAGTGGACATAAAGACAGGTGCATTGGCTCTGTCGTGTGCCATGAATGCTGTAATTGTAGGTGACGACAAGCAACTTCCCAATGTCATTGGACGCGAAGAGGCTATTGCGCTTAAAGCCATCCAGGAGACCTATAATGTTGATGATAGGTACAACGCAGTTTCCCACAGTTTTCTGCAGTCCTGTTTAGAGGTCTTTAAAGATGCACCTGTAACCCTGCTTAGGGAACACTATCGGTGTCATCCTAAGATAATCGGCTTCTGCAACAAACGTTTTTATGATGGCGAGTTGGTAACAATGACCGCCGACAATGGAGAGAAGAATGTGTTGCAGGTTAAAACCACAGGTAAGGGAAACCACGCCCGAGGACATTTCAATCAGCGGGAAATCGATGTGATAGTGCAAGAAGTGATGCCTCAATTTGCCGACATGGGCAGTGTTAGGAATCATAACCCCTTACCGCGCACAGGCAGAAGAGATAAACAAGATTTTGGGACAGGATATAGCGAGCACGGTACACAAGTATCAGGGACGCGAATGTGACACGATTATCATGAGTACCGTTGACAATATGCCGACAGATTTTTCTGATGATGCCAACCTGCTGAATGTGGCAATTTCACGAGCAAAGACCCACTTGTATATTGTAACTAACGGTAACGAAATGCCACAGGACACAAATCTGGCGCAGCTCATAGCTTATATAAAATACAACAATTTCGATGTCAGCGAAAGCAAACTTCATTCGGTATTCGACTTGCTTTATAAACAATACACAAAAGAACGGCTGGCATACAAGTCCACCCATCCGGATGTTTCAGAGTATATGTCCGAGAATCTTGTATACGACGTGTTGGTAAAGGCAATAGAAAAGGCGGAATTGGCAAATTGGGAAGTGCTGTGCCATTATCCTTTGTCCAGGCTCATTGGCGACTGGAGTCTGTTGGATGAAAAAGAAAAAGCATTTGCCGGCAATCCGCTTTCTCACGTGGACTTCTTAATCTACGACTCATTAACCAAACAGCCGCGTCAAACTATAGAGGTTGACGGCTGGCATTTTCACAGAGACAGCGCCACACAACAGTCGCGTGACGTCATAAAGGATAAGATTCTATCGAAATTTGGTTTGGTTCCACACAGGCTTTCCACAACAAGCATCGTGAATGTTGAGACCATGATACAAGTGATTACGTCTGCCCACCATAGTGGCAACGATATAAAATATATCCATAAAACAAAGGCAACAGAACTCATTAACAAAATAAAGACACAACCATAAATCATGAGCAAAGTTCAATATATCGACATGCATAGTGACGCGCTGGATAAGCTGATGGCTTTTTCCATTTACTTGCCCGACGGATACGACGGAGAACGGATATTTCCGGTTCTCTATTTTCTGCACGGAAGAAGCGGAGATGAAAGCATAATTGACAGGCTTGATATAAAATCCGCCGCAGATGAGCTTATAGTTTCCGGGCAGATAAGTCCGATGATGATTGTTTGTCCGAGAATGGATAACAGCAGGGGACTGAACACGGCCGTCACACCGCATACAGCGGTTGTGGATGGGATGAGGATAGATACAGGACGATACGAAGACTATTTCATTCACGAGGTCATCCCATATGTCGACCGCCATTTTATGACTATTCCCCGCAGGGAACATCGGTTTGTCGGAGGCGCTTCGGCGGGTGGTTTTGCTGCCGCACATTACGGATTGCAATATCCCGGATTGTTCTCGCGTGTAGGAGGACACATGCCGGCCATCGAAATGGAACTTGCTGCATCGGATATGCCGTATTATGGGGATGAAAGCGGTTTTCATAAAAACAATCCGCTGGAGTTTGACAGCTTTGAAGAACAACATCGGAAGCAGCTGTGGTATCTTGATGCTGGCGACGAAGACGAAGGAGGGTTCTACAACGCCGTCAAATCCCTATCCGGAAGATTGAAGGCACACGGAATCGACGTAGAACATCATATTTTCCCGGGACATCATAATCTTAAATACATCAAAGAGAACATCCGTTATAAACACAAAAGTAACTTATTGATATGACACCCAAAAACATCCTCAACATCACAAACCGCGCCGACTTCCGCGAATGGCTGGCAGCGAACGGCGCCACGGAGCGGGAGTGTTGGATTGCAGTAAAGCGTGGCAAGACGCCTCCGGAGGATGCCCTGTGGTATCTCGATGCCGTGGAAGAGGCATTGTGCTTCGGATGGATTGACTCGACGGTGAAGACTGTCGGCGGCGTGACGCTCCAGCGCTTCGGACCGCGGAGCAGAAAAGGGATGTGGACCGAACTTAACAAGGAGCGTTGCCGGCGGCTCGAACGGCTCGGCCTGATGACCGAGGCGGGACGTGCGGCTTGTCCCGACCTTGATGCGGAGTTTGTAGTTTTACCCGAAATAACAGATGCTTTCAAATCACGCCCGACGGCATGGAAGCACTTTATAGATTTTCCGCCGCTATACCAAAGGGTGAGAATTGACAATATCCAAAGGTTTGTTTCAAAGCCGGAGTTGTTCAACAGCCGCCTGATAAAACTCATCGAGGCCAGCGAACGCGGAGAAATGATAGGCGACTGGCACGACTGTGGCCGCCTATTAGACTATTAAACACCATGAAGATTATCCTGCCAAGAGAGGAACTGCGCCCGTATGTGCGCTATTACTGGATGCTGGAGAGTGATGAGCCTTTCAGCGTCTTGACATTCCCCATCGGTTGTCCGCAGATTATATTCCACCGCAAGTCGCCGATGTACATCCCCGAACTCAAAAGTTTCCAAAACACTTTTACCATCAGCGGGCAAGTGAACTTCCCGGCACACATCCAGTCTGACGGAAATTTGGACATGATAGTGGCGGTGTTCTATCCACACACCGTCGGGATGTTCATCGGCACGCCTCCCTCGGCTTTCTACAATCAGGAGATTTCTGGCTATGATATAGAGAACCGACAACTTAACGACGTTGCCGCAAAGATTTTTGATTGTAAAAGCGGCGGAGAGCCTATTGGCATACTTGAACGGTGGCTGCTGACAAGGATAAATCCTAATCTGAATTTGCGGAGAATAGCCAGTTCGATAGGAGAGCTTATGCGCACGCCGTCGGTCTCGGTAAACATCCTTGCCGACAAGGCCTGCCTGAGCAGAAAACAGTATGAGCGGGTGTTTCGTGAGCAGGTGGGCATGAACCCGAAGGAATATGCCCGCGTGGTAAGGTTTCAGAAGGCTATGCGGATGCTGCAATGCGGTTCGCGTGACTATGCTTGCATAGCCCATCATTGCGGCTATGCCGACCAGTCGCACCTTATCCGCGACTTTAAGGCCATGAGCGGACATACGCCCAAGTCGCTGCCGGATTATTGCGCGCCATACTCCGACTTGTTCACTTGTCCTGTGTGAATGTCCCTTTTCTTCTATCGCGCATAAAGCCAATAACATAACTTCGCATCAAAAAAGAACAGGAAACAAAAATATCAGTTTCAAGATGAAAACAATAATATTCTATCGTTCCTCATATCGAGGTAACACTCTGAAGATTGCACAAAGCATGGCGGAATTCCTTTCTGCTGAATTGGTATCAATAGACAATACCCCCTCCACAGACCTGTCGGAATATGACCTTATCGGCTTCGGTTCTGCTATCAACTTCGCGGCTCATGATATCATGCTTCAGCGATTTGTTGCAGAGCAAAACCTCGAAGGGAAAAATGTATTCATATTTTCCACCCGTTGCCGTCCTCTCCTGGGTGCGTATCATAAGCCCCTCAGAAATATCATTGAGAAAAAAGGCGGAATGGTAGTCGGGGAATTTTCCTGCCGTGGCTATGACCGCACCGGACCGTGGGTATTGCTGGATGGCTACAATAAATCCAGACCTAATGAAAAGGACATATTCAAGGCAAGGTTATTTGTGGAAAAATTAAAATGGAAACTTCATCCTCTGACGACAGTATATAAACAATCGGTCAAAGAACATTTCTCCGGCATACCGGTACGAATTAATGGCTCGGAAAGGATAGCCGGCAATAAAGTGGTGTTTCTCAACACCTCCACCTGCGTGACGTGCGGAAAATGTATCAAAGTCTGTCCAATGCACATATTTGCCATTAAAGATAAGGTGTTACCCATAAATGAAAGCGACTGCATCCAGTGTCGGTTATGTTCTGATAAATGCCCCACATCGTCAATCTTTATCAAGGAATCATTCCTGAATGGATTAAGGATAGCGTTCAGGGAATCCTTCTCTGATAAATTACAGAAAAGCTATAATTCTTCAGATAGACAATAAAGCTGGCTACAATAAGATAATGTCCCTTTTCTTCTATCGCGCATAAAAGCTATCGCGTAACTTTGCATCCAAAAAAGATGATGCAAGAAGTAAATCCTGCGGAGACAACACGCGCCTACGCCTTTGAGATGTGGATGAAGGCCCCGATACCGATGGTAACGCTGTTTCGAACCATAGACGTGAGTAATCTGCGGAAAGTAAGCAAACGTAAAGACATGAAGTTCAATATGCTGATGTGCTGGTGCATAGGCAGGGCGGCCAGTCAGGTGAAAGAGTTTTATATGCTTCCCGCCGGCGACAGGCTTGTCCGCTATGATTCGATAGCCGTCAACACCATTGTTGCCAACCGTGAGGGGGAGGTCAGCTCGTGCGACATTCCTTTTTGCGATGACTTGGCCGAGTTCAACCGTAGTTATCTCCGTCTGACGCGGCAGGTGGCGGAGTCGTGCGAGAACCACGACATCGCCGACAGCATGGTAATCGGCACGTCGGCATTGGCTCAATACGAAATAGACGGGGCCGTGGGGATGTACAGCGGCGTGTTCAACAATCCGTTCATGATATGGGGACGCTACCGCAGAAGCTGGTTCAGAACATTATTGACCGTATCATTCCAGTTCCATCACACCCAAATGGACGGTGCCCATGCCGCCCGCTTCCTCGATTTGCTTCAAAATGAGATTTATTCGATGAAAAGTCCCGCCCGCTTCTGATTGGCAGCAGAGCGAAAAAACGTCAGGCAAAGGAGTAAACGGGAATATTCACTTTCCCTCCGCCTTCCGCCTGTTTTCCATAATCCGGTCGAAGTTGTCCTGCCCCCAACTTATCAGGGCTTCGACATGGGGAAGCAGAGTTTTGCCAAACTCCGATATCGTGTATTCCACGCGGGGCGGGACATCGGGGAACAGCCGGCGGCTGATGATGCCGTCTGCCGTGAGCTGCCTGAGCACCTGCGACAGCACCTTCTCCGATACAGACGGAATATTGCGGTAGAGTTCGTTGAAACGCACCGGCTCGCTCTCCTTTATCTTCACGAGAACGACCAGTGCCCACTTGTTGCCAATCCATTCGAGCATGGGGGCGGCCTTGCAGTATCCGTAGTCTAACTTTTTTGCCATTTCTGATTGTGCGGAACCCGCTGATAATGAGCAAAACTAACTTTTCGGTAAGGGTCAAACCTTTCGGTAAGTTGTTGCTACATAGATGATTATTGCCTAATTTTGCGGTTGCAAAGACAGTGCAAACCGAGAGCAAAATCATCAAGCCGGTTTAAATGTTTTGCCGAGGTGCCGCCTGTCTTCTGCAAAGGTACTGCAAAAATACGAATAAACAATCAGAATCATGGAATATCCGCAATTACATTTCACCGGTCAGGTATGGCGTCCGCCCTACGAGGCGAGTTCGCAACTGTTACAGATTACCTCGGGCTGCACATGGCACAGGTGCAAGTTCTGCAGCCTGTACCACGGCACCCCATTCCGCATGTCGCCCATCTCCGAGGTAGAGGAAGACCTCCGCGTCATCAGGCAGTGGCAGCCCCGCGCGCGCCGCGTCTACCTCACGGGCGCTAATCCCTTCGCCCTGAGCTACAGCCGCCTGATGGACATCGCCTTGCTGCTCAGAAAGTACCTGCCGCACATGGAGTCATTCGGAATGTTCGCACGAGTGACGGACATAGCCCCGAAGACTGTAGAAGAACTGAAAAACCTGCGCCACATGAAGCTCGACAGCATCAACATCGGCATGGAGACGGCCCACGACCCGACGCTCGAACGGATGGACAAGGGTTACCGCGCGGCCGACATCCTCGCCCAGCTCTCGAAGCTCGACGAGGCGGGAATACGCTACAACCTCTTCTATCTCAACGGACTGGGCGGCAAGGGGCGCGGAGTCGAGAGTGCCAAGGCAACCGTCGAGGTCATCAACAGAATGCACCCGTGCATCATAAATATCGTCTCGCTGACAGTCTTCCCCGAATCGCGTCTGTATCAGGAAGTCATCGATGGCACGTACGAGGAAGAGCCGGAAATAGAGCGGCTCGTGGAGATGCGCACGCTGGTAGAACGGCTGAAGATAAAGGTGAACATCCTCGGCCATCACGTCTCCAACACGGTTCCCGTCACCGGCGCGCTGCCGCATGACCGGGCGGCCATCCTCAGAGAGCTTGACAATGCGATAGCCCGCTTTCCCGAGGCGGAACTGAAGGACTACCGCAACAGGATATGGCATCTGTGAAGACGCCATATCCTGCAGCATTTCCCGCTGAAAACCTTGCGACATCCTCCGCAAAGTGCTAATACAGAACGAAAAAACAGCAAGATAGTTCTCCGATGAGGAGACATTCTCATGGATTTTGGCTACCTTTGTGGCTGAGAGGCAAAGAATAAGAATATATATGGCAAAGATAAAAGTACAGGACACAGAGATAACACTCCTTCAATGGGAAGAACAAATGAACATCTGTATTAAAACCATCATAATTTTGGCGGGTATTGTTATAAACAATCTGTCGGTATTCGCACAAACAAAGGATTTCGAACATCACACATTGCTTGCAGGCGACACTCTGAAATGCTCTGCGGCGGAAGCATCAGGCTATAATGACTTTCACGGCTGTAAAATATCATCCATCTACAATATCGTTGATACCTGTTGTCTTGAAACTGGTAACGAAAAGAATACCGCCTATCATCTCGCAATCTTGTCACCCAGCTATTTAGACGATGGGGGATGGAATTTGTATAGCGACAGAATATTATTGATTAGAAAAGGGGACGATACATTTATTTACGATAATGTAATCTCAAATGAAATATATGACGCATGCGAGAGGTTCTTTATTCCTTCTGAAGATAAGGACGATGAAACTTTTAACCGGCCTTGCGATTTTGAACTTGAGTTTGGTGGCGGTCAAGGCTATAATATCGGAATTCGTATTTTGGATGATAAATTATATGTCGTGGGATTGAAGATTTGGGAACACAATTCAAGTTTTACATATACCAAGAACATTGCCACCGCAGATGGATTTGCTTATAAAATATAATCATGCAAAGAATAAGCCCTACAAAATGAAGTGCTATAACCGGATACTTGTTTTTGTATATTCTCTTGGTTGTCATGACACATGGATTCTACCACCTGCAAAGGTATGGCATTTTTGCTGAAAACCTCGAGATGTTGTCCGCAAAAAGTGCTAAGGCTGAACGAAAAACAGAAAAATAGTTCTCCGAGAAAGAGACTTTCTTATGGATTTTGGCTACCTTTGTGGCTGAGAGACAAAGAATAAGAATATATTATGGCGAAGATTACCGTTCAAAACACAGACATCAGCGTTGTCAAGTACAACGAAGAAGATTACATCAGCCTTACAGACATGGCACGCAGCCAATTTCAAGAGCATGTCATCTTCCGGTGGCTCAGTCTGAAGAGCACCATCGAATACCTTGGCGAATGGGAAATATTGTATAATCCCGTTTTTAATTGTACCGAATTCGGTACAATTAAAAATGAAGCGGGAAGTAATAACTTTGTCCTTTCCGTGAAAACATGGATAGAACGTACCAACGCAATTGGAATACGGTCTAAGGCCGGGCGTTATGGCGGCACATACGCACCAGAGATATAGCCTACCATTTCGGTATGTGGATTTCTCCAAAGTTCCAACTGTTGCTTGTCAAAGAATATCAGCGCCTGAAAACCGAGGAGCAGACGCAGCTCGGCTGGTCGGCCAAGCGCGAGCTGTCGAAGATAAACTACCGCATACACACCGACGCCATCAGGCAGAACCTCATACCTTCGGAAGTAACGCAGGCGCAGGCAAACATCATCTACGCCAACGAGGCAGACGTGCTGAACGTGGCGATGTTCGGCATGACGGCCCGCCAATGGCGCAAGGCCAATCCCGACCGCAAGGGCAACATCCGCGACTACGCCACCATCAATGAGCTTATCTGTCTCTCGAACATGGAGAACCTTAATGCCGTGTTCATCAGCCAGGGTCTGCCGCAGGGCGAACGCCTCGTAAGGCTCAACCGGATTGCCATACAGCAGATGAGCGTGCTGGAGGGTGGCGACGGCGGCGACAGGAAATTGTTGAAATAATCGGTTACATCATGGAGCTATAGAACATGAAATATTATTTTATTCTGTTCGCTATACTTGCTATGTCTTGTCGGAACAATTCTATTTGCCGTTAAGTTCTATGTGGCCGTCCTTAAGCGTTCGTTCAACAGGCTGCAAATGTCTTTCCCCTTCATCGTCAGATGGTCGACAGAGATACTCTCTATTGCTCCGACCGTGTTGAAGTTAAAACACATCACGCTTTGCCTGACACCAGACGATTCCTCGAACTTATTTATAAATGGTACCGTCTTGTAGTCAATGGCAATCTGTTTGGTGTTAAAGACATTTATCATCCGGAAGCGCTTCACATCAGCGAAACTGACGGTACGATAGGCCGCCTTGCGTTGTACGTACATTTCCAGCCTGTCGTCGTGTATTATCAGAAACGGAGTGCGGCGAATCCTGTTGTATAGCGTAAGGATGATGACGAACAATCCGCCGCCACCGAAGAATATGACATTCAGCCATCCGCCCAACACTTTCGTCACTAAGTTGCATTCCTCGTCTTTAATAATAAAATATCCGCCCACCGCAAATGCCAGGCACAGGATGCCCAGCAGCAGATTCTTCCACAGGACTTGGTAGATTCTTATCACCGCTTCATTCGTTTGTCCATTTGTCTGTTTCATTATATATGTGCTATTTCTTATTCTATCGCCCACAAAGTTACCATAATTCCCGCTGAAAACCGCGCGATACTCTCCGCAAAGTGCTAAGGCTGAACGGAGAAGGCGGGAAATTGTGTCGAATTCGACATAATTATGGCTCGTCCGGCATTTGGAGCGAATAATTTAATGTACGCGTACATATAATATATTGGGGGATTGGAATGGGTAAACCGCGGTGTGGGGCGGAAATCCGTGTGCCGCGGTCCGGCTGACATTCTCCCTTGCTATATGGCACGCTTTTTCAGATATATGCCACAGGATTCTCTAATGGGTATTACAGCTTTCTGAAATAGGTATTACAGGATTCTCTAATAGGTATTACAGCTTTCTCTAATAGGTATTACAGCTTTCTCTAATAGGTATTACAGCTTTCTCTAAAAGGTATTACAGGATTCTGAAATAGGTATTACAGAAAACTCTGCCATATAGCACGCAAAAGTTAGGATGGTATCGTGCAAAACCTCGGATATAGGCACGCCGTTCACGTGAGGGTGTCTCACGATGCGTGCGGATGCCGTGCGGCATTTCCATCCAACGCTCCGGAAAATGTTCCCGCTTTCCGGAAAATTCCTTTCCCCGTTCAGGGAAAAAACTTTCCCGTTCCGAAGGGTGTTTTTTCACGTTAGGAAAGATATTTTTCACGTTCGGGGCGGTATTTTTCACTATATAAAGCAAAATTTCCGAACGCGGTGCAAACAACGTTAAACGGCTGAAAATAAACGGGATAAAAGCATCTCGGCATCGGTAAATTGACTATATTTGCAGCGTAACACAACAGCGACACCGACAATCCGGCCGGGCGGCACGCACACAGCGCAGACCATGACGGGAAAACAGGGGGAGAGAGATTTTTTTTCTTAATTGTCAAACCTTTAAAATTTTACGATTATGGTTGAGCTTACATGGTATCAGAACAACAACAAGATGAGTGCCCAGTACAAGAAATGGTACGTACGTCCGGTAATCAAGGAGATGCTCGGCATCCGCGAGATGGCGCAGCACATGGCGGAGCACAACACGCCGTTCTCGGCGGGCACGATAGAGGGCATACTGACGGACTTCTCGAAGTGCATACGCGAGCAGCTCCTCAACGGAAACTCGGTGAAGATTGACAACCTCGCCATCTTCAAGATTACGCTGCACAGCAACGCGTTCGACACGATAGGCGGCATCGACACGGACACGGGACGCCTCGGAGCCTCCGCCAAGATAGGCTCGGCGGTGAGGAAGACAAGGATGCTCGCCTCGGCCACGGGCGACATGATGAGCGACCAGCTCGCTCTGGACGTAACCTTCGGGTGGGACACCGAGTCGCAGGCACGGATTGACGCCGAGAAGAAGAAGGCGCAGGAGGGCATCAAGCACCTTGAGGAGCTGGGCGAGCAGGTGGAAAAGGAGCAGGATGCCGCAGGGGCCGCAGCCGCGCAGGACAGCACCGCCACCACTGACGGAGCGGACGGAAGCACGGCAGTAAGGTGAGTATCCGGCGGATAAGAGTGAGACTATATAGTATGGGACGGGAAGCGTCTCCGGCGGGCGGAACGGCCTGCGGGAGACGCTTTCTTTATTTCACGGAACGAGGTAAAAAAAAGAAAGCAGGGCATTTCAAACTTTACTTCCAATATTCTGATAACCAGGGCGTAGCCTCTGATGATGTTGTCAAGGAATTCTTGCTGCCATTGAAAGTCAGCGTCTTTTGCGCTTTGAGAACCAATGAGGGTAAAACGGTTCTAAAATCAGTCTTAAAATGCAGATTTATGTTTGACTATGGTAACTAATTATAGAAAATTCACTACCTTTGCATTTGGATTGGGGCAACCCTGTCCAAGACATATGGAATAAAAGAAGCGTTATGCGCATCAAGTATTTGGAAACGTAGGAAATTTTCAAATTGCATACTCAGATGGCATAGTGGTTCTCACGCTATGGCGTGGGCTGCTATTACTACATCTGTATGCAAGGTTTCCTACGACCTCCGAATAAAGAAGTGGCATTGCAGTTCCACGCTTCTGCATAATTAACGGCTCAATTGGAACTGAAAGAGCCATTGGCATAAAAGGAATGAAGCAAAAGCTTACAAAACATATTATACCTATTGCCGCTATTATAGCACTAATGACATCCTGTGCTTCAGGTAAGATTGTACTATCTAATGATGCAAATATAAGTAAGTACAAATATGTTATTTTTGGGAAGGAAACATCTGGGGATAGAGAATTAGACGATGTAGTTATGTCCGTTCAAAATCAGATAGCAGAAACCAATTTAACAGTTTTATCGCCCTCCAACACTCTGAAAATTTTGGAATGTTCGGATAGTATTCTCTCGCCCAATATCCATGTAACATCTGAAAAATGGGATGGAGGACATACTAACTATGCTTCTTGCTGCAATCAATATTATGGCGCAAGAGCATCTTTCTTTTAAGGGCATTCCCATTGAGGGAAGTATGACGGAATTCTGCCAAAAGCTCAAAGCAAAAGGATTTACCCAAATGGGACGCGACAACAATGTGACGACGTTTACAGGTGACTTTACAGGCAGACAAGCCACAATTGGTGTCGGTGCTACTGATGATGGTAAAAGTGTTCACTCCGTTGTCGTGATATTCGACGAAAGTAGCGAATGGAATACGCTTGTGAGCACGTATGACTATTATAAAGGCTTATATACTCGTAAATATGGTGAGCCATCGGCTTGCCGAGAACATAATCCGAGCCGTCGTGACAGTAACATTTCTCTCATGTACGAATTAGGACAAGGCACAGTTACTTATGCAAGTGCATGGAATGTCACAGGTGGAACCATTGAATTATCAATCGAAAAAGCTGGTTATTCTGACGGTGTTGTTATTATCCGATACCGTGATGCTCAAAATGTTGAGGCAAAAATCCAAAAGGATTTGGAGGATATTTAATAATATCAGTAATGTCACTCGCGTCTGTCATATTCTTGATTTGTTTGATATTGGGGGGTGCATATCTTATTTATGTCAAGCGAAAAGAACGGAAACTTATTGAATTGGTTACGCCCATTACTCGTGGAGAACGGTCGGAACGTAGAGTAATATTGAAGTTATTGAAGGAAGGCATCAATCCGAAAGCTATATTTCATGACTTATATATTCAAAAACCGAATGGAGAATACACACAAGTAGATGTTGCTGTCGCAACAAAAGCGGGTATTATTGTATTTGAAGTAAAGGATTACAGCGGTTGGATTTTCGGTAATGAAAATCAAAGATATTGGACACAATTATTGGACTATGGCAAGGAAAAGCACCGCTTTTATAATCCTGTTATGCAAAATGCAGGGCATATACAAGTCATCAGGCGATGTTTACCGCAAAATCCCGGCATCCCAATTTATTCAGTCATCGTGTTTTTCGGGAGCAGTGAGTTTAAGAATGTTATCTGCAATGCAGACAATACTTTTATAATTTATCCTCGTTCTATCCGTCGGGTGGTTTCGGAAATTTTGAGACAGCCTGAAGCTAATTTCGGTAATAAATACGAGATAATGAGTTTATTCGCTAAATCTGTGCAAAACGGCAATGACCCGATAATTGTTGCTTCTCAAATCAACTCAGCAGCATATTATGGGCGCAACAAGCCTCAATCTACATATACGATATAACTCACTTCATTATTTCGTTTCGGTATGTTCTCACATAGAAGAAGAACTGGGTAACCAGTTTCATCATAAGAGTTTGTCATATCTTTAATACGTTTCCTCTCTATTTTCCAGTCATACCGACCTCCTGCGACATCGCAAACCTCATTGAGTGTGTGGCGATGTTTTCATTTCATCAAAGTGCCACAAATGACGTTTTTATGAAATGAATGTCACTCAAATTCTTTTCCCATTTGCTTATGTTTCCAATAATCCTACTGGAAACATTCGGGATAACGTACGGTGCCGGTAACTCCGCTCAGGGCGTCGTGCAACAGTTCGATAACCATGCAGCACTCCTGCGGGGCGTCGAAGGGAAACCTGATGCCTCGGTCGATGGCCTTGCGGTAGCCGAAGCGCGGATAATAATCCTTGTGGCCGAGCAATACCGCCGAGCCGTAGCCCATAGCCCTTGCCGCCTTGTGGGCTTTCTCTATCAGCATACCGCCTATCTTGTTGTTCTGATAAGCCGGATGGACGGCAAGCGGAGCAACGGCTAATGAGACCGTAGTGGAGTCTGCCGATACGATTTTCACTTTTGTGAGCAGAATGTATCCTACTATATTTCCCTCGCCGTTGACCGCAACCAACGACAACCCGGGTATGAATGTGTCCAAACCGTGCAGCCGTTCGACCAAATGTTGTTCCTGATGGTCGCTTTCCTCAACGTATTCAAAAGCCTTTTCCACCAAGTCAAGGATGACCGGCAAATCCCCTTGTCTCTCAGACCTTATTGTTATGTCTATACCTGTCGTTGTATGCACGGCACGGTAGTCCTCCTTTGTCATGACATAGAAATGCTCCGTCCGCTTGTCGCCAAGCGGAGAAACGATGTCTTTGTTTGTATGATGGAACTTGAAGCCGCATTTTTCGATGACCCGTTTCGACTTGGTGTTCCCGTCATAATATCCGCACCACGCGGCATCAAGGTGCAGGTCGTTGAAGCATCTTGCAAGCAGGGCCGTGACAGCCTCGGGGATAAGGCCTTGTCCCCAATAAGGCTTGCCTATCCAGTAGCCAATCTCCGCTTCACGCGGCTTCATCTCAGCAGAGTGAAGGCTGTCGGAGAACATTATCCCGCAACTGCCGACAGGTTCGCCTGTGGCTTTCAGCACGACCGCATACGTTTCGGGAGCGGCGAAAACCGTCCGGATAATCTCCCGGCTGTTTTCCACCGACGTGTGGGGAGGCCATCCGGCGATGGGACCGATGTCCGGGTCGCTCGCGTATTTGAACATTGCCTCGGCGTCCGATTCCTCCCACGGTCTGAGGATTAGTCTTTTTGTCTCTATCATTTCAGATTCTTTCTGTGTGCTTTGAGTTTCTTCAACGCCCAATCGTAGTGTGCGCTCGTGGTACTGATGAAATAGGAGCCGAGCGAGGTCGTTCCCGTCCAGTTGTAATGAGCCTTTTCAAACAACTCACCGTCGGTAAAACTTTCCGCCAGTTCCAAGACCTTCTTGTGGCTGTCTCTGAGCCGGTTCATGGCATCGTCGGTGGCCGTGTCCTGATATTCCTCCCAAAACAGGATGTTCATGTCGCCGTATGTCTTCCATGTGTAGCCGGGGAGGAGGAACTGCGCGGGCGTGCCGTTCATGTTGTTCTCCACCCATGTCAGCAGCAGTCCCTGCCAGCGTACAAGGTGCATTATCACGTCACGCAGGTTCTTGTCACGTCTCCAGTGTGCCTCCTTTTTCTTCTCGTCGGCAGAGAAGTCAAAAGGCGTTTTCAGTTCCTCATCGCTCATGGATGCGATGAACGCCGTCAGTTTGTCGTAGCTGTCCGTCGCAGCGGATATCAGCTGCTGTTTGCTTGCGGGTCTTGCCATGTTTCTATTGTCTATATGTTTTTTATAAGTAAGTTGTAAAGACTACAAATAAATGTCACATTCGCTTGATTGCCGAGGGTCACCTGTTTACCTGCAAAAATACAAACGTTCCTCCAAACACCTGTAAGATTTGCATAAATAGTTATGCAATAATAACAATCGACTATAAGATTTACATAAAATATCATGCAATTCTTACAGTCGGTTACAGGATAAACATAAAAATCAACCGTTGGCAATAAACCAAAAGTCCTTATGCAATCCCTAATAGCTCTATCTCGAACACCAGCGTGGAGCCTCCGGGAATGCCGGGCTGCAAGAACTTTCCGTATCCCATTTCGGCAGGGATATACACCTCCCACTTGTCGCCCACGCACATCTGCTGCATGGCGACAATCCAGCCTTCTATCAGGTCGCAGAGGCGTATTGCCAACGGTGTCCCGCCGCGGCTGCTGTCGAACTTCTTTCCGTCGATGGTCCATCCCGTGTAGTGTGCGGTTACGATGCTGCGGGGCGAGGGATGCCTGCCGTCGTTCCGTCCCTCCGCCAACACCTTATAATATATACCTCGCGGAAGGGCCTTCACGCCTTCCTCTTGCGCTTTCGCTTCTATCCAGGCTTTGTTTGCCTGTGCATATTCTCTTTTGTTCATGATGGTTATCTATAAGATAAAACAATAAGTCTCAATACGGCATTATCATCGCAAGTTTTCTTGGTGCAAAGGTTGTGAATTACTTGGAACTACCATTATTCTTGTCCTTCAATCTTTTGATTTCTCTATCAAAATCGCTTTCAAGTAAGTCCATTTCACGTTTACGATAGATTTCAAACTCTTTTTCAGCCTTCTCAAGAGCTTGCTTATGTGAGATGTTGCCCTTACCAATCAAGACATTCCGTTTGTGGGCAATAATCTGGTTGTCCAAAGCCTCTATCCAGTCTTTCATGGTCATGGGATTCATCTCCAATGCTTGGAACTCGGCAAAGTCCAAGAAACCGGAAACAAGTAGGTTCAATCGTTGGAGTTCAATCTCTGAGAGATAGTTTTTGGCAATCTTCACATCGTCCTTCGTTACATAATTGCCCTTGAAGTTTGTCATGCCCACAAACGGCTTCTCGTTGTCCACACGATTATATATCACTTCTGCCGCAGTATTCTCGTGGACGGCATAGTGCAACTTGTTTTGCACGGTAGCGAAAAACATCTTTGTCATCTCATCACGAGGGTCATAGTCCGTGGCTGTGGCATAAATATCCGTAACTTGCTGGTAGAAGTTGCGCTCACTACTACGAATATCCCTAATGCGTTGCAACAACTCACGAAAATAACGGTTTCCACCTTGCTTCAATCGCTCATCATCCATAGCAAACCCTTTTTGGATATACTCGTGAAGCCGCTGGGTCGCCCAACGGCGGAAACGGGTTGCAACTTGTGACTGCACACGATAACCAAGGGCTATAACCATGTCGAGGTTATAGTGAGCAACATCTCGTGATTGGGTCTTCCCCTCTATAGCACCATGTTGAGTGGTTATTCGGAAATTCCGAACAACCACATTCTTATCAAGTTCTCCATCTTCAAATATATGCTTAATATGCTCGCTTACATTTGATTTACTTGTTTGGTATATCTCCACCAACTGACTTTGTGTAAGCCACAAATCCTCATCAGCAAAACGCACCGACACTCTGGTGATTTCGTTGTCATCTTGATAGAGTATTATTTTGTTTTCTTCGTTCATTAGTTAAAAAATGATATTTCCTTTCCCTTTAGATTATACAAACAGTTCGTTGCCCTTTCTTGTGGCGCACAACGTTTTCAGTTTCTCTGTAACCATCATCTCCACCTGTCCGATGTTCCTTGCTTTAGTCGGACAAACGGAGAGGCAGCGCATACAGGAGATGCAGGCTTCCTTGTTGACGCTTCTGAGATTGTCGGCGGGTATGGCGTCAGCGGGACAGAGCTTCCGACACGTGCCGCAATCGGTACATCGCTCGTCTGCCGTGGGGAATGGTCCCGTGTTGCCAGCTCTGTATGGACGGTTGCCGGGTAACGCCAAAGGCTTGTATGTATCTGTGCCTTCCACCTTATTTATTATAGCGTCTCCGAAAGCAGCCAGCTCCCTGCGGTCTTCCGCGTCGGGTCTTCCTGCGGCATACACACGGGCGATGCTGTGTTCGGCAACGGCGCCGACGGCGGCAATGACACGGAATCCCATTTCCGTTGCCACATCCTGCATTTCGAGCAAAGCGTCATCATACGCCCTGTTGCCATACACCGCCACAACCGCACACTTCGCGTGGTTGCTCTGAATACGTCTGAGTCTCTCGACCGCCAAAGCAGGTACGCGTCCGGCAAACACGGGCATGGCGATAATGACCAAGTCCTCTTCGTGTATGTCTGGCAATCTTATTTGTCCCTCCTTCACGCAGAGGTCTGTAACGAGCGGTCTCGCGTCAATGCCCTCGCATATATATTCGCAGACTCTTCGTGTGCCGCCCGTGGGGCTGAACGTTATTTGATGTATCTTCATTGTTTCTATTTTACTTCTTAGTGTTTCTGATGCTTATTCTATGATTGAGAAATACAGAAAATAGGTGAGTAAGTGTAATATTCCTATCTGTTACAGATTAGCAATAACCTCTCTTCCTATCAAATGGTTCAACGTTGCACCAACCTCAGAATCAGAATATATTGCAGCCCAATGATTTTCAAAAATGGGATTATTCTTGTCTGCACTTCCATCTGTGTTGACTTTGTATAAAACAAGTCGTTCCTTATCGCATACTCCCATGATTGAGGCTCTTAATAAACGGGCATATGATAACGCTTGATTAAATGCTTTCTGAAGTTCTTGGACAGGTGCCATATCAAGTTTAGCTTCAATAATCATCGGAGCGTTTTCAAAATGTTTTTCTCCTTTCGGGAAGAATACAAAATCAGGTATTGCCTTTTCTTTGCGTCCTGCTTTCTGAGAAAGTTGACGTGTCCAATCGGCATTTGTATATCCAAGTTTTTCAAGCACAGGAATCAGTATCTGCTCTTCTACATGCTTTTCCAGTTTTATTTCACCAAAATCGATATTTGAGCCTTCGTATAGTTGTGGAAAAGAGGTCATGTCCCCACCTCTTTCTCCTATCATACGTATTAGTTCGGAATAGTCTTTTGCTGATAATTCTATGCCATTCACACCTTGCAGATTACGTCTGACAATTGAAACTTGCGACATATAATTGTCATTCTTCAAGTCTTTGAAAGAAATATGTGGAGTCAATATTCCGTCACATACAGTTGTCCTGCAATGGTAATAATCGAAAGGATTGAATATGCCGCCGCTATTTGACCTCCAAATAGAGTGTATATAACTTCTTGGTGATGTACAGTAAAGAACAATAATATCACCACGCCTTGTCCGTTCGTTGCAAGCCCAGATTTTTTGATTGTTTCCTTCGGGCGTCTTGCCTAAAGAGTCAAGGAAAGTGAAATCGCCACTACCTGCACCTGTCAACCATACATTTGTAGGTTTAGGTAGTTTTGAACTGGTGTTGGTTTCCGTGAGCATATTTGCGAAATCATAGATACATGCACAAAGTTCTGCATCAGTCATTTCATGTTCTTTTTGAAATTCGTTCCATTTTTCACAAATTTCAAAGTAATAGTTTATGTATGCTTTATAATCCTTTGAGCGTGGTATCGAAGGCATCTCCATCCCTAAAGCATCACAATTTCTTTGAATAATGTCAAAGCGTCTTGGGAGAAGTATCGGTTTGAAGAATTCAAAACTATAGTAGAAGAGTAACGACAGAATAGGTATATTAGCTGCTTTAATACGATATTGGTCTTTTCTTAAAATGATTGTACTCTCATCAAAGACTATGGTTTCATCATCACGATATAGCAATTCGCCTTTATCATCAATTAAAGGCCTTAGAATATCATATTCTTCTGCAAATCTCTGATAACTTTCGCGTGTCCATTTTTCAGGAAAGAAACTGCGCTGAGACAAATTGGTGTCCCACAACCAAAACATATCGTCAATGTCTTCGATGAAAGAATCTTCCACTTTATCTTCTCCCCAGTTTGAGGCATATCGCCAAATATTAAAGGCTTCCTCAGAAATGTTTTCGATTTCCGGATTGAAAAGCTCTATACAATCTTTTCCTCGTGAGCTTTCCTTATACATATTCCATAATTGATTGTTCATAGTTTCCGTATTTTGATATTTTTCTTTCATCATATTTGCCTGTCTCTACTCTCGCTATTCCGCCAGTTGGCTTTTGCCTTCTTCCGTCATGACTCGGCATAGCCCAAAACAAGTTAGGCTCTGCCCTCGCTATTCCGTCAGTTCAATTAAATTTCCTTCAAATCCCTTGATACAACTTTCGTAATATCCGTCACCGGTAACACGCGGACCTGACAGGACTTCGTATCCTTGTGAGGACAGGAGCGAAGTCATGCGGTCTACCTCCTCACGTGAGCCAAGACAGAATGAAAGATGGATAAAGCCGCTGCGGCAGACTGGGTTGTCCGCAACAGCCACTTCCGGTCTGCTCATTATTTCCAGTCTTCCTCCATCGGGAAATGTGAGAAAGTATGTCCGCAGTCCCGTCCGCGGATTATGATACTGTTCATTTGATGTGGCAGCGAAAAACTCCGTGAAGAACTTCCTTGCGCCCTCCAGGTTTGCGACATACATCGCGATATGGTCTATTTTAATCATATATGTATTTATTTCTTTTTTTTGTTTTTCATCAAAGCCGGGCCAAAGCATGTCCGGCGTGCGCCAAGAGCAAGCCCAAGGCAAATGAGAAGACTGCATAAAGGAAGAGTATCCAGAAGCGGGAGTCGTTAAGCAGCAGGTAGTTCTCGTGGGCGAATGTAGAGAATGTGGTGAATCCTCCACAGAAGCCTGTAATGAGCAGCATCTTCATCTGCGGCGAAAGGCTCACGCCCCGTTCCGTAAGCCCAAACAGAAGGCCAATCAGCAGGCAGCCCGCGAGATTGACGACAAATGTGCCCCACGGAAACACGTCTGTGCTATGATCCGTAACAATTTTACTTACCAAGAAACGACAACCGCCACCGACGGCACTGCCCAGCATCACATATAAAAGATTTGTCCACATTACTTCTCTTAATATTTAATCAGGCTGCTGACCGTCGTGGGCTTTTCATACACACCCGGTCAACCTCATGCCTGTTGATAAGCAGTTATTCGCTTTGAGCAGGAAACAGCGTACAGAACCCTTGCTTGTAGAACTGATAGTACATCTCGATGCGTTCAGGTGTGTCGTTCCCGAGCAGCAGAAGCAGCTCCTTGGCAAACTCAAGCGGGGCGGAGCCGTTTGCCGTCACGATGTTTTTGTCGCTTACCGCCTGGGCATGGATGTATCTGTCGGGATTGGTGTAATTGCTGCCTCCCCACAGTTTCAGTTGCTCCAAGCCGTTGCCCGTATGACTGACGGCATTAAGGAATCCGCACTTTGCCATGAACGAAGCTCCGTTGCAGATTGCACCTACGACCTTGCCGCTTTCAATGGCTTTCCGGACGATCGGCACGACCTGTCCGGCAACCGGTGTTGTCCATCCGAAACCGCCAATAAGCACTAACGCCGCATAATCGTCGGGCATCGTCTCAAACGAATAATCGGGCAAGGTGCGGAAGCCTCCTATCGACTTGACCGGCTCCATCGTCGGGGCGACCACCTTATTGACATACTTCGGATTCTCTTTCAAGGCGTATTCATCGGAAGCGATGGCCTGTGAAAGGTACACAATCTCGTGCGCGGCATAATCCGGCAGGAGGACATATAGGATTTCTTTGTTCATAATCTTATTTCTTTAGTTTTCTCGTATTATTTCTTCTTCATTGTCTGACACCTGCGCCTTGCCATCTCGTCGGCAAAAGCCTCTTCGCCGTGCTCCCTGATGTAGCGGATGCACGCGGGACGGTCCGAACGGAACACAAAGGCGAAAATCTTTCCTATTAGATTGGAGTATGTCTTGCACTCAGCCACATCCTTGCCGCATTCAGCACAAGAATGGAAACCGTTTTTGCGTACACAAGTCCTGATTTTACACCATGAAGCCTTCTGGTTGAGTCGGCAACCGGGACACTTCTCCGCAAGATACTTCCGGCACGCGCCGCAGTAGAGTCCGCACGCCGCTATAAGCTGTCTGTCTGATTCAATATTTTTCATACCTTATTTATATATATGATGCTCCTCAGTCCGGCGGAGCGGGTTATTAAATGCGGAAGCGCGGAACTGCATGCCACGTCTTAATGCGAAGGTGGTAGGAATACCTTTGTGATTAAAGTTTCCTACGCTTATCGCATACAAGAAGACATAACGCCTCTATTTTTCTAATAAGTCTTTGGAGTGAGTCTCCTCAATCCTCGCAAAGTTAATCATTTCCATTGATAATCCTCTATAAAAGAATGTTTTTATTAAGCGGGAGCAGAAAATGCCAGCATTTTATGCCGAGCGTGAAAAAGGTGCGCGAAAGCGAACGGTTTTCTTGCTTCATCCCGCTCTTTTTATTAACTTTGCCGCAACTAAAAAAATGCAATGAATATGTTTCGTAAACTTGTAGCAATAGAGCCTGTGAGCCTGATACCATCGGCTGAGGAGGAACTGCACGCGTATGCAGAAGAGGTGGTGATGTATAGTGACGTTCCGGCGGGAGACGATGAGATTGCGGCGCGTATCGGAGACGCCGATGCCGTGCTCTTGAGTTATACCTCGCAGATAGGACGCGCGGTGCTGGAGCGGTGTACGGGCGTAAGGTATATCGGGATGTGCTGTTCGCTGTACTCTCCCGAGAGCGCGAACGTGGACATACGTTTTGCCCGTGAGCGGGGAATCACCGTGACGGGTATCCGCGACTACGGCGACGAGGGCGTTGTGGAATATGTCGTCAGCGAACTTGTGCGTTGCCTGCACGGATTCGGACAGGAGCCGTGGGACGGAATGGCGCGCGAGATTACCGGAATGAAGGTCGGAGTGGTCGGACTGGGCAAGTCGGGCGGCATGATAGCCGATGCGCTGAGGTTCTTCGGGGCCGACATTGCATATTTCGCGCGCAGCGAGAAGCCTGCGGCCGCAGCAAAGGGCTACCGTTTCCTGCCGTTGGGCGAGCTGCTCCGGCAGAGCGAGGTCGTTTTCTGCTGCCTCAACAAGAACACCGTGCTGCTGCATGAGGCGGAGTTCAAGCAATTGGGAGACCGGAAGATGCTCTTCAATACCGGACTCTCTCCGGCGTGGGACGAGCCTGCATTTGCCGAATGGCTCGATGGCGACAACCTCTGCTTCTGCGACACCGTCGGAGCCTTGGGCGGTGAGCATCTTCTCGGCCATCCGCATGTCCGCTGCATGCAAGTATCGACGGGACGCACACGCCAGGCGTTCGACCGGCTGAGCGAGAAGGTGCTGGCAAATATCAGGGAATATCTCGGAAAATAAAGGCGCGGAGAAGTTTTATTTAAACGCAAAGACGCAGAGGCGCAAAGGGATTTTTTTCAGAACACAGAGACACGGAGACACAGAGTTTTAATCTAAGACGCAAAGGTCGCAAAGACGCAAAGTTTTTTATTATTCTCTGTGTCTCCGCGTCTCTTCAATCCCCGCCTCCCAAATATTCTTTGCGTCTTTGCGGCCTTTGCGCCTCTGTGTCTTTGCGTTTAAAATTCTCTTTAGAATACTATCGGCGACGTTATATTCTGCAGAGTATTCACTACAGACCATCCTGCAATCTCCGCCGTGGCGCTGTAAACGTCGACCACGGCATGCACCTGCGCGTTCTTTATCTCCACCCGCTGCGTGTCTCCCTTAAAACCCGGCGTCGACCTCATCGTCATCCGCATGTTTTCCGGACCTACTGAAGCCAGTGAGGCGGCCACGGCGACGTTCACTTTCGTCGGGAACATGCCGATGGCTTCTGTGGCGTTGCCCGAGAACACCGTGCGCTGCTCTGTTTGCAGGGTCTCGTCATACACGGCGGTGCCCCGCAGTGCGTCCGGTCCCTTCTCGTTGAAGAAGCAGGCCGTGGCGCCGCCCATCAGTGCGGCCGTGCGCAGTACGTCGAAGCCTCCAGTGGCTCCCGAGACGATATGCACGCGCGTGCCGTTGGCCTTTGCTGCCGCCTCGACCGCCTGACGGAATGCCGTGTCGGCCAGTGCGCCGATGGACAGCGTGACTACGGATGTGCCGTTCTCAAGTGCCGGTATGGCAATCTCCCTCATCGCGGCTGGAGAGGCCGCCTCCACCAGATAGTCGGGTTTCAGGGCCAGCAGCGCTCCGATGCTTTCGCAAACTGCACATTCTTTGCCGTCATGCCGCATCTTCGCGGCAATCCTTTCGGCTTTCTCCGCCGTGCGCGAATACACTCCGACCAACTCATACTCGGGCAATAAGCCCTTGACGACGGCATCCGAAACAATCCCGGTCAACCGTCCGCATCCTACGATAACTAATCTTTTCATGCTGCAAAGGTACTCTTTATTCGCTGAAACGCCAAAAAAACAATCAGCCTCCGTTCTTTTTCTGCGCGGAGATAGGGTAGGGGATATCTGTGCTATATAGAAGAGAATGCTGTAGTACCTATTGGAGATTTCTGTAGTACCTATTAGAGATTTCTGTAGTACCTATTACAGAAAGCTGTAATACCTATTACAGAAAGTTGTAATACCTATTACAGAAAGTTGTAATACCTATTACAGAAAGTTGTAATACCTATTAGAGAAATCCATACTATATTCATCGCTATTCCATGCGTATGTTACAGAAACGCGAAGATGGGAAGTTTTAAACGCAAAGGCGCAAAGACGCAAAGGGGCGAAGTATTTTCAGAACACGGAGACACGGAGGTTTTTATTTTAAACGCAAAGGGCGCAAAGACGCAAAGTCTTTTTATTGTTCTCTGTGTCTCTGTTTCAGAAAAGTCTCTTTGCGTCTTTGCGCCCTTTGCGTTTAGATTTTACGGCAGATACGGTTTAATATATTCTTAACACCGCTGTTACATTTCTGAAATCCCGCGCTGATATCTTTGCAGCGAGATAAAAACAATCGGATAGAAGATTATGGAAAAATCAAGAACGGTATTAGACATACTAAGAAAACTCATCCTCAGCATGCTTTGCTGCAACGCTTTGGCGGCAAGTGCCGGCGTTGTGAAAGGCATAATCAGGGACAGCCTCAGCCGCGAGCCGCTGACGGGAGCCACCGTGATGGCTGACGGAAGCGGGCGCGGTGCGGCGGCTGATGCCGAAGGACGCTATGAACTGAATCTTCCGGCAGGAACGTATACGCTGACCGTGCGCTACATCGGCTATAGAAACATCGTCAGGGAGGCGGTGGCCGTGCCGGCCGCGGGCGAGGTGGCGATGGATTTCATGATGGAGGGCGACACGCAGACGTTGGGCGAGGTGGCCGTCAGGGCCGTGGCACGCCGCAACACCGAGGCCGCGCAGATTCAGGCGCAGCGGCAGAGCCTCGTGGTGCAGACGGGCGTGTCGGCGCAGCAGATAGCGCGCACGCAGGATAAGGATGCGTCGGAGGTGATACGCCGCGTGCCGGGCGTGTCGATAACCGACGGCAAGTTCGTGATGGTGCGCGGTCTGTCGCAGCGTTATAATAATGTGTGGCTCAACGGCGGGGCCGTGCCGAGTTCGGAAGCCGACTCGCGGGCTTTCTCGTTCGACATCCTGCCGAGTTCGCAGCTCGACAACATGGTTGTCGTGAAGAGTCCCGCGCCGGAATATCCGGCCGATTTCACCGGAGGCTTCATCCTCGTCAACACCAAGCAGCAGCCGGACAGCGGCGGGCTTGATGTCACAGTCGGGGTAGGGGTGAACGACCGCACGCATTTCCGCACGTTCACCGCCGCGCGGGGCTGCGGATGGGACGTGCTGGGCTTCGGTGCAGGGCAGCGCTCGCTCTCTTCGGGCATGACAGGCACGCTGAGAGCCTATCCGGGCTATGAAAGCGGTGCCGCGCCGCGCATCGACCCGCTTGCCAACGGACTCGACAACGACTGGACGCTGCGCCGCCGCACGCCGCTGCCCGACATGAAGCTGGCCATGAGCTACAGCCACACATGGAAGACCGCCGGCGGAGAAGCCGTCGGGATGCTGGCCGCGCTGAACTACAGTAACGCCGGCACCACGCTGCGCGACATGGAGAACTCGCTCTACGCGCCTTACGACATATCGAACGACAAGTCTGTGGCGCTGCGCCGGGCCACAGACAACCAGTACAGCAACGACGTGCGCCTCGGCGCCATGCTCAACCTGTCACTGCGTCCGCGCGACACACGCCACTATATCGAATGGAAAAACATTTTCAACCAGATTGCGAAGAGCCGCTACTCGGAGCGCACGGGATTCAACGCGCAGCCGGACAATATCAACGACATGGAGTATTACTACTCGGCGCGCACGACATACAGCACCCAGCTGACCGGACGTCACACCTACGGCAGCAGCCGGACAGACTGGAGCGCGGGTTACGCATATGCCAACCGCAACCTGCCCGACCGTCGCCTGATAGAGCGCACCGACCGAACGCAGCAGACGATGGGCATATACCGCATAAGCCGTGAGTTTACGAAGCTCGACGAGCACATATTCTCGGCCAATGTGAACTGGCGCCGCGACTTCCGCATCGGCACGCTCGAACCCACGGTGAAGGCCGGTGCATACGGCGAGCACCGCACGCGCCGTTACCGCACGCGCCAGTTTCAGTACGGATGGCAGCCGGACAACACGCTGCCGGAGGGCTTCATGTTCGATGATGACGTGGTGTCAAATGTGCTCATCGACTCCAACTACGGACCGGACAAGCTCTACATGTATGAGGAGGTGAACTGGCTGAACAACTATGACGGAAGTCAGACCCAGGCGGCAGGATATGCAGGTGTGAACCTTCCCGTGGGACCGCTCGGCATCTACGCCGGAGTGCGTTATGAGTATAACCGTCAGGTGCTCGGCATGAACACGCGCCGCTCTGAGGCGAGCCGGCATGACACGTCGTATTCCGGCAGCGACCTGTTCCCTTCGGTGAACATTACTTATAAACTCAACGACAGTCACCAGCTGCGCGCGGCCTATGGCCGGTCGGTCAACCGTCCGGAGTTCCGCGAGCTCTCCACATCCGTCTACTACGACTTCGAACTGGGCAGCAGCGTCATGGGAAACCACGACCTCAAGCCCGCATATATCGACAACGTAGACCTGCGCTACGAGTGGTATCCGTCGGCCGGAGAACAGGTGTCGGTGGCGCTGTTCTACAAGCATTTCAAGAACCCGATAGAGTGGACCTACACCGTGGCGGGCGGCACAGACCTCATCTATTCGTTCGTCAACGCCCGCGGCGCCGACAACTACGGCATCGAGGTGGATATCCGCAAGAACCTCGGCTTCATCGGTCTAAAAGACTTCTCGCTGTCGTTCAACGGCGCGTGGATAAAGAGCCGCGTGCGGTTTGAGCCGGGCACGAACAACATCGACCGGCCGATGCAGGGACAGTCGCCGTACATCATCAACACGGGCGTGTTCTACAACAACGCGAAGAGCGGCTGGAGCGCCGCCGTGCTCTACAACCGCATCGGCAAGCGCATCATCGGCGTGGGAAACCGCTACGGCACGGGTTCCGACGGCTCGGCGCGAAACATTCCGAACTCGTACGAGATGCCGCGCAACGGCATCGATCTCTCCATCGGCAAGCGGGTAGGGCGATGGGAGTTGAAAGCCACGGTGCGCGACCTGCTGGCGGAGCGTGTTGTCTTCAAGCAGTTTGAGGATGTCAGCGTAGGCGGCGAGCAGCGCACGGTGGAGGAGGTTACGCGCAGCTACAGCCCCGGACGGACGCTGAGCCTCAGCGCGGGGTGGAGATTTTGAGTAATCGGAGTTCTCAAAGCTCTCAGAGTTCTCAGAAATCTCAGAGCTCTCAGAAAATAAAGTTTCACAAAACAAAAAAAGCAAAATGAAAAGAGAATTGAAAAGACTGGGCAAGGCACTCATGATGTGCGTGGCCCTCGGAGTGTGCTTAACGACAGCGTCATGTTCGTCTGACGACGAGCCTGCAACATCCGGAGCGGCAGATCCCGAAGTTACCTACAAGGGCAACGTGGCCTACAGCGCCGGCATCCTGTTCAACAACGGCACGGAGCTGGGCAACGGAACGCAGAACTTCCACTTCACCGGCGACGTCACGCTTGAGCGCGGCACATACCTGCTGAAGGGCTGGGTCTACGTGGATGCCGGAGCTAAGCTGCGCATCCCCGCAGGCACGGTCATAAAGGGCGACAAGCAGACCATGGCCGCGCTCATCGTGGAGCCCGGCGGATATGTCGAGATGAACGGCACGCAGGATGCTCCCGTGGTGATGACGTCGGCACAGCCCGCGGGCATGAGGCGGCCGGGCGACTGGGGCGGACTGATAATCTGCGGCCGGGCGCGCAACAATCAGGGTACGCAGCAGATTGAGGGCGGCCCGACGACAATTCACGGCGGCGACGACGATGCCGACAACTCTGGCGTATACCAGTATGTGCGCGTTGAGTTTGCCGGATATCCCTTCGACACCGACAAGGAGATAAACGGCGTGACGTTCGGCTCCGTTGGCAGCGGCACCACGATACACCACCTTCAGGTGTCATACTCCAACGACGACTCGTTCGAGTGGTTCGGCGGAGCCGTCGACTGCAAGTATCTCGTGGCATACAAGGGCTGGGACGACGAGTTCGACACCGACAACGGTTTCAGCGGCACCGTCCAGTACTGCCTCTCCATACGCGACCCGCGCATCGCCGACACATCACAAAGCAACGGCTTCGAGAGCGACAACAACGCCGGAGGCGCGGAGACGACACCTTTCACCTCGGCGACATTCAAGAACGTGACGTTCATCGGTCCGCGCACGGCCAAGAACAGCGACTTCGTCAATACCGCATCGTATATCACGGCGGGCAGCGTCTTCCCCGACAACGGCTCGAAGCTCGGCCTGTTCCAGTCGGCCATTCAGATACGCCGCAGCAGCAGGCTGAACGCCGAGAACCTTCTTGCCGTGGGCTATCCCGTGGGCCTCATCATCGACGGTGAGAAGGGCAGCACCGTCAAATATGCCCGCGAGGGAGCCTTCCGTCTGAAGAATATAATCTTTGCCGGCATGGGCGTCATCGGTACGGACAAGAACAAGGAATATGAGGACTATCTCTACGACTACGGCACGAAGACGGAAGACCGCTCGCGCGTATCCTTCTCACATTCGTTCTTCCTCAGCGAGCCCACGAACCGCGTGATGGACGAGGATGCTCTCGGGCTTACCGATCCGAAAGGCACAGGCCAGAACTACTGTCCGGCAACGACACTCTCCGACGGCAACGGCGGATACATCGGCGCTTTCCGCGATGCCGCGGACAACTGGCTCGACGGCTGGACCAACTTCGACCCGCAGAATACCGTGTATTGACACGAATCCGCTGCTTATCCGGCTTGTTTATATGTCATGTGTAGATTGCGCCGGAAAAACCGTAAGCGTTATATTACTTTTTGATTATAATCAAGCGGATTATCCTTTCTTCTTTTGATGGATTGTCGTAGATCGCGGCAATATAGGTTTTAAATCAAAACCGTGCCGTTTGCATATCGGATGTGGCCCGTTTCCGATGCGCAAACGGCACGGTATTTTTAGCTTAATGGCAGCTTGATTTTATTCAAGGTGTATATATGTCTTTGAACGGTTCAACGTGGAGGACAATATGGGTCGTCGGTCCGAATCTATGACGTAACTTGCGTTCAATATCTTTGGTCAAATCGTGCGCATGACTCACGGTAGTCTGTCCATCGACACGGATGTGAACTTCAATTGCGAAATCGTTTCCAATCCGGCGCGTGCAGAGGTTATGCGGGTTCTTTACCTCCGGAGTTTGGGCAATCACAGAAAGAATTTCTTTCTCCACTTCTTCGGGTAACGATTTTTCGAGCAGATCGTTGATGGCAGGAACAACCAGTTGGATAGCCACCTTCACAATCAGCACGCTGACGACAACGGCTGCAATCGGGTCGAGCACGCGCCAACTGTCTCCTAACAGAATTGCCCCGCCGATACCCACCGCTGTTCCTATGGAGGAAAAGGCATCCGAACGGTGGTGCCAGGCGTTTGCGATAACGGTCTGGCTGTTCTCTTTTCTTCCGACATGCAGTGTCAGACGATACAATATTTCTTTGATTATAATAGACATCAAGGCGGCAATCAGGGCTATTCCACCTGGGCTTTCTAAGGGCTCGCCCTTGAAATAGAACCCGAATATCTTGATTGCGCCTTCCCGGAAAAGTCCTATCCCGACACACAACAGAATTAGCCCGATAACGGTAGTAGCCAGCGTTTCAAATTTCCCATGCCCATAGTCATGCCCTTCGTCTTTCGGCTTGAATGAGATATGGATGAACAGCAAGACTATAACATCGGTCACGAAATCGGATAAAGAATGTACCGCATCGGCTATCATGGCACCACTGTGTCCCACCACGCCTGCCACGAATTTAAACGTCAGCAAAATGAAATTGGCAAACGACCCGATCAGTGTTACTGTCATGATTCCCTTTTCCCGTCCCTGTTCCTTCATGTTATAAAGTTCTTTTATGAGATGATATAAGATATATGACGATGGTTGCGAATGTCAGTACCTCCTATTCCGATGTTGGCATATTGTCCATAGCCAGTTGTCTTTAGTTTGCAAAAATAATACTTTTCCTGATAATTCCGGCCAATCCGTAAAAGTTATATGTCAATCCGTAATTTGGATAAGCGTTTTCCGGCGCAAACGGGATAATTTTGCATCCAAAACAAACATACAAGGACAATGAATACATTTGATTACCACTATCCCGTCCGCCAGCATTTCGGCAAGGGATGCGCCGAGGAGGCGATACGCAGCGAGATGAAGAACGTTGGCACGCGCGTGCTGCTGGCCTACGGCGGCGGCTCGCTGAAGCGCACGGGACTTTATGAAAGGATACGGTCGTGGCTCGACGAGTGCGGCAAGCAGGTGACAGACTTCGGCGGCATAATGCCCAACCCGACGTACGCCAAGGTGCAGGAAGGCGCGCGGATTGTACGCGAGAACGACATCGACTTCATACTCGCCGTGGGCGGCGGGTCGGTCATCGACTGCTGCAAGATAGTGTCGGCACAGGCGCGGATGGATGAGGACGTATGGGACGCATGGTACACTGGCCACCGTCTGCCGACTGACTTCGTGCCGATGGGAGCCGTTGTCACGGCATCGGGCACGGGCGCGGAGCAGAACAACGGTGCCGTGATCACCCACGAGGAGAAGAAGCTGAAGCAGCCGCTGTTCGGTGCATACCATTCCTTCGCCGTGCTTGACAGCGACCTTACGAAAACGCTGCCGATGGCGCAGGTGATAAGCGGCGCGTTCGACACGCTCTCCCACTGCATGGAGACGTACATGGGCCGTCCGCAGACGACGAACCTCTCCGACGAGATAAACGAGGCAGTGATGCGCAACGTTGTCAGAAACCTGCGCACGCTGATAGCCGACCACGACGACTTCGCCCGCGGCGAACTGATGTGGGCATCGGCGATGGCAGAGAACGGAATGTTGAAGCTCGGCAAGCAGACCGACTTCCAGTGCCACATGATAGAGCATGCCGTGGGCGCATACACCGACTGTAACCACGGCCGCGGACTGGCCGTAATCCATCCGCCGCTCTACCGCCATCTGCTTGACGACGGCACGGAGAAGCTGGCGCGCATGGCCGAGACGGTTTGGGGCGTGCGGGGAGCTACACCGCGCGAGACGGCCGCGCTGGGCATCGACGCCCTCGAAGCGTTCATCCGCGAGACAGGACTGCCCACACGCTGGAGCGAGATGGGAATAACGGACGAGACGGTGCTGCGCTCCGCGGCCGACACCTGCTTCATAACGCCCGGCTGCTGCCGGCAGATGTCGCGCGACGAGATATTCGGGATTTTACGGAGTTGCATGTAACGGCGTTTTTTAGGATGGTGGTTGTGTCAAAATTTTCATTATCTTTGCATCCTAAACAGTCAAGACATGTCAACACTTCCACAACACAAATCATCGCTGCTCTCCGCCTCCGGAGTCCGTCTGCGGCGGATAAACGCGGCGGGGAACGAACACAGCCCCGTTACTTACGCTCATCAGGACGACTACTACATCTTCGGACTGGTGGAGGGCGGCACAGGCTGCGGCGTAATCGACTTCAAGGAACAGCGTTTCGCCGCGGGCGACATGTTCCTGATACAGCCGGGACAGGTGCACAGGTTTCTCGGAGCCGAAAGCGCTGAGGGATGGCTGCTCATCGCCGACAGCAGTTTCGTGGGCGACGCGGAGAAGTGCATATTCGACAACTTCTCGCTCTTCGCCTCGTCGTTCAGGATTGACGCGCGGCGCAGGAACGAACTGCAGCAGATTGCCGCGCTACTTGCAGGAAGGACAGGCGGAATCCCGGAAAGGCAGGAGACAGCAGCGGAGAAGGCGACGGTGCGGCGGATAGTGGAGACGTTCATCGGCATTGTAGTCGAAGCCGTTGAGGCCACCGGCATGCAGCAGGCGAGGCACAGCCAAAGGCATGTCAGCCTTGTGGTGTCCTTCCGCCGCCTGTTGGCAGAGCATCTTGCCGCCAACCGCCAGCCGTCCCATTACGCCTCGCTCCTGAACATATCGGCCGTCTATCTTAACGAGGTGGTGAAAAGCGTCACCGGCATGAACGCCACGTCGTTCATAAAGAACGAGGTGGTGCTGCGTGCCAAACGCCAGCTCGTCCATACCGACCTGTCAATAAAGGAGATTGCCGACAGCCTCGGCATCAACGACCATGCCTATTTCTCCCGCATGTTCACACAGGCGACGGGCGTCAGCCCCACACTGTTCAGGCAGAGAAACCGCGGATAGTCTGTTCAAATGCCTCGCAAACGACATGCACGGGAATGGTGTGCAGCCTTTAGAAAAATCTCTGGTCATATTAAAATTATTTATCAAGCACCGGATTTCGCTTTTTTATATGTATCTTTGCGAAAGAATTATGTTCAGGACGGTAATCATACTTTGCACCCTCTTTTCACTTGCAGGTTGTCACGAGCAAGTGAAAGTCCACAAGACCATGGCAACGGGCGACGGGACATCTGCCATGGATTCATCCGGCAGATACAGTGATGTATGTCTGACGGAAGATGAGGAAACGACCGTAAATATGTGTATGCAAGAAAACGGAAATACCGTAAGCGTAAAGAAGCCGTGCATAGATGTTTGCAATCTGGCACTCGATGTGCCGGAGGCTGAATCATTTTACGTATCGGCCGATATGTATAACAATACAGGCGACACGATATGTTTCTCAAACAATTCATTCATGTATTACGACGAGGCAAACAACTCGTGGACTGCTTTGCCCTATCCCGACAATTTCTCGGAAGAGGACATCGGGATATACATCGCTCCGCACACGCGGCAATCAAAGAAATTCTTTTTCCCTGTAAGAAAAGACAATGTGCAAGGAAAATATAAAATACGACTGGCATTTTATTCACGTAACGGAAAGTATCTTTATTATGCGACAAAGACTTTCGGCGTAAAATGACAGTCCGCAGGCAACGGGGCACACTTCCCTCCCGTTAAGAATGACAAAAACCTCGGATTGTCCAAGCACCGCCTTGTTCCGTCTATCCCCTTTCCCGCCCTTACTGCTTAACTTTGCAGACAAAAAAGGAGATAACGATTAAAAGACTGATATTTAAGGTTGAGCGGCTGCTGCCGCTGGCGTTCGTGGCATCGGCCGTTACGGGCATCGGACTGCACACGGCTGGACACGGCGACGTGCACGAGGTTTGGCACAACTGGGCCGTGGCACATGTCCTGACGAGTCTCCTATGGCTTGCGGCCGTAGCGCGGCATATCGTCCGGCACAGAAAATGGTACAAGTCCGTCATAATGCGAGGCATCGGCGGAAAGAGCCGGCTCACCCTGACCCTTTCGGCAGCCTTTCTTGCCGTCGCCGCCACGGGCATCGTGCTGATTGTCTGCGTAGACGGGGCATACTCGGACATCGGGATGTGGCACTACCGTCTCGGTCTGCTGCTGATTATCCTCTCACTCGGACATGCCGCTGGGCGCAGACGGAAGAGGCGGCGTTCCTAATCCGTAAAATTTATACCTCAATCCGTAATCTGGATAACGGCTTTCCGGCCCGCACAGACTAACTTTGCAGCATAATAAAAAACTGCAAGGACAATGAAATACATGGCAACTATCGTGCTGACGGCGGCCATCATGCTGACGGGCACACTCAGGGCTCAGGATGTTACGTACACACAGAAAGCGCAGGATGTTACAGATACGCGGGGGCAACTCGACCGCGCCATCGCCATGGCAAAGAACGGGCCGGAAGGTGGTTCACGTGACGGCGTGCTGAGGTGGCTGGAGAAGATCGGGATGAGGAAGTAGTGCGGAGAAAGCATTATCTTTTATACCCGATATTGATTGTCTGATAGGATACATTCTGTATCTGCAAAATATAAACGATAAGACAATCCCTATTACCTTATTGATATGGTAATAGGGATTGGTATTGTATGAAATTCTATATTTTAACATTCCCTTTATGCAGTCTTTTGCCGTTTATCCGTATCTATATAAAAAGGAGCAGCATAGCATTGTCTCCCATGGATAATGGATATAGATGCAACAATACGGCGGGCAAGGGCGAAAGACCCTAAAGCCCTCAACGAGATATACACTGCGTATCACTCCAAAATGGTTGGAGTATGTATGAATATCGTCAGGGAAGATGAGGACACGGCGCGTGACCTCGTCCATGACGCTTTCGTTCTCGCCTTTGCCTCGCTCGACAAGTTGAAGGATAACGGAAAGTTCGTGGAATGGCTCACGACGATAGTGAGAAACGTTGCATTGAAACATCTGGCACAGAAAAAAAAGATGCACCTTGTCTCTTTGTCGCAGATTGATATGAATGATATGGCTGATAATTCTTCAGCGGCAGATAATAACATAAAGTATCAGGATATCCTCAACAGTATTGCACAATTGCCCGAAGGCTACGGCAAGGTATTCCGGCTTTCCGTCATAGAAGGATTTTCCCACAAGGAGATTGCAGGCATGCTCGGCATAGAGCCTCACAGTTCTTCCTCTCAGCTTTCGAGAGCGAAAGGTCTGCTGAAGCGAATGTTGGACTATAAGAAGCTGGCTGTAATCATCGTGTCGCTTGTTTCCGTTTCATTATATATTATCATGCCGCGCCGCGAAGCCACCAAAGTGTGTGAGGTCAAGCTTTCAAGGAAAAAGGAAGTAAGGGAAAAGGAGATGAGGCGAATCGGGCAAGGCGAAAAACACAAGACGCCACCGGACAGCCCTGACGACAAGGCTAATATGAATCATCAGGCTGTGGAGAAACATCTTTTCAGGACGGATGATGCTAAGAATGCATCAGACTCTATCGACATCCATTCCCACCAAAATGTGGCGGATGCCGTGGAAAGGCAAAAGATGATAATGGCCACGGTAGAGGACAGCGTCATGACGTTGCCTGAAGACAGTGCTTTTATATCAATTACTGATTCCGGTACATTGCTTGCCAATGAAACAAATCCCAAGAAAAAGAAATGGAAACTACTTGCTGCAGGCTCGCTCGGTCCGGCCCTGGCTCAGAATGTATATAAGATGTTTAAGACGGGTGATATAGGAGATGTCGGCACGGAAGCTCCAGCACCGATATTTCCAGAGAACATAAATACTTGGGAAGATTACAGCAAATATCTTCATATTAAAGAACACGGAAACACTCCGGCAGATACTCTTGCCCTTATTGAGATAGCCGATCATAACAATGGAGAGATAATTGAAGGGGAAAAGCACGACAAGCCCGTCACATTCGGCATCTCGTTCAGCAAGAAGCTGAACGGCAGATGGAGCATGGAAGCAGGCATTCAATATTCACTCCTGAACTCACGCTTCACTGCCGGCGGTGACGGATACTCAATTGTGAGGAAGCAGAAAGTTCATTATCTCGGTGTGCCGCTGAAACTGTCATACCGCATGATTGACTATAAGCGCATGTCAGCATATTCTTCCGCAGGACTTACTCTCCATATACCCATATACGGAAAGATGAAAAATAGCTATATAGTGGATTGGCAGACGGCATGTTCCTACAGCCATCGCTTCACTCCTCTGCTGCAATGGCAGACAAGCATTAGCGTCGGTCTGCAATACAGATTCACTCCGAGTATGAACATCTTCGCAGAGCCGACGCTCAACTGGTTTATCCCGTCAGGCAGCGATACGCAGACGATATGGACGGAGCATCCGGTCATGCTTACGTGTCCGTTCGGCATAAGGATAAACTGGTAGCCGTCTATCCGCCGGTGCAGTCTTTTCTGCTTATTGGGTATCTATATAAAAGAAGGACTCAAAAAAGTTTGAAAGCAAAAGACATGTACAGACTAAGTGATTACATCCAAAGCGGATTGGTGCTCGTGAACAACACTGTCAGACCGCATCATAAGGTGCTGAGCCAGCTAATGCTGTATGCAACGACAAAATGCCAGTCGCGCTGCAAGCATTGCTCCATTTGGAAAAAGGAAGAGGAGTATTTGACTCTTGACGACATCAAGTCGATAATGAACAGCAAATGTATAACATCAGGCACGACCGTCGGACTCGAAGGCGGCGAGTTCCTGCTTCATCCCGAGGCAGACCGGATAATGGAATGGTTCTACGGTAATCATCCAAAATATACTTTGCTCAGCAATTGTCTTTCTCCATCTAAGGTTATAGAGGCCGTCCGCAAATACCATCCGTCTCATCTGTACGTTTCCCTTGACGGTGACAGGGATACGTACAGGCGCATGAGGGGATGCAACGGGTATGACAAGGTCATTGAAGTGATAGAGGCAGTGAAAGAAGAAGTCCCTCTGTCGCTGATGTTCTGCCTGTCTCCATGGAATTCGTTTAAAGACATGGAATACGTTATAGGAATTGCCAGACAATATGATGTTGATGTCCGCATAGGCATCTATGGCACAATGGAATTCTTTGAGACAACAGCCGACCTGCTTGCTGCTGACATAGAGCACTTTGCCGCCCAAATACCGGAAAACATACATGACACGTCAGAAAATTTTGATTTCGTTGCGCTTTATGACGAATGGCGTAACGGAAACCTGCGGCTGCGGTGTCACAGCATTTTCAGCGAGCTTGTCATTCATTCCAACGGGAACGTCCCAGTCTGTCAGAATCTGAACGTGATGCTGGGGAATATCCACGACAGTCCGCTTGATGAGATTTTCAACCCAAAAAGGTCGTACGAGATACAATGTGGAAAATCACACGGCTGTAATGGCTGCTGGATAAACTTTCATCGCAAATACGACATCATACTGTTGCGCAATCTTGAACGGATATTTCCCAAACGGCTGATAGAGAAGTTTTACGGCGAATATCATTGGTGCGCCGATAACGGCATGACATACAAACAATACTTCAGGCAATGGGGACGATAATAGAAAAATATAAGCAGTATCGCAGTCGCAGGTGGCTCCGCGACACCTACAAATGCCAATATGCCCTTGTCGGCATTGGCAATCATAGCATCATGAATATTTATCCTGTATTGCAGTATCTGCAAGTGCCGGTTAAATACATCTGCTGCAAATCAGACGACAAGCTGCCGCTAATCGAGAACAAGTATCATGGCATCAAGGCTACAGCATCATTGGATGAGATTCTTGATGATAACGACATAAAGGGCGTGTTTGTCTCGGCATCCCCGCGTTCTCATTACTCCATTTCATCCAAGGTGCTCGCCAAAGGGAAATCGTTGTTTGTCGAGAAACCTATATGCTATACCTCGGGAGAACTGCGTGAGCTTGACTGCATAGCCAAAAGAAACGGCGTGAAGGTTGCCATGGTGGGTATGCAGAAAAGATATTCGCCATCGGGCCGGCTATTGCAGAGCAGACTGAAAGGCTGCAGATTAATCAGTTATAACTACCGGTATGTCACAGGACTTTATCCAGAAGGCGATGTACTTGTGGAATTGTTCATCCACCCTTTGGACTATGTCACATTCCTTTTCGGAGAAGCGGAGATAGCCGGCGGCAAATGCGTGAAGTCTGATAATGGAGGAGTGACCTGGCTACTTGTCTTGCAGCACGAGAATATTGCAGGAGTGATGGAACTGTCATCGGCCTATACATGGACAGATGCACAGGAAACACTTACGGTAAACACCGAGCGCGGGACATACATGCTGAAACAGATGGAAGAGTTGACGTTCCAGGCCAAATCTGCTGCTTTTTGCGGTATTCCCATAGAAAAGATACTCCCATGGAATAATTCAGAGAAGCATTTTTATGAACGCAATAACTTTATTCCATCATTGGTGAACAATCAGATATACAGTCAAGGATACTACAATGAGATCAAGGCCTTCTTGGATGTGAATGAAAGTAAAGGGAACAGTATAAGTTCTATATGCGACCTGTTCCCTACATACGGTCTTATTGAAGAGTTGAGAGGCATCTGAGATTCTTTATTTCCACAGCATAACCACGCATCCGGCCGTGATGAGCAGCGCCCCGACGATGACTTTCGGGCTGGCCGGCTCTTTAAGTAGGACGAAGGCGAGGATGAGGGTGATGACAACGCTGAGCTTGTCGACGGGTGCCACGCGCGACACGTCACCCGTCTGCAGGGCCTTGAAATAGAACAGCCACGACAGGCCCGTGGCTATACCGGAAAGAAGGAGGAAGCACCATGCGTGGCGGCTTACCTCCTTTATTTCGTTCATACGTCCACCGACCGCGACGATGCCCCACGTGAGCAGCAGGATGACCGTGGTGCGGATGGCGGTGGCGAGGTTTGAGTTGACGTCTCTCACGCCTATCTTTGAGAATATGGCTGTCAGCGCGGCAAACAGGGCCGACAGCATTGCATAGTATTTCCACATAATTATACACCTTATTATATATAGGGGACATTGGGATTTTCCAAAAAATATTCTTTGCGTCTTTGCGTCCTTTGCGTTTAAAAAGCATCATCTGTCGCCGCGGAAGCGGACGGTGAAGCAGTGGCATCCGTCATCGAAGCCGTAGCTGACGGTCCATCCGTGGAAGTCGCAGACGGACTTGACGATGGCGAGACCCAGTCCGTTGCCCTTCTTCTTCATGTCGCCGCTGCGGAAACGGCGGAACAGCGTGGCGGCATCGAGCGGCCGACCGTCTTCCGACACGTTGCACACCGTGAGGCTATCGTCTTCGAGGATTATGTTTACCACGCTGCCGGATGAAGAGTTGCGTATGGCGTTGACGATGAGGTTCTTCAGCAGACACTCCAGCAGTACGGAGTTTGCACGGATTGTATTGGAGATGGGCTTACTGTCCCGCCCGCAATTGATGCCGCGTCCGCCCCGGCGGTCGTCTACGTGCAGCGGCGTGTCCTTGCGCAGCACGCCGTAGAACGGCAGCGAGCAGGAAAGCATCGCGCCCGCGTCCACCTTCTCCGTCACGGTGTACTGTGCGTTGTCTATCTTGGCCAGTATGAGCAGGTTGCGGTTCAGGTGGCCCATGCGCATGGTCAGCCCATACATGTCGGCCACGAGCTGCATCTGCCGCTCCGTCAGGTTCTCCTGCATCAGCATGTCGAGCTTGCTGCGTATGATGGCGATGGGTGTCTGGAGCTCGTGCGAGGCGTTCTCGGTAAACTCCTTCTGTATGCGGAACATCTCGCGGTCTTTGCGCATCAGGCTGTCAAGCGAGCGGTTGAGGCGTTCGAACTCGCGGATGTCCGTGGGCAGGAATCGCGGCAGACTGTCCTGCGTGATGTTGAACCGCTCCGCCTTGTCCAGCGTGTCATCGAAGGGCAGCCACAGGCGGCGGGTGATGAAGCGCATGGTGATGAACAGCGAGAGGCTCACGACGAGGAAGATGAGCAGAAACTGGAGCATCATGCCGGCCATGATGTCGCGCTCAAGGTCGAGCGGCGGTATGCCCTCGCCGCGCTCCACGGCCTCGATGATGTCTATCATGTCTTCGGCATAGAACCACTTGGTGAGCAGATAGAACAGCGGTGCCGTCAGCACGAGGATGGCAGCGGTGCACAGCGTGAACTGCGTCAGCGTCTTCGACTGCAGGCTCTTCATCTTTATGGCTCCTCCCTCCACTGATATCCCTGTCCGTAGTAAGTCTTCACGTGTCCTGGCGCTCCGGCCTCGGCCAGCTTCGCCCTGCGGCAGGGCAGGTCTACCGTGACGGCTCCGCTCCTCAGCGTATTCGTGGCGTCGAAGTTCTTTCGGCGCAGCAGCGCGAAGATGCGCACGCTCAGCTCCGGCAGGTGGAACGGCTTGGCTATGTAGTCGTCGGCACCTATCTGAAGACTCGCCACCTTGTCGTCGAGCGAGTCCTTGGCCGACACGATTATCACTCCCGTCTGCGGCGCGCGCTGCTTTATGCGCCGCAGGATGTCCAGTCCGCTGCCTCCGGGAAGCATCAGGTCGAGCAGTATGCAGTCGTACTCATACACGCCCACCTTCATCATCGCCTCGCCGAACGTAAACGCCTGCTCGCAGAGATAGTCCTCGCGGGCGAGATAGTCGACAATGCCGTCCGACAACTGCCGCTCGTCTTCTATAATCAACAGTTTCATCGTGTTTCGTTTTCCGTTTATATTCCATTATAGGATAGTGCAGATGGTTCTGCCTTATGAGATAAGGCAAATGGTTTTGCAAAGATACTCATTTAATCTGTAGAGATTCTGAATAAACGCTACAATATCGGCAGACGGATGTTTTTCATGCGATTTCAGATTTTCCACAGAATCGCGCACTATCTTTGCCGCTGTAGAAAGATTATGATGTTAAGTTTTTTTTTGGGGGGGGACGAAAACAATTTGTATAAACTTACAGGATATGGTAAAGCATCTGTTATTCATGGCGGCGATGCTGCTGCCGGCAAAGGCGGTAATTGCGCAGACGAACGACTCAATCACAATCACTTCAACACAGGAACTGACCGACACGGCAGACACGGCGCGCAGTTCACGGCAGACTTGCGGCAGGTACGGGCTTCTTCCGCATGTATAACAACCGCCACTGGCTGACGGATGTCATTGCCGGAGCTGGCATTGGCATACTCAGTGTCGAAGCTGCCTACTGGCTCTATCCCGCCGTGACGCGGGCGTTGTTTCCCAAACGTTACAGAAACAATGTCAGCCTCTCGTCATTCGCAACGCCGCAGCAGGGTAGGGGACTTTCATGCCGTGTGTCGTTTTAGTGTTTTTTCTCTATCGCTTTGCTGTTGCTAACGTGCCGTTTGCGCATCGGAAGTGGCTCATTTTTGATGCGTAAACGGCACGTTGCCGGTTTGAAACCAAACCGTTGATTTATTGTAATGAATGTCTGTCTAAATCGGGTTTGTTGCGATTGATTGTAAGTAAAATATGGTGTAATGTTTACGGTTTTTATGGTAATATTGTCCTGATTCGGAAAATTATGAGTATCTTTGCAAATGTGGCATGAAACATGCCGAATGACAGTATCCATACCACTAAAACAGATATTAAGAAACAGATAGAAAAGGCAAGCAGACTGATGATTTATGCCTGTAAGGCGTGGATTATTCTGTGCTTGTTGCGTAACAGGCCGCTTGGCGGTAACTAGGAATCAGCAGAAACGGTGGCACGCCTTTTTTTCAACTTAAAAAACATCAAACAATAAACTTAGGAAAGGAAAACGATTATGAAGAGCAAGAGTTTATTCTTTGCATCAGCCATGATTTGTCTCATGGCATCGTGCGGAACCGGACAGCAGAAGAACAGTACAGAACAGCAGGACAAAGCCGATTCGCTCAGACAGGATTCTGTCATGAAAGCCGCGGTTGTAGAAGATTCCATAAGGCAGGATTCGATAATCTCTGCCACTGCATTCAAAGGTACGTTCAAAGCCAAAGGCAAGGATTTGGGAGAGATAAAAATTGACCTATATAATCCAACCGTAAGGTGCTGCGTAGTATATGAGAGCGACCCCGAAGGAGAAATCGTTGACTATGCAAATGGAAATGTCTATATCGAGAAATGGTTATTGTTTCATGCAAAAGGACACATGGGCGAGAATGACGGCAAGAAAGTTGCACCTATAAAGATTAACGGACGGACCGCAACATTCGGAATTGTAAGTGCCGAGGAGTTTTACGAAAACACTCTTGAACTCAAATTTATAGAGGGAAACAGGTATGAGTTGCGTGTGATTAGTGACAAGGGTGGCGGCTCGTATCTGCCTAAAGTCGTAGAGCTTGAAAAGGTGAAATAAACAAAGACGGCAACGGGAAGCAGTCTCACCGCACTTAGGAAGAGGAGAAAACTGTGTGCGAGGGATACAAGAGCGACATTCCGTCTGCGCATTTAAAGTGACCCCACTTTAGATGCGCAGACGGAATGTCGTTGATTGAAACCAAAAAACTGGTTATTTCTGACTGTTGGCCCGTTTGATGTCCATCAGCGAAATATGCTCGTTGCGGTAGCGGGCGTTCGGATTCTTCTCGCCGTTTGCCAACAATGGGTCGTCGGGGTTGGGCGCAAAGCGGATGGCCTTCTGCGGACAGTTCTGTATGCAGGCGAAGCAGAACTCGCAGTCGCCCTCAATCTTTATGCCCTTAGACGTGAGGCTGTAGTTGCCCCGCGGACACACGTCTGTGCATACGGCGCAGTCGATGCAGGTATCCGTGACGGTGAAATATTTTTCGCTCTTTAGCATGAACCCCACTTCGGGGTCGGCGCCTGTACGGTCCATAAAGCCCTGATGCTGCATGCGCTCTTCCTCGGTCACCGGCTCGTGGTAGCGGCGGCGTGCGGCGAGGTCGGCGGATATCTTCTTCAAGTTTTCGGGTATGTGCTTGTCTATCTTCATCTGTTCGTTCATGTCGAAGTTTGGCAACCAGTTGTCCACCATTATGAGCGTGGAGATATAGTCGAAGGCGTTGCTTGTCCGACGCGATATGCCGTCCCATATCTCCACGGCGCTGCACTTGCGGTTGCCGTATGTGAGCACGGCAAACTTATACGCCGCCTTCAGCCTGGCTTTCTTGATGAACTGTCGCACCATGTAAGGCGGCATGTGGCCGTAGATAGGGTAGACGATGCCAATCTCGTCGGCCTCCAGCTCAAAACGTCCGTGCTTCATCAACTGCGGGATGCTCAGCAGTTCGGTCTCGCCGTCGGCAGCGGCAGCCAGTTCGCGTGCCACATGCAGGCAGTTGCCCGTGCCTGTGAAATACAGAATGATGCGCTTCGTGCGCTTCTCGCCGCACGATATGAGCGACAGCAGTCCTGAAGATGCCATTGCGGCACCGGCCACAGCAACACCCATGCGGCGCAGAGCCTCGCGGCGTGTCATATTTTTGTTGTTGTCCATATTGTTTATGATGCTTTTTAATGGTTTATCAAGTATGTATATTATCGTTTCTGCAAAGTTATGAAATTGACTTCAAACGGCAACTATACAAATTACAGATTATATGTCATAAATAACAGATTTTCTTGCTGTTATTGCCCGTTCTCGATAATAATGCGTAAATTTGCCCTATGATACACAGAAAGACAATCGGGACATTGCTCTGCCTGCTCATGCTCGCCATGGCGACGGGCGCGAAGGCACAGGCGGCAGACATGCGTGTGGGCGAGCTGCTGAACGGCGGCGACTGGTTTGCGCTCGAAGCGGAATATCCCGCTCTTAGAGACAGCGTGCAGACACCCCTGCTCAGACTCATGGCGGAGGCTTTGTTGGGCCATTACTTCAACCGTCCGGACGAGACGGTGGCGTGTACAGACTCGCTGCTGCGGAACCACCAGGCCGAGCTTGGGTTTGGCAACATCTCGTCGATGCTGTTTGTGAAGGCTGCGGCAGAGGCTAAGAGGGGCAACCATGGCGCGGCGGCCGACATGCTCAGTGACTTCGCGGCACAGCTGAGGGCGCAGGGCGTAGAGATGGACTACACTACGATAGATCAGGTGGCGCAGCACTACGGCAAATTCCGCACATGTCCTCCGATGAGCGCCGTGCGGCCCGCGGACGATGCCGTGATAGCGATGACGAACGACAGCATCGTGCTGAAAATCAAGAACGACACGGTGCAGAGAGGCACAATGATGCATGTGCCGGTGACTGTGGGCGGAAATGAATATCGGGCTATATTCGACACAGGTGCCGGCTCAACTTTCATGTCGGCGGCATTTGCCAAAAAGGCTGGCGTAAGAGTGATCGCAGACTCACTGAGAATACAGGGCAGCGGCATGGTTTACGGACAGGTGGGCGTGGCGGACAGTATGCGGATTGGCGGCATCACGGTGAGGAATGTTCCGGTGACGATTAATCCGGACACCACGCTGAACCGTGTGGAAGACATCGACTTCCTAATCGGGGCGGACATAATGGCGCTGCTCGGCGAGGTGCAGATATTTCCACACGACGACAGAATCGTTGTTCCGGCACGGCCAACGCCTAAGCCTGTTTCTGGCAGCAATATGTACATTGACAATATGGCACCGATAGTGAAAGGCGGAAGCGGCGGAAAGACATACGGTTTTTTCCTCGATACGGGCAACGGCACCGCGGCCCTGTCGCGTAGCTTTTACGAACGGAATAAGACTGAGATTGACATGAAAGCCAGGCGGGTGAAGCGTCTAACGGGCGGAATTGGTGCCGTGGAGGAGCGCGATGTGCTTATCCTTCCCGCCTGGAACCTTTCTTTTGATGGCAAGGAAGTCAAGCTGCGGGATGTGGCGGTGTCGCTTGAAGACAGCCGGCTCGTTCCGCATGCGGGCAATATCGGCATGGCAGTCATCAATCAGTTCGACAAGGTGACCGTCAACTTCAAAGACTGCTTCGTGGTGTTCGAATGACGGTTGTCGCCACCTATGGCCTTGGTCTATTTATGATATATTTGCATTTCTTTATCGCGGCGCTGTCTGTTTCCGGATTTTTATAGTACATTTGCAGTTGAATTACCCATAACCACAAATGAAAGAAGAATAAACATGAAAGGCGATGCCCAACTGCTGATAAAGTTCTTTGACGGATCGGACAAACGGTTCATCATACCATTATACCAACGTAATTACGACTGGAAGGAAGAGAATTGCGAACAGCTTTTCCAAGACCTCATGAAACTGCATAGTAGTGACCGGAGGGGACACTTCTTCGGAAGTATCGTGTCGAGCATCCAGACGGGTACGGAAGACCGGTATATCATTGACGGACAGCAGCGGATAACGACAATATCGCTGCTGCTGATTGCCATGGTAAACGCAAGCAAGGAGGGACAGATAGAGGCAACGGACGCGAAACTTGTGGAAAAGATTTTCAAGCGCTATCTCGTCGATGAATATCAGGAGGATGAGCGTAAGGTGAAGCTGAAACCCATCAAGAAGGACATGCAGGCGTTCGATGCGCTGTTGTATAAAGATAAGGAACATTACGTAAAGGAGTCGAACGTGACGCGCAACTATGATTTCTTCTTCGACCGCGTGGTACATTCCGGACTTACCGTCGACGAGTTGTTCGACGCCATCAAGCGGCTTGAGGTGATAAACATCAGGCTCGACGAAGACGATGATCCGCAGCTTATCTTTGAAAGCCTTAACTCTACTGGGCTCGACCTCAGCGAGGCGGACAAGATACGCAACTACCTGCTGATGTCGCTGGCTCCGGCTGAACAGGATGACCTGTACAACCGTTTCTGGAATCCGATTGAGGAATACACGAGATACAATCCGTCGGCGTTCGTGCGCGATTACCTTACGATGAAGCAGGGCAAAATCGGACGTATAGACAAGATATACTTCATATTCAAGGAATATGCCGAACGCTGTTCTGCCGGCAGGGCGGAGTTACTGGCCGACATGCACCGCTACGCCCGGATATACAGTCAGATAGACAACGCCTGCGTGGGGTCGGACAGGCTGAACCGCAAGCTTGCACAGCTGCGGACGCTGGACTCTGCCATCGCATATCCTTTCTTCATGGCTTTTTTCGATTATGCCGCTGAACATGGCATGTCTGACGACGATATATATAATGTGATTGATGTCATAGAGGCTTATTGGGCTCGGCGCATCATCTGCAATCTGCCGTCGAACGTATTGAACAAGGTGTTTGCCACCCTGCACAGGGACGTGCTCGGCCACATCGGAAAGACGGAGGACAGTAACGTTCCCTCATACACCGACGTGCTGACATACGTGCTGTTGAGGAAAGGTCGTTCGGCGGCGTTCCCCACGGATGATGAGGTGAAGGCGGATTTTGCAACCAGACAGGTGTATAAGATGCCGGCAAACACCCGCATGTTCATAATGGAACGCATGGAGAACAGAGACAGCAACGAACGCCACGACGTGGTGAAGGAGCTTGCGGAAAAGAATATAACCATCGAGCATATCATGCCGCAGACGCTTTCCGACAAATGGAAGACGGCGCTTGGTGACGACTGGGAGCGGATACACCAGCAGTATCTGCACACGATGGCCAACCTGACGCTCACGGGTTACAACTCGCAATACAGCAACCTCACATTCCTCGAAAAGAAGAATATGGAGAAGGGGTACAACGACAGTGCCTTCCGGCTGAACAACTATGTCAAGACATGCGGACAATGGACGGAGACGGAACTCAGGCAGCGCCAGCAGGAATTGCTCGTAGTGTTTCTTAAACTGTGGCCTATGCCCGCTGCCGGCTTCGAGCCTGTAAGGCGTGAGCAGGAAACGGCATCACTGGATGACGAGGACTTTGAGTTTACGGGAAAAAAGATACAGGCGTATATCCTCAGCGGTGTGCGCTACGCGGTGAACACATGGAAAGGCATGCTCATTCAGGTGTGCGGACACATGTTGCGCGAGAAACGTTCGACGATAGAATGGATGTGCGCCAACGAGAAGTCCGGTTTTTCATCCACACCGGAAACATGGAGACGTGAACTTGTTCCCGGCATGTACGTATGGACGGACAATAACACCACGGCAAAGATAAACATTCTCCGCGGCATGTTCGCAGAATGTAACATCCCGTCTTCAGACCTGATATTTGAATTCCGCTCTGATTCGGAAGAAGAGGATGAAGAATGAATGAGGGAAAGTGACTGTGGGAGGAAATGAAGTTTCTATATATTTTATTCATTATCTCCTCCCGTAGTCATAGTAACTCTGATTAACGGATTTTGGTAAACAGTTCGGAAAAAGACGTCCCTGTCTTTATCAGTTCTATGGGCGTGCGGCCATCCAATGCGCGAAACTCGCGTATCATGTGTGACTGGTCGGCATATCCGCAGGCGTATGTGAGGTATGTCTGGCTTATGTCATCATCTGCTTTAATGGTGCGGGATGTTGTATTTATTTAGAATAAGCGCATCGGAATATCTCCACACAATCTCTGACACATCGGCAATCAGCCGTTCCGTCTTCTCCATGTCATACCGCGATGACTTCACGAACACGGCTATTGAATAGCTGCGACCGTTGGGAAGGCGGACGAATCCCACGTCGTTGATTCCCTGCGGATGGCCGTCAGCAGATGGAAAGCCTGTACCGGTCTTGTGACCGATTACGGCGTTTGTCGGCAGGAGAGGTTTGGCGAGGCGGTTCTCGCCAGTGGTGCAGCCGTTGAGGGTTTTCGTAAGGAAACGCTGGAAAATGTTGTCGCATCTCATTCCGATATTATCATGATTCTTTTCACAATTATCAAAATACCTCTTATGACAGTCATGCTTCTTCTCACAACTATCATACACCTTTTCACAACCATAAAAAACAGGACCGGTGAACAAGCGGTTTATTAGCATTGCGGCCGCAAGGGGATAATTCCAATTTTCGTGTATACGTGTTGTGTCGGCGTGCATGTCAGCCTCACTTGCCGATATGGCGAAGCCGCTGATGCCGAGACTTCTTATGTATCTGTCCGCCTCGTCGATGCCGATGACGTGACGGAACAGAATGTCGCAGGCGTTGTTGTCGCTCTGCTGCAGCGAATATTTCAGTAGGTCGGCGATGGAAATGCGGAAGTCGCCCTGCGGATATCGGTCGCGCATGGGGCTGTAGGTGTCTTCCTCTATTTCTTTCCGGTTTACCGTTATCACGGAGTCGAGCCTGTGGCCGCGCCGCTGCATCTCGTTGGCAACGGCAATAGCCTGATACAGCTTCATCACGCTGTTCATCGGATAGCGACGGCCGTTGTTCACACATACCGTATCGCCGCAGTCGGTTATTACGGCGATGCCGATGTCTGCATCGTGTGTCCTCACATAGGTTTCGAGGGCAGTCTGCACAGACGGCTTTAATTCCGATTTCACCGGATGCTGTGCCGTCTGTGCCTGTGCTGTTTGAAGCATTACTGCCGCGGTCATCAAGATTATTATACTTTTAATAATATGTCTGTATATCATTGTGTCCTGTTGTTTCTCTCTGTTGCAATCCAAGAAGCTTCGCGGGTAATGCTATCAACTTTCCGATAATCATCGGTAGTCTCATTCCTGATTATAATATCTGTCATGGCCTGAATTATAGGGGTGGAGTATTCTTTATAAACTGCACTATCGCCTCAAGCACCTCCGGCGAGATGGTCTCACGTATCTCGCCGTATTCGTTGGCATCTCCGGTGACGGCATGTTGCATGAGGTGGTTAAGTCCGGGCATGAGCATGGCCTGCGCCTGCGGGATCAGATTCTTTATCACGGCGAGATTGTCGGCTTCCACTTGTGTGTCCTTATCTCCGTTGATGGCCAGGACGGGGCATCTCACGTCTTTGAGATATTCCCGTGGATTTAAGTCAAGGAATGCGTCGAACCATGGTGTGCGCATTTTCTGCGTCATCCTGAGCGATTCGGCTATCTGCGGAAGCGGCTTCAGGCCTGCGGCGCTGGCTATTGAGTCTGTGTTGACGGGTGACGACGCTCCCGTACGGCTCTGCTCAATCATCGTGTCGAACACAAGTCCTATCAGCTTGAGGCTGTTTTCCTTGTCTGCACCGGTCAGTCCCATTTGGTCAAGTCCGCGTCCGTTCTGCTTCAGTATTGTTTCTTTACCCGATACGGCCATGCCTGCCAGCGATACGATGAAGTCTGGAATGCCTTTTGCACCGAGCATGAACGCTATTGTGCCGCCTTCGGAATGTCCTATCACGCCTACCTTTCCTATACTTGCAATAGTGTGCATGAATGCGATACCGCTCCCGGCATCCTCCTTGAATGTTTCTGTGGTGGCAGCCATGAAGTTGCCGCCCGAACGGCCCGTCCCGCGGTCATCATATCTTAGCGATGCAATGCCGTTGCGTGCAAGAAAGTCGGCAATGACGGCAAAGGGCTTATGCTCGAAAACTTCTTCGTCACGGTTCTGCGGTCCGCTGCCGGTAACCATCACCACTGCCGGAATCTTCTTGCTTGATGCATTGATCGGCATCGTGAGCGTGGCGCTCATCATGGCACCGTCGGGTGAGGTGAATACCGTGTCGGTGACGCTGTATGGGAATGGTGGCTTCGGTGTCTGCGGCCGCCGCTCTTCAATGGGAGCTTCCGGCGAAAGGGTAAGCGGAAATGAATAGCCGTGTTGTTTGAAGGTCCCTTCGATTTCTTTTGACATCACCTTTCCCTCGAACGATGCGCCTATCGAGTGGCATGCGAGTGATACGGAGTCGGCTGTGCAGAGCAACACATCTACCGGAATCCCCTTGGCTCCCTGCATCGGCGAGTCGAGAGTACAGTTCGTTGCTCCATCCGCTTTTTCCGTAAAGTTGAATACGATAGGAATCTTTGTCTGTCCAAAATTAAGATCACCGCGCCATGAACCCGTAAGTGCGAGGGTATGAAATGCCGGCAGCATGATGACAGCCAAAAGTGCGAAAATGTGTTTCATATTTGTCTATTTATTATTCTCGTTTCCTAACTTAGCCTCAATTTCCTCTATTGTCGGTATTGTTCCTTCTACTTTTTCAGGATATAGTTTCGATAGTTCATATTCAGATATGCCTAAAGGCAGATTACTGCCTTCTAAAGCATATTGTGCAAGTAATGAATCTTTTTGACGGCAGATGATTAAACCGATTGTAGGATTATCTCTTCCTTCTTTCTTTAGAATGTGATTGCAAGCGACAACATAACCACTTAGTTGTCCTAAATCTTGAAAGTCGAATTCTCCGATTTTAACTTCAATTACTACATAACATGAAAGTTTCAAGTTGTAGAAAAGCAAATCAATGAACTTTTCCTTCTGTCCTATCTGAAGCCTATATTCTTTGCCTACATATGCGAATCCTGTTCCGAGTTCCAGTAAAAATTGTGATATATTGGCAAGCAGCGCATCTTTTAGCTTATACTCGTTGTATCTTCCTGTCAAACCTGTAAATGCGAAGTTGTAAGGATCCTTCGTAAGTTCTTGTGCAAGGTCACTTGTATCATCCGGTAATGTGCGCGTGAAATTTGTCAGAGCCTTGCCTTCACGTTCATATAAATCTGTGTTCATGAAGTTGAGAAGCACGTTGCGGCTCCATCCTTCTTCCATTGTCTTTCTTGCATAGAATAGAGCCTTTGCCGGTTCTGTGCTATATCTGTCCATAAGATAGCGGTGGTGTCCCCATGGAATGGAAAAAAGCAGTTCTTGTAGTTGTCCCACAGTCTGTGGGACAACTGTTGAAGTTTTTGCTGCTGTCAGTGGTATTTTCCCGTTTTCTGAAAGTCCTGTATCCTGTGGGACAATTCCCCAATATTGTGAGTATAGAAGATAGAATTTCTTTGCATAATAGATATTTGTACGTGAAAGGCCTGTTGAATTAGGATTTCTGCGTTGTAAATCGGCGGAAAGATTTTTAATAACACTTTCACCCCAACGCTCTTCCACATGCATCTCCTCTATGTCACGACCGAGCTCCCAATAATATCTGAGCATTTCTCGGTTTACCTTGGCGGATGCTCTTACTTGGCTTTGCCGATAGCGTTTGCTAAGCTCTTCAACCCATAGGGTGTAGTCGTTGTCAATGATGGTTAATCCTTTATTCATTCTTACTTATTTGCGTTTAGCATTAAAGTGCTCAACAGTTTCATAATATCTTTTTTTATGATGGATTGCTCAATTACTTATATTGTAACCCCATCCATCATTTCTTCCCACAAAGATAACGATTTATTTTTGTTTACATACGATTGCGGGTGTTATTTCTTCCTTGACTTCGGAAACGGGAGTTCTTTCCATAGTGTCTCAATCACTTTCAATGTTTTCTGCCGGTCTTGGAAATCGAGTATGTATGCCTCTTTAGCGCCGGGGTAGGGATTGCCGGTCTCAGCGTCGGTCATAAGGTCGGCGATGCATGGCAGTTTCTTGACAAAGGCGGTGTTGTCGCAGGCGGTGATGACGTATTTACCGTTGACATAAATGACGTAGTCGCCCATCATCTTGCGCGAGCGCACTTCTCCCAAAGGAGAGAGAGCGTTGCAGATGGATTCTATAAAATCGGTGGTACAGGCCATAATCTTTTTAGTTTTGAGAAATAAGACTCTGAAAACAAATCATGTGAACAAGGCGCAGAAGCCTTGCTTGTTGAACTGGTAATACATCTCGATGCGCTCCGGAGTGTCGTTTTCAAGGAGCAGCAGGAGTTCTTTGGCAAATTCGAGGGTGGCTGAGCCGTTGGCCGTCACGATGTTGCTGTCGGTAACGGCCTGTGCGTTGACGTATCCGGCGGCGTTGGTATAGCTTTCACCGCCCCACAGTTTTAGCTGGTCCAGGCCGTTGCCTGTGTGCTTGACGTTGTTGAGGAAACCGTGCTTTGCCATGAACGATGCGGCGTTGCATATCGCACCTACCGGCTTGCCGCACTTTATGGCATCCCTGACGATGGGCACGACGCTGTCTGCCACGGGCGTTGCCCAGCCGAACCCGCCGATGAGCACCAGTGCGGCATAATCGCCGGGCATTGTGCCGAATGAATAATCGGGTAGGGTGCGGAATCCTCCTATTGATTTCACCGGCTCCAATGTCGGAGCCACTGCTTTGTTTATATACTTCGGGGTCTCTTTCAATGCCGATTCGTCGGAGGCGATGGCCTGTGAGAGGAATACGATCTCGTGGGCTGCATAGTCAGGCAGGAGGATGTATAATATTTCGTTGCTCATAGTTTTGAATTATGGTGGATAAAATAATCTGTCAGATTGCAAAGTTAACAATAATATGTCATAACACGTAATCATTTGGAATCATTTTGTATGCCGTTTCATGATATTTTCCGGTATGGATGTATGCCTGTTTTTGCGCATTTGGAAGCGGTCTGCCTGCTTTCAAATGTGTTTGTGCCAGCTATCAAAAATGTTTTTGGTAGCTGTGAGAAGTGTTTGTGAGAGCTGTCGGAAATGCTGAAGGCAGAGAGACACAAGCTTTCAGGGTATTTAGATGGGAGGATGCGATAATGTTTAAACGCAAAGACGCAAAGGCCGCAGAGATTTTTATCTTTAAAAAACCTTTGCGCGTTTGCGTCTTTGCGTTTAAAATATCATTTGAAAGTGATTACCCTTTCCTCCACAGGTAAGAATGTCTTGTTCAGCATGTCCTCGGCGGGTGCACCGAAAGGCATCTGGGCTGTGAGTTCCCATGCTCCGCTGATGTTCCACTCCTTGCGTACGGCGCAGTCGATGATAGGGTTGTAGTGTTGCAGGGATGCCCCGAAGCCCATGTCTTCCAGCATTGTCCATACGGCAAGCTGGTGCATGCCCGATGTCTGTTGTGACCATGTGGGGAAGCGGTCGCTGTACAGCCGGTTCTCGTTTTGCAGCCGCGCCACGACCGTGCGGTCTTCGTAGAACAGCACTGTACCGTATCCCGAGCGGAAACCGTTGTCTATTTTCCTTTCCGTACCTTTGATGGCTTCCGGCGACACAATCTTTCTCAGTTCCGTCTTCACGATATCCCATAGCCGGCGATGATGTTCTCCGAGCAACAGGACCATGCGCGTTGATTGCGAATTGAATGCTGACGGCACGTGCCTGACGACCGTATGCAGCATTTCCACTATTTCCTTGTCGCTCACCGGCGACTTGTCCCACAGTCTGTAATAGCTCCTGCGGTTTTCCAATGCTTCCTGAAAGTTTCTTTTCATAATCATACGTCTTTATGGGGTTTATACTGCAAATATAGTCATTCTTCATCGTATATCATGAGCCGACCGCCGTTCTATAAGATTGTTTATGGGGTTTTATGAATTGTAATAAAATAAATATGAAATGTCATGAAATAAATGTGAAAGGTCACTGTATAAAAAAGCGAAAGGGCCGAAATTTCCGGCCCTTTCGCTTCATATCACAATGTGGAGTTGCATCAAATTTCAATGTCGAATCCGGCATTGCGCACGGCTGTCAGCACTTCGTCGCTGCTGTGACTGCCGCTGATTGTAGCCTTGCCTGTAGAGAGATCTACGTCTACCTGCTTCACGCCTTTAACGCCGCTGATGGCTTTGGCCACGGTTGCCTGACAGTGTGAGCAGTTCATGCCCTGCACGGTGTATACCTTCACTGCCTCAGACGCGTCGATGTGGTTGTGCTTATGCCCACGGATGAATCCGACGGCAAGCAGCACCACGAGTATTGCGGAGCATGCCGTGGGGAAGAGTTCGAGATGGTGGGCGTGCGACGTCATTGCCTGCATGCCGGGCAGGACGAACCATCCGGCCGGCAGCAGATAGTCGATGATCAGACCGAACGCTATGGCTCCGATGACGATGGCTGCCAGGTATATTGCGGCGGCCTTGCGTCCCATCTCACGCGAGATGAGCGTGAACGAGGCGAAGTTGGCAGCAGGACCGGCCATGAGCAGCACGAGAGCCGTGCCGGGCGACAGTCCTTTGAGCATGAGCGACATGGCGATGGGGATGGAGCCGGTGGCGCATACATACATGGGGATGGCTATGATGAGCACGGCTATCATCGAGAAGATGGGGCGGCTGCCCAGCGCGGAGAAAAAGTCGGCCGGCACGTACACCGTAATCAGGGCGGCGATTATGAGTCCGGCTACGAGCCATCCGCCTATGCTGCCCACGAGGTCGATGTAGCCGTAGCGCAGTGCGTCGGTGCACTTGCGGCTGAAGCTCCTTTTCTCTTCCACTTCGCAGCAGTCTGCCTGTGCAGTTTGTGCCTCTTTTTCGCCGTCCTGTTCGGCCTTTCCTACAGCCAGTCCTCCGAGCACGGCAGTGACGAGGGCTGCGATGGGGCGGATTACGGCAAAGGCCGGACCCAGTAGTGACCACGTGGCGGCTATGCTGTCCACTCCCGTCTGCGGTGTGGCCACGAGAAAGGCTGTCGATGCTGCTCTCGAGGCTCCGCTGCGGCGCATGCCTATTGCCGTGGGGAGCACCCCGCATGAGCACAGCGGCAGCGGAATGCCTATAAGTGTCGATTTCACCACAGCCTTGAATCCAGTGCCAGAGAGGTGGCGTGCAAACGTACGCTGCGGTATGAAGGCGTGCATGACGCCGGCGATGAAGAATCCCAGCAGGATGTATGGCGACATCTCGTTGAGCATGAAAAGCAATGAGTTTATGAGTTCCATATCCGATAAATTTTAATTTCTGATTGCAAAGATAGGCATTTCCGTTTGCAACCCGGTTGCAATGTCTTAACCGCCAAACTTTTCCTTATCCAGATATTTAACCACCTTTGCCGGTATTTCCACAGCCACGGCATAGTCGGGGATGTCGTGTGTCACGGTTGAGTTTGCGCCAACGATAGCATAGCGGCTCAGCATCCGTTCATGATTACGCATCCGCGGCCTATCGTCACTTCGTGCGGGCTTATGGCCGTAAGCGGCGACATAACGCGTGAACCTTCGCCGATTTTTTCCTTTGAAAATCTCGCGCATAAGTCCGCTCCATTCTTCGCTGTATGGCTCTGCCATGTTGAATCAGTGTATCAGTTTGGCGTGATGTGCGGCCAGGGCCAGCTCTTCCGGTGACTGTTTGCTGCAGTCAATTCTTATTTCTTCCATGCGTTTGTCTGTTGTTATTTCCTGATTATTCACTGTTTTTGTCATTGCTTGTATTATATTGTAGCAGGGGCTCTGCTGCCATATAGCTGCTTTCTTCTTCACCTATTATATATATGCACTTTGCCCGGTTCTCTCCGGATATACTTTCTACATTATTTTTTGTCTGTCTTTCCGCATTCTCTTCAGGCATTGTTGCCGTGCGGCGGGTCATGCAGTCTTCGAGAAATATCCGGTTGAGGGTATATTCCAGCGATTCCAGCGTCCGCTCGCGCACCTTCGGCTTGAGTTCACATTCCCACACGGTGATGCAATGCCATCCCATTTGTGCAAGCTCTTTCTGCACCCTCTTGTCGCGTTCTTTGTTCCTTTCCACCTTTGCCGTCCAGAATTCGGTATTGCTCTTCGGCATCTTGAAATATCTGCATCCCTCGTGCCCATGCCAAAAGCAGCCGTTGACGAATATGCATGTGCGGTATTTGCGCAACACTATGTCCGGTCGTCCAGGTAGCCGCCTGTGGTTAAGCCTATAGCGGAAGCCGTGCGAAAACAAGTATTTCCGCACAATCATCTCCGGTTTGGTGTTGGCTGCGTGTATGGCTGCCATGTTCCTGTGCCGCTGTTCCGCTGATAGCTTATCCATAGTTTACTAATTATTTTCTATTACACCTATTCTTGTAGTTTGTGCAACAACTTGTAGCGTAATACTATTGGATTTCGTTCATTGTTGTATATTGTGCATCATATCTCGTTGTTGGAGTATATTTCATCAGATTTGGATGCAAGTATCTGCTATCAATCTCTTGAGTGTTTTCAAATTCCACTATCACATACATAGCCGTAGTATTAACATTACGGTAAATATCTGAAGATAACTCATCGGCAGGTGCTATCTTACAGTTTTTTACTGCAAATAGATGTTGTCCTTCATCCTTACGGGTGTGAAACAGAGTATATCCGATGTCGTTTATATGCTCAACAATCTTCATACTGTCCATCGTATATTTAATGCCGACAGCCAATTTCCCTTTCGGCAAGAAGTTAATGCTCTTCGTCTGATAGTTTTCCATCATCACCATTAATATGCCTTGCTTCTTAGACTGATCAGGAAGTGGCTCCAAAGAACCCACATTAAGAATATCCTCTATATGAAGTTCATTATCAAGCTCAAAAGACTCACTTATATAGAAATGGCTTTCTACTTTTTCCAAAACCTCTTTATTGCCCGCTATTTCCTTTTCTATGGTATTTTGTTTTATATTAAGTTTATCCCATAGTTTTTTGCTTTCATCGTCACCTTTCATCAAGGCAAGAATAAGATAGTTCTTGCTGGACTTGGAACGGTATAGCTTGCCATTGAGACGGCTAAAGTTTTCTTTCAAAAACTGATAGCAGTCCATCCTTGCACGTGGCTGGATAATGTGGAACTCATATAGCCTATTGAATGTTTCTTGTATTTTCTTCCTGAACTCCTTCCTTGCATAGTCTCTCCACACAGCCTGCTTACCTTTGTTTGCTCTGCCGTAGAGCGATACGATATAGAGGAAATTCACATCATAGTGACAAAGGAGTAAAGTGTCACGGTCAAAGAGTCTGTTCTCAAACTGACGGTTGAATAGCACTCCATTCGCTTGTGTCTCAAGTTGCGAATCCTCAAAAGAAAGGAACTTGCTGCCGTCTTTCCTGTTGGGAATTCTTGCACTGATGAAGAAATTCGGTATAGGATTGTATCCCTCTGTCAGTTCGTCCCGTAGTTGAGGCTGACTACCATCGTCTTTATCATCCAAGAACAGATTTATGTTCGACTGGATGACATTCTTTGCGTATGTGTATTGTTTGTAGATTGACTTCTCTCCAAGTATAGTCGTATCATTCTTTGAGCGTTTGTAGTACTTGCTGTCACCAATATAGAATGTCTGCTCTGCTGATAAGCTGGATTGTTCTATCAGTCCCTGACCGATAAACATGTGGTCGACTAACTTACCGTCTTTCTGTTCTGTCAGCTCCTTTGGCAGTTTGCTCTTGTCATCGCCGCCTATCAGCGTGTCGATCATCACCTCAAAGATGTGCTCAAAGTCTTTTGCCAACAAGAAGTCCTCGGCCTGTCTGTTGAGAGAAATCTTGTATTCTCTGTCAAAGAAGGCATAGCATAAGTCCCAGATGCGAAGAGCCTTGTCAGAGAAATACTTGTACTTTATCTGTTTAAGTCTGCGGCATCCGAGGTTTTTGCCTATATATGAGCGTTTAATCTTCTCTGTACTAATAAGATGGTAATGGATATTAATATCAAAAGAAAAGCCGTGCTCCTCTTTTATATAGTTTAATATGGAGAAGAAGATTATGAGCAGCTCTTCGTCAAAATTTACCATCTTTTTCTTGTTCACAGGGTCTGTGTAGATAGGTTGTCCTTTAACGAATATGGGATTTGTCGAAGTAATAGTCTTTTGCCACTGTATTTTGTTGTAGCCGGAATGGATGTTCTTGGCAATGAACGTGAAATAGTCTTGGTTATTCCTGTTGAAATCGCGCATGGCTATAATCACGTCAAGCAGGGTGTTGTGCTTGGTCTTTTTCCCTCTGCCCTCACCCTGGTATTCCTTACTTTCAAGGATATTGTCGTTATGAGTCTCTTTATACACACTGATGGTTCTGTATATCCAGATTGACAGTGTGGAAAGAAATTCCTTATACTCCTTGCATCCTTCCTCTGTAAACTTTGCCTTTACAGAATCAGAATTAAAGTCAATGATGTCCTGCGGTGCTGCCCCGAAAATAGTATCAGCCTTGTTCTCCTCATTTATGTCTCCCGTCAGCACCACCTTAGGCAAAAAGAATACCACATCCTTTGCCGACTTGCTATAGCAATATCCCACATACTCAAAGGCGTAGTCTTTTTCCTTTTTAGGAATAGCCACAACATCCTCAAGTATATCCCTTATAGACAGACCGTCTTTTACGATGGTGTCTAAGTTATATGGATAGCCTTCAATAAATAGGAGCATGTAATTATTATTCTATTTCTATTTGTAAATCAAGTTGAAGTTTAGACTTTATCAGTTCCAACAAATTGATTTTTGTATCGTCATTCATACCTTTTACAATATAATACTCACCAACTTGTTCGTAACCATATTGCTGTGAATTTTCAATGTTTTCGTATTTCGTCGTTGATATTAATGGATGGTCAAGTCTCTTATATCTTGACTGCTCCACTATAGGAGCAACCTTTTCAATTCCGATTTTATTGATTACGTTAAGATATAAATTAAATTTGCCTTGTGACGAATCATATCTGACACCATCCAAGACCACAGCATTCAGTTTTTTATGTTTGATAGAAGAAAGGGTTTCATCTGCTTGGTCTTCTAATTCGCTTTGTATTTCCTCAGAAATCAGTTCTACACCAAGATGCTCCATCATTCCAATAAGCATCTCAGCTCCCTTATCTCCATAGAGGTCAGAGAACTTCACATCCTTATTATCATCAGTCTTGAATATCTCGCTGTCACCATCCTTGCAGACATCATTCCATAGATAGAAAAGAACCTTGTTCACAAACAACTTCTCTGATATGACATTTTCGTTATTTGTCATTACAAAGTTACTACAAAAAAGTGGAATACGGAAGAATGAAGTAATAGAATTGATTTACAGAGGTTTCATTTAAGCTGCCGATTATCTCCAACGCCACCACAATCCTTGCCGAAGCCAAGTCAAGACGCCGCTACGTTACCTGTTCGTAACCACGCCAAATAGATGATGAAATGGGTACGAATGACAAAACAAGGCATTGTGATATAGTGAGTTACTGACAACTCACGCGACAAATCCGGTTACGGAAAAAGATTGCGCCGTTCCTCCGTGTTTTGCGTACCGATGAGGGATTCTTCACCGACTAATTTTGAACCTAAAAAAATTAAGGACGATGAAGAGTACATTTTCAGTAATCTACTACCTCAAACGTCAGGTAGTGAAAAAGGACGGGACAGTGCCCGTCATGGGACGCATCACGGTGGACGGCAGCCAGACGCAGTTCAGCTGCAAACTGACCGTCGATCCCAAACTGTGGGACACCAAAGGGGGGACGTGTCACGGGCAGAAGCACGGCGGCACTCGAAACGAACCGTATGCTCGACAAGATGCGCGTGCGCATCAACAGGCATTATCAGGAAATCATGGAGCGTGACAACTTCGTCACTGCGGAAAAGGTGAAAAACGCCTTTCTCGGACAGGAACACCGCTACCACACGCTGTTGCAGGTGTTCCGGCTGCACAACGAGGACTATGCCAAGCAGGTGGAGGCAGGCATGAAAGCCAAAGGCACGCTCTTGAAGTACAAGACCGTTTACAAGCACCTGCAAGAGTTCATCGCCATCCGTTATCACGTGAAGGACATCGCCCTGAAAGAGCTTACACCCGCTTTCATTTCCGATTTTGAAATGTTCCTGCGCACGGACAAACACTGCTGCACCAACACCGTGTGGCTGTATGTCTGCCCGCTTCGGACAATGGTGTTCATCGCCATCAACAACGAATGGCTCACGCGCGACCCGTTCCGCGAGTATGAAATCAAGAAGGAGGAAACGACCCGCAGCTTCCTGACGAAAGATGAAATCCGCCTGCTGATAGAAGGCAAGCTGAAGAATGCGAAGCAAGAACTGTATCGTGATTTATACCTGTTCTGTGCCTTCACCGGCTTGTCGTTCGCCGATATGCGCAACCTGACGGAAGAGAATATCCGTACCTACTTTGACGAACACGAATGGATAAACATCAAGCGCCAGAAGACGGGTGTGGTGTCCGACATCCGTATGCTTGACATAGCGAAGCGCATCATCTACAAATACCGTGGGCTGTGCGAAAACGGCAGGATTTTCCCTGTACCCCACTACAACACGTGTCTTGCCGGAATCCGTGCCGTCGCCAAGCGTTGCGGTATCACCAAGCATATTACATGGCATCAAAGCCGCCACACGGCAGCCACGACGGTGTTCCTCTCCAACGGCGTACCCATCGAAACGGTCAGTTCCATGCTGGGACACAAAAGCATAAAGACAACGCAGATATACGCGAAAATAACCAAAGAGAAGCTCAATCAAGACATGGAGAACCTTGCCGCAAGATTGAACCAAATCGAGGAATTTGCAGGTTGCACCATCTAAAACAGAGAAGCCATGAAACGTGACATAATCATTATAGAGGATAAGACCGTCAGCGTAACCGGTAACGAGGTATGGATGAACGCCGTAGAAATCGCCGGACTGTTCCACACGGGTGTCCCGGCAGTGAACGCTGCCATCAAAGCTGTCCGCAAGACGGACGTACTGAGCGATTACGAGGTATGCCGCTACATTCAGCTTGAAAACGGTCTGTATGCGGATGTTTACTCGCTTGAGATAATCATCCCCGTCACCTTCCGGCTGAGCACATACCATGCCCATCTTTTCCGCCGCTGGCTGATGGACAAGGCACTCGCAAAAGACAAGCATACCGCCTACATGGTATTCGTACATAGCGGAAAAGGCGGTTACTGCTGAAAAGACGATGACAATCAATTAAAAACGGACAACCATCAAGCTGTCCGTTTTAACTTTAAGATAGTCAATTTGGAATATACAAATTATGTGCTAAAGAATATGAGGTATCAAAATTGAGATGGCTTATATAACATCTCATACTTTAACGAGCCACAATCAATGTACATATCATATTCCGCAATTCCTTTTTCTTGTGCTATATAATGCAAAATTTTCTTGTGGATGTTTGAAATTCTCTCTCCATAATAGATTGCTTTAGGAACAATTTTCAGGCTTGTTGCACGAGAATGTGCGGCAGGTTGTTTCTCTGAATGAATAATACGCCATTCATTTTCATATTCCCACTGTGTGGATTTGTGAATAGCCATTTTCAAATGTGATAGTGAATCTATATTTTTAACATCCAGCCCCAAACTCTTTGCTATATACCATTGAATAAAGTTATTTGCATCAAAACGGTCATTATCATATATAACAGGCAAAATACAACAATTCATTTCTCCTTGTTCCAATAAGAACCTTAAATCATATTCCAATGCAAACCCTTCATGATTTTGGGCATAGTGGCTCCACATTATAACAGAATCAATGCTTTCACTTAAACATGCTATTGTAGATACGACCTTTAATGTATCCCCCATTTTTAATAGGATTTCTTTCAATATGTTTTCCATTGCAACACTAAAAAGAGCTAATGTCAATGGATTTATACCATTACACGATATTACCTGTTCTTTTAAACCTGCCAAATTGTTTCTTCCAAAAAATTGGATTACACTTGGAGGAAAATCGAAATCTTTAGCTTCAAGTATCTGTTTGAATTGTTCAAGAAATTCTTCTGTACAACAAGCTCTCATTTGCTCTTGAATATTATCCAAACTATAATAAACAAGAGTGTCATAGGGATCATTAAACTTATCAGCAGTAACAGCATAAACCAGATCCTTGTCAAAAGCATCAAGGTTTAATGTTGAACAACTCCTATATCTATACAGTTTTTGTGGCAACATTGACATCAATGCTGTACTTATAGGATATATTCGGGATTTTATATCCTCTTGCTCAATTCCTTCAGGAATTATTGTGGATTCTAGCAATTTTGCAAATTCACTCCGAAGCATAATGGTATTTCGTTTTAACTACAAAGGTACGCTTTTATTCCGAAATGCCGGAACATTATTCCATCGGCTTGCGGTAATTCGTCTCCAGCAGTTCACGTAATCCCGATTCGGGGTAAAGCACTTTTCCTCCTAAAAGGATAAAGGGCAACACCCTGTTGTTGCGGTATTCCTGCAAGGTACGGCGGCTTACACGGAGCAGTTCCGCCACCTCCCTGTCCGTCAGGTAACGTTCCCCGTCCAGCGGCGGACGGTAACTTTCCAAAAATGCGGAGAGCCATTTAGAGCCTTTGCGCATATTCTGCACCACGGTGGCAAGCGGCTCGTCCTCCATTGTAAAAACATCGTTGTTCTCGTTCATCATAACTTTGGATTCAGTGGGTTGTGAATAATAAAAAAATCATCTTCTGCCGGGATAAAGCGTGCCGATAAGCGGAACCAGCCTCCTGACTTCTTCCGACTTGTAATAGAACCTGCGGTTTATCTGCGAGTAGCCGATAAGCCGCTTGTCGCGCAAGGTCTGCAACGTGCGCGGGCTGATTCTCAACTGCCCACAGACTTCCTCGCCCGTGAGCCACCTTTCCAGCCGCCCGCCGTCGCTCTTGCGCCTCAGGGCGGCAACCTTCTCCGAGAGGGCGTTGAAGGACGCCAGCATCATCTCGAAGGTCTTTTTCTCGATAGATACAATTTCCATATTCAAAAGATTTTAGGTTTGCCGCAAAGGTAACGCCGTCCCCCGTGAACACATATCGTTTCCCGCTGAAAGGCTGTGTGTTGCGCCGTCTGTCCGGGTTACAGAGCCATTTCCGACAAAAATCTTACGTGAGACACGTAGTGAGCTGTTAAAGCCCCTTTTGTTTATTGCCGAATTTTGCCGCAGAAACCAAAAGAAAGGACTGAATATGAAAGTAATAACGATGGAAAGTTCCGTCTTCACCGCATTAACGGAACAGATAGCCGAAATAGCGGCACACGTGCGTGCCGTTTCCGGCGAAAGGAAGGAAAAATCCGCAGACAGATTGCTCACCACCCACGAGGCGGCGCACCTGCTGAACGTGAGTATCCGCACCCTCCAGCGTATGCGCAGCGAGCATCGCATCGGCTATGTGGTGTTGCGCGGCAAATGCCGCTACCGCCAGTCTGAAGTCGACCGCCTGCTTGCGGACTGCACCGTCATGGAAGACGCGGCGACACCGACGGAACTGAAACGGAACCACACGCTACGCACGGGCGGCGGCAAATCCAAAGGAAGGAGGACGTGACGTATGGAACTGCTTACCCGAAACAATTTCGAGAGCTGGATGCAGAAGCTGATGGAACGGATCGACCGTCAGGACGAACTGCTGCTTTCCTTACAGCCGTCCGGCAAAGCTCCGAATCCGATGGAACGTATCAGGATGTTCGACAACCAAGACCTCTGTATGCTGCTCCAGATCAGCAAGCGCACCCTGCAACGCTACCGCAGCATCGGCGCGTTGCCGTACAAGACGCTCGGCAAAAAGACCTATTACAGCGAGGAGGACGTGCTGATGTTCCTTTCCGGACACGTAAAGGACTTCAAAAAAGAAGATATAGCCTTCTACAAGGCTCGTATCCATAATTTCTTTCAAAAATAACCCATTAAAACATTTTTCAAATGGCAAAGAAAACAACTGAAAAGGACGTGCTGATAGTCCGTGACGAGAAGACGGGCGAGATCAGCGTGGTAGCCGGGCTGGATGCAGACGGCTCTCCCAAGCGCACCCCCGCGAAAGCGGAGAACGCGCAGAGTTTCCTGCAATTCGACCGACACGGTGACGTGCTGGACAACTTCTTCAAGAACTTCTTCCGGCAGTGCAAGGAACCCAGCCGCTTCGGTTTCTACCGCATCGCGGCGGACCAAGTGGATTCCATGCTGGGCGTGATGAAAGACCTGCTCCAGCATCCGTACCAGAACAAACAAATCCTCGCACCGCACAAAATCGACACCTTCCCCTATCAACAGCAGGTGATGGAAGAGCAAGCTGCGCAACAGACAGAGAAACAAGAACCTCAAAAACAGGAGAACATGGAACAACAGAAAGAACAGCAACAGGACAATTCCGAACAGACGCAGGGCAAACGGGGCTACCGGCCCATCGACGAGAGTAAAATCAACTGGCAGGAACTGGAGGACAGATGGGGCGTGAAGCGTGACGACCTTGAAAAGTCCGGCGACCTTACGAAGATGCTCCACTACGGCAAGTCCGACTTGGTGAAGGTCAAGCCCACCTTCGGCGGCGAATCGTTCGAGCTGGACGCCCGCCTTTCCTTCAAGAAGGACGGCGAGGGGAATGTCAGCCTCGTGCCGCACTTCATCCGCAAGGAGCAGAAGTTAGATGAGTACAAGGAACACAAATTCTCCGACAATGACCGGAAGAACCTCCGCGAAACGGGCAACCTCGGCAGGGTCGTGGACATTGTGGACAGGGAAACGGGCGAAATCATCCCCTCCTACATCAGCATCGACCGCAAGACGAATGAAATCACGGACATTCCGGCGAGCAAGGTGCGCATCCCGGAGCGCATCGGCAAGACGGAAATCACCGCGCAGGAACGGGACATGCTCCGCGCCGGACTGCCCGTGCGCGACAAGCTCATCGAGCGCAACGATGGCAGGAAGTTCGTCACCACCCTGCAAGTGAACGTGGAGCAGCGCGGCGTGGAGTTCGTGCCGGGAACCGGCAAGTCGCCCCG